>JAJFUZ010000350.1 GCA_021372155.1 Parachlamydia sp. | reverse complement strand
AGTTAATTAACGGTAAGTTGTTATGCTTTGAGGTTATTTTAAAAATAAAGAGGACAGTATGTTTCAAGCCACGGCAATTCAAAAAAATCAAAATGCACAATTAAACTGGGCTGATTTTCAGCTTCCTAAAGTTTCGTTTCTGCAAGTTGAGAAGGTCCAGAAGATTGCGGGAGGCAGCTTAGCGGGATTGGCCGTGCTGGCGGCGATCGGAACGGCTGCAGCCATTGCCTTTACTGTGACACCTCTAGCTATCGCAGGTCTTGCCGTGCTGTCAATCGCCTTGACAGCAGCGGGGATCTATCTTTTATGCAAATCGCCTTCCAAAAATGATCCGGAGTTCTGCAAGCGCCGAGCGCGCAAAGCGGGCGCCGATATCGAAGCGCAGCAGATGGGCTATGAGCAGATCCGCCAAAAATATGGCCACTTGATCGATCTCAAGCGCATCAACCTGGATGCTTTGCGCACGATTTTACATCGCGATGCAGAGGCCCTGGCTTTCAAAGAGTTCAAAGGCAAGCATGGCAGCTCGTTTGCTTATGAGTTACTGACTCAGGAAAGCAGAAATTTGCTTAAGGTAAAATATTTAGATCATGTTCGTCAGAATGCTGACAGCATGGGGGGCGTCGTGGCCCTGGCACAGTCACAGGAGGCACGCCTCTTTGGCGCAACGGAAAAGGAGCTTGCTGCCTTTGTCATGGAGAGCGAAAAGCGCCGATTTCTTTCTCAAGATACAGGATATCAGGCCTTCCGCAACCGCAATGGCTTTGACTTTCTGGCCAGCGCCTGTACGGGAGATGCGTCCTTTCAGCAGCAGCTCGAAAAGAGCTTCCTGAATCTTCCCTATGAGGAGGCACGCGTTTCCCAGTATGCTCAGGACAGGAAGCTGTTCGGCATCGAGGGAATGGAGCTCCTCAATCGCTTCAGCGCCCAGGTGAATCAGCGGGCGGAAGGGATGCGCTATTTAGAGTTTAAATCCCGCTTTGGCACCGAATTTCTCACCCACAATCTCTTAAGCAAACTCAACTTCGAGAAATTCCATCGCGAGGTGCAGGAGCATCTGGTTGCAGCTGGATCTCTCAATGAAATGCAAAAGATGCAGCCGGAAATGCAGGCCTTTGGTCTTTCCAGGGATATGATTTTAAAGCAGCGCTGGACACGCATGACGATTCGAGAGATCGTTGCCAAGGAAGCGGAAACCTTCTTGAACGAAGCGGGACGTCTTTTCAAACGCGAAGAGATTTCTGGAAAGGTCTTGGCAGAGACGCATCAGGTGATCGAACTTCTGCAGCTTTGTCCAGGACTTTTTGATCGAGGTTTTGTCCTCGCTCAAGATGCTCTGCCAGGACAGCTCTCGGTTGCCAGACGGCTCGAAACAGAGATCGCAGGGCTTGCACGGCTTGAGAACCTATCTCCAGCAGATCTTGCGTTGATGCATCGCCATGGGCTGATTGAGAAGGAGAATCCCCATCTTCGAGTTAAAGGGCTTCAGTATGTCGCCGCGCATGCGCGAGATCTGCTGCTGGGTTCCGGTCAGGCACTTGCCTATTGGGAACAGGTGTCGATGCCGCACAAGGTGATAGAGGCGTTTCGCGTAGGAAAGGCGCGAGTGCTCACAGAGCAGGAGCAGCATCGCCGCTGCCTCGAGGCGATCAAGCAGGAGCTGACGCAGGCGCGCGGAGAAGCTGAAAAGCAGCGCGATCAGGAAATATCCCTGATCCGCAGTGGCGCCAATCTGAGCGGTCTTCAAAGAGAGTGCGATGCTTTGCGTTTCGAGGTAGAGAGTGCAGAGAGAGTTGCCGCTCAAAACGAACGCCGCTTTAACGATCTGAAAAGCGACTTGCAGCGCGCCCAGGCGGAATTTGAAAGGCATACGCAGCGCACAGCTATCTTGCCAGCCGAGATTGCTGCTCTGACGCTCAAAGCTAAAGATAAAGACCAGCTTGCAGCCAACCTGCTTCAGGCCAA
This sequence comes from Parachlamydia sp., assembly GCA_021372155.1. GTDB lineage: Bacteria > Chlamydiota > Chlamydiia > Chlamydiales > Parachlamydiaceae > JAJFUZ01. Next base: position 4,044 of record JAJFUZ010000350.1, on the reverse strand, counting down.
GCGCCAGATGGAAGAGATCAAGAGGCAAGTTGATCTTGAACTTCAGGCATTCCGAGTGGCGCAGTCTGCTCTGATTCAAAGCTCGCTAGTCAAACGCCAGGCCGAAATGCAGTTCTTGCAAAGCCTCAGGCAAAAATATGTTCTGCAAACCCTTGAGATTCGTGTAGATCAGCTGGAAGCCGAATGCAAAAAAGCGAGAGAGGCTCAATCTCTCCTCGCTCGATCAACAGCCGAGCTGCATCAGCTTCAAGCTACAGATGCGCAGACCAAAATGAAGGTGCAGACGGCCTTGCATGCAGCGGCACACGCTGAGACAGAAATGAATGTGGCGCGAGACACTTTGCGCATGACACAAGTCCGTCACGCTGATACAGCGCGGATCCTGCAAACGCAGAAACAGTCTGTGGAGCAGCGCGAAAAAGAGATCCGCACTGTTTTTGACAAAGTAGAGGAGCGCACAGGTGGTCTGAGGCAGAAAGTGATGGACAAGGAGATCGCACGCCACGAGCAGGCGGTCGCAACGTTAACAGCTGAGTTTTTGGCCAGCTTATAAATTGAATGGGGGCGAGGAGTATTGTCTTCCGCCCCTTATAAAATAATTGATTTGTCTATAGCTATAGATGTTAATTTTATTTCAATCAGTAATCTACAATTCTTGTATCAAAGTGCTAATTTAAAGTATTATCAACGGAAAATGACTTATTGACGTTTTTGTTACTATTAAAAAATCGGTTATAACAATGCGAATATGTTTCTTGTTTCTGCTTCTGATAGGGATATCATCTGTTGCTTTTGCGCTGGATCCTAGCGTTATATGGGATTCGTCCGAAGGTTTGCATCGCCTGCAAAGCAGCGAAGCGAAAGCGAACTTGTGGAAACTGTTGCGTTATTATGAATCGCAGATCCGTCCGGCCTATTGCAGCGTCGCCTCTTCTGTGATGGCATTAAATGTTCTCTCGGTTGCGCCACCGCCATCGAAATATCTGGGGAGATACCGGATGTTTACGCAGGAAGAGTTTTTTTCTGAAGAGGTGGCTGGCGTCATCGATCCAGAAGCAGTCAAGGAGCGAGGCATGGCTCTGGATGAACTGGCAAACGTGTTAGAGACATTCCCTATCCATGTAACCAAGTTTGAAGCGCAGGAGTTGTCTGAACAGGAGATCCGATCTTCCATGATCTCCGCTCTCCAACAAAGCAATCAATGCGTTCTTGCTCTCTATCAGCGCCGGGAGTTGGAGCAGGATGGAGGCGGACACTGGTCGCCAGTCGCGGCCTATGATGCCGCCAGCGACTCATTTTTGATTTTAGATGTGGCGCGGTATAAATATCCTCCTGTCTGGATCGATGCGACGCACTTCATCCAAGCCATGCAGACCAGCAACATTTATGGCCGCTCGCGCGGCTATTTAGTGATGGAAATTTATGAGGAGCTGCTTCATAAATAAAGGAAGATTTTCGCAGGCGAGGAAAGAATGAAAGTTTCAGGCCAATTTTCTCCAATTATCCATTCAGAGGGTTCCGTTGCTTCCAAGAAGCAAATCCGAGATACTTGGGATAGAGATTTCTTCATCAATCACAGGAGGTTTGCTGCAGAGATAGCGGATGAAATTGCCTCATTGTTTTTAACTGAATTAAAAGAGGCTTTAGAAAACGGCTACAAGTCCACACCGACTCAAATCAAACCGTTGACAAGAGATTTTTCTCTGGAGATGACTCAAAAAAGAGATGCTAAACGGATTTCAGAATGGGTTGAGGTAGATCAGAATCTGCCCCCTTTCAAAGAGTGGCTTGATGTTTTTTCAAAGGGAAATGATCTCGAATTCGATGTCCCCTATTTTGATAATAAAACGTCAATCCTCGTCGAGGAAGTCGCGAGAGATTTAGCGTTGATTTTTCGGGATTACATGCGAAGACATAAAGATTTAAATTTTCAAGTTTCCAGTGGCCTAACCATCCTATATACTCTTTTTAATTTCTCTCTTGCTGTTAAAACCAACAGCATCTCCATTAAAGCATGGCCAATTGAAATTGACTCCCTACAATCTGAAAGGTTAAAGGCTCTTCAGGAGCATCAACCCAGGGCCAAGATTTTGAAAAACTACAAAACAGCTTTTGTCGTGGCGATAGTTGGCGCCATTGCAATGTATGTGTTAGCGCAATCCTACAAAAACATCATGCATTAGTGCTGGAAGTGCAGCCCGCAGGCATCTGAGAGTTATCCTAATACTTGTAGGGATGTCAGTTGTTTGCTATTCTAATTAACAATCGAAATTAATATAAATATTTGGTGTTCTGATGCATGCAACTCCTGCAACTTCTTCAACAAACCTCTCTATTCCAACCGACCTGAAAGAAAAGGTCAATGTAAACTTGCGCCGCTTAGCTAATGAGTCTCTGCTGCAGCGGCAGCTGTACCTGCGTCCTCCGGGCCACGTTCCCAAGGAATTGCAGACCACTCCCGATCGCAAGGCGAAAAAAATCGAGAAGACAAATTTGAGCGATAAAGCGCATGAAAGTTTAAGCTTGCCCGACAAGATCAGCGTTCTGATGCGTTCCATCGGTTTTCTCAAAACATGTCAAGTCCTCGATCATGTACCAGCTGCTCCCTCTGATCCTAAGCCAGAGGATCAGGTTGAAAGGATGAATGAGTATCAAGCCGAGATCGCAGAATGGACAGAAGGGATCGTCACCTGTCATCAGCTTAACTCTTTGCGAGCCTTGCGCATGCTCCTTTTTGCGGCTTTGGATAATTGCTGCAGGCTCGAAGATGTCAAAACCAGAGAGAATGTTTTGGTACTGCGGACAGCCTTTCAGGCGACCTTTCTGTTAATCGATCGATGCAGTTCATCTCCCGAAAAGATGTCTTTTATTCTGCAGGGAATTGCCAAAAATCTGGACTCTTTGGCCGCATACCGCAGTCAAATTATTCCTGATCCTAAGCAGGAGCATAGAGACAAGCAACTGCAGGAAAATGCTGAGCGGATTCAACTGATTCTCACGCTTCTTCTGAAAGGATTTCGTGACCCTGTCCACCTGATGCCAATTCTCTTTCATCCTCTCAAAACGCAACCTGTATCCGGAGCCAATGACACTGACTTAATCGATTATGTAGGCCCTAAAGTATCGGAATGGTTGATCGCCTTCCATAGAGCTTTTTGCTTTCAATCGGGATCCTTTCCAAAGATTCTCAAGGAAAAGCTCGAGTCCAAAGGCCTCTATCGTAAGAACATCGGCGATTTTAAAGCGGCAGAAGCGGCATATAACGATCTTGTCGCCCGTTCTCAAACACTCTTGGAGAGGCTTTGTGCGATTCATCAGGAGCTTCAAGCCTATCAGAAGTTCACTCCTGCAAGACAGCGTGAAAGCGTAGATTCGCTCACTAGAATCAAAACAGCTGTCGAAAGACTGACAGACCAACTCTACAAATTTAATGATTGCAATCGAGAATGTCGCGATAAAATGGAGAAGCTCATCCCGCTTTGCCAAGGAAAATTGAGATTTGAAAGTGAGGAGGGCATGAAAGAAACTGATCTTCAAGGCTGGCTGGAAGATGAATACACCATGAGCATCCACCACCCCGTCAACCATATGAGCGTTCTTTTCAGCTTTGTCAACAGCTCCATGCATAACAGTTGCCACACATATACCACAGCATTTTCCTCTCTAGAAGGCCTGCTCACTCCTCGATTTAAATCCTTACCTCATGTGACTGTGGTCGATCTCCTGAGCTGGCAGCTGCAAGAGAGCACCTTAACCTTGCTTGAGAAAATTAATCGAAAACAGATTCCCGAAGAGGGGAATTTGATCCAGAATTTGCAGAAGTTCCAACAAAATCTCAATGCCGTCTTTAATGCCATGCGGCGCTATTACCATTTGCGCAGGCATACACAGGGGCGCAGTCTGGAAGATCTCGATCTGGATGTGCAATGCCACAACAATCTGGCTGAAAACATGACTGCAGCTCAGAAAATACTGGATCAAAAGCTGAATCCCGAAGTGCGTAAAGCATTGGAAACCTATAAGAAGGCTTCAGATCGGAAGAGC
>JAJFUZ010000346.1 GCA_021372155.1 Parachlamydia sp. | reverse complement strand
ATGTTCTTCAAAATGTCGGTCTCTTTCTTCATCTCCATTCCAGTCACGCCGGCGCCGCCTCTCCGCTGTTCGCGGAAGGTATCGATCGGCATCCGTTTGATGTAGTCGTCTTCAGAGATGGTCAGGATGACAGGGAGGTTCGGGATCAGGTCTTCCATGTTCATCTCGCCTTCTGCGGCGATGATGCGCGTCTTACGCTCACTCTTGTGATTTTTCTGGATGTCGGCAAGTTCTTCTTTAATGATCTCTTTGACCATTGCTTCACTGGCCAGCACGGCGCGGAAGTATTCGATCTTCTTGATCAGTTCGGCATGTTCGCTGGAGATCTTGTCTCTCTCCAGGCTTGTCAGCTGATAGAGGCGTAGGTCGAGGACAGCGTTCGCCTGCTTTTCGCTGAACTGAAACTGCTGAATGAGCTGAATGCGGGCCATATCGCGGTTGTCGCTCGCACGAATCAGGCGCACCACTTCATCCAGATGGTCGATCGCCTTGAGGTAACCTTCAAGGATATGGGCGCGAGCTTCGGCCTTGGCCAGCTCAAACCGCGTCCTGCGCCGGATCACTTCGATGCGGTGGTCGATCCAGGCCATGACGAAGTGTTTGATGTTCATGGTGCGCGGCAACCCTTTGTCCAGGGCAAGCATGTTGCAGCCAAAGGTGACCTGCAGGTCGCTGAATTTATAGAGCTGGTTGATGATCACTTCGGGCACTTCATTGCGCTTCAGTTCGATGACGATGCGCAAGCCATCTTTGTCCGACTCATCGCGCAGATCGGAGATACCGGTGATCGACTTATTGGTGATCAGATCGGCGATCTGCTCGATGAGGCGGGCTTTATTGACATTGTAGGGCAGTTCATCGACGATCAGACGCTGCCTTTCTGCCTCCATATCCTCGACGAGAATCTGACCCCGCACCATCAACTTGCCACGGCCTGTTTGGTAAGCCTCTTTGATTCCGCGATAGCCACAGATATATCCGCCGGTAGGAAAATCGGGTCCCGGCATGACCTGCATAATGTCGTCGACAGATGCCAGGGGATTATCCAGCAGAAGTGTTGTTGCCTGAATGAGTTCGATGAGGTTGTGAGGAGGAATATTGGTCGCCATTCCGACGGCAATCCCTGAGGAGCCATTGCAGAGCAGGTTGGGAAATTTCGAGGGGAATACAGACGGCTCTTTCTTGGTCTCATCATAGTTGGGCACCATCTCGACGGTATCTTTGTCGAGATCTTCCATGAGCTGCATCGAAGCATGGGTCAGACGCGCTTCGGTATAACGCATGGCGCCCGGCTGGTCTCCGTCGATGGAGCCAAAGTTACCCTGGCCGTCGACGAGCTTGTAGCGCATGACCCAGTCCTGCGCCAGGCGCACGAGAGTGGGATAGATGACCTGTTCGCCGTGTGGATGGTAGTCGCCGGAGGTGTCGCCGGAGATCTTGGCGCATTTTCTGTGCTTGCCTGTCGGGCTTAAGTTCAGCTGGCGCATGGCAAACAGGATGCGCCTTTGCGATGGCTTCAAACCATCGCGCACATCGGGCAGGGCGCGCGAGATGATGACAGACATCGAATAGCGCAGATAGCTATCCTTCATCTCATCTTCGACGGTGCGTGGGACAATCATTTCATTTTGCGTATAGGACATATGCGGCCTCAAATATCGAGATTTTTAACGGATAGGGCGTGCTGTTCGATGAAGGCGCGGCGAGGTGGAACCTCTTCGCCCATCAGCATGGTGAAGGTATAATCGGCGGCGATCATATCGGGAATGGTGACGCGAATCAGCGTGCGTTTCGCGGGATCCATCGTGGTCTCCCAGAGCTGGTCTGGGTTCATTTCGGCCAACCCTTTGTAGCGCTGGATTTCGATCCCTTTGCGTCCGTTAGCACGAATGTGTTCGATCGTCTCGCGCAGAGTGTGGAAGGATTCGCGCTTGTCGCCCTCCTCAAGGATTTGCAGAAGGATGCCATCGGATATCAGGTAGTTATTCAAATCAAAGCCAACTGACTGAAGCCTTCCGAGAAGCGATTGGAAGGCCTCCTCTTCATAGAGTTCGATGAAATGGAGACGCGAAGGTTGAAAGATCTTCATCTCAGGCGTCACCTCTTCCGCAGGGATCGAGGCCAGAGTCTCGAGGTGGCGCTGATGTTGAACCTGTTCGTTGGCTTTGCGAAGGGCTTCAAGCTCATCGTGCGAATAGGAAAAGCGGTTGCCTTCGATGAGGTTGAGCTGGAAGCGGGGCAGGATGCCCTCAGCATTCCTGGCGGCCATGAATTCACGGAAGGGAACCCCTTTGCGCTCAATGCGCGAGATCAGGTTTTCCGCTTCAAGGATGGTTTCCAGGAAGCTCTTCATCTCGTCCTGGGGCAGGGGCGCCTGCTGTCCGCGCAGTTGAATATGGATGTCGCTCATGCCAAGCTCAAGAAGATAGTCATCCATCTCCTTTTCGGACTGGATGTAGCGACTGGTCTTCTTGCGTGTCACGCGATAGAGAGGAGGCTGAGCGATATAAATGAAATTGTTATCGACGAGTGCCGGCATGTTGCGGTAGAAGAAGGTCAGCAGCAGAGTGCGGATGTGAGAGCCGTCGACGTCGGCGTCAGTCATGATGATGATTTTGTGGTAGCGCAGCTTTTCCAAAGTAAAGCCATCTGCCCCGATGCCGCATCCGAGCGCGGAGACCATCGTGCCAACTTCCTGGTTCTGGAGAACCTTTTCGAGGCGCGCCTTTTCGACGTTAAGGATCTTACCGCGGATCGGCAAGATCGCCTGAAAACGCCGGTCGCGCCCCAGCTTAGCCGAGCCACCAGCAGAGTCTCCTTCGACGATATAGATTTCGCACAGCTTGGGATCCCTTTCCTGGCAGTCAGTTAGTTTACCCGGGAGTCTCGCGCTGTCCAGTGCGGATTTGCGCAGTGTCAGCTCGCGCGCCTTGCGGGCCGCTTCTCGCGCCTGTGCCGCTAAGATGGCCTTGTCGGCAATGGACTTGGCGATCTGAGGATGCTCATCGAGATAGATCGCCAGCTCTTCGCCTACAATCTGTTGAACAACCGAGCCCACATCGCTGTTGCCCAAACGCTGCTTGGTCTGCCCTTCGAACTGCGGATTGGCGACCTTGACCGAGATGACCGCGGTCAGACCTTCGCGCATGTCATCGCCCGACGTTGAGATCTTGTCGTTCTTGAGCAGGTTGTGCGCCTTGATGTAGGTGTTGAGCACGCGTGTCAGGGCTGTGGAAAAGCCAGACAGGTGCGTGCCACCATGGCGCGTGGATATATTATTGACGTAAGAGTAGATGTTTTCCGTAAACGTATCATTCCACTGCATCGCCACCTCAAACTCGATGGGGGCGTCGTCGCCCTGGCGCGAGCCATGGAAATAGATCGGCGTCGGGAAGAGCGGTTCTTTGTTTTCATTCAAGAAAGCGACGAAAGAGACAAGTCCGCCCTGGTAGCAGAAGTTGACATCGTCCTTATCCGAGCGTTCGTCAATAAAATAGATATTGATTCCCTTGTTAAGGAAGGCAAGCTCCCTGAGGCGCTTACCTAAAATGTCGTAGTCGAACTCCCTGACGCTCATGATGGTGTCGTCTGCCCAGAAAGTGATTTTCGTGCCGCGCTTAGAGGACTCTCCCACGACTTTCAGATCCTCGGTTACTTTGCCCTGACCAAACTGCATCTCGTAGATTTTGCCATTCTTGTAGACCTGGACGACCATCTTTTTCGAGAGGGCGCAGACGCAGGAGACACCGACGCCGTGAAGGCCGCCTGAGACCTTATAGGTTTCTTTGTCGAACTTGCCGCCAGCATGCAGCACGGTCATGACTACTTCGAGAGCCGAGACGTCTCGGCCGCGCTTGATCGACTCTTTCTCATGCTTTTCGACAGGAATGCCGCGTCCGTTGTCTTCGACCGTGACCGAATTGTCTTTGTGCAGGATCACGTAGATGGCGCTGCAGTAACCTGCCATCGCTTCGTCGATGCAGTTGTCGACCACTTCGTAGACGAGTTGGTGCAAACCGCTTGAACTGGTATCGCCCACATACATACCTGGACGTTCCCGCACTGCCTGTAAGCCCTCGAGGACGGTAATCGAGCTGGCATTATATTCTTTCTGAGTTGTCTCGTTGGTCATTCTTCACCTTTAACCGATACGGAATAAGATACTTTTGATTTCAACCTTGGGAAACTGGTTCCGAAGGGATCGCAGCAGCCGCTGCTTTTCATGCTGAGTCAGAAGGCTGTAAAGGGGAGAGTTATGCACTTTCACCCGCAAAATACCCTCATGAAACTGAACCGCCTGCGTCATCGAAGCGACCTGGGGTCCGACAAGTCCGGGCCATGCGGCCAGGATCAGTCCAGGTTGGTCCTGATACACATCGCCAATCCGAGAGAGGGCAGATGCCAGCAGATCACCGACGCGATGGTTCGTGATCTGGGTCGCATCATAGTTTCTGGGTACTCTTCGAAAGGATTTGCTCACGGCGACAGCGTTATTTTTACGCCTATCATTATAGCATGTTTTGCCCTCTTGAGACAAGCTCAAAAATAGAAGCTATGAAGCAGCAGTCCGTCGCAATCTAAGCGTGCGCTCAGAGTCTTAGCCGGTTTGCATTTTTTTTCGGGAATTGCTGCTTAAACAACGATTTCGAGTTTTGGAAGGCGACCTTTCAGGGAATCTTTGAAGGCGGGCAGCACGGGTTCAATTTTGCATCCAGGGAGACCGATCTGGCGGATCCCACTGTTGTTTTTCAAACCCTCAGCCAACTGCTGCAATCCCTGTTCGCCAAGACCAGTCCCTCGCAATGTTACTTTTTCGAGTTTCTGGTTTTTAGCCAGATATTGGGAGAGCGCTAAAACTGCATCTGCATCCATTTGGCAGAATCGCAGTTCGAATGACTTAAGAGAGCTTTTTTGAAGAGCATTGGCCAGTTGCCTCGCTGATTCTGCGTTCAGTTGAGGGAGGCGCAGCTTTAACTCGGTCAATGTCCTGTTATCTTTTAACAGGGAGGAAATCGCTTCCACAACAGCCCGATCGCTGTTGCGGGAATCGGGTTGATAATCCAGATCCAGACATTTGAAGGAGCTCAATTTCGCCATATCCATTTGGGGGGTGGCATACATGATCTGGACGGATTCAATTCCAATTTCCTGACATTTTGCTAAAACCGAGGCATCAAACACTCTCAATATTGTTGTGGCATGCTGCTGTCCATCAAAATAGGGCGCGCCAATCAAATATCCAGTCAGATCCTGGAAAGTCGTTCTCTTTTGTTGAAGATCAAGCGGCATCTGGACATTTTTAGCATTTTGGATGCAGGCAAACTGGAGCGCTGCATCCTCATAGAAGGTTGCGACCATCCAAAGCGGGTTTAATTCCTCAGGTTTCATCATTGAAGTATGATGGATCAGTTTTTTTCGGCATTCCTGCTGAAGGTCGCCAAGCTCCAGCTGATGACTCGTTTCATAAAGATCAATGGCTTGAGCAACATGATCGAAGCAGATCCTGCCCGTCTTTAGGAAACCCGCCACTTTGCCTCCGATTCCATCAGCAAAGTAAGGGCTGGAATAAATGCCTTGAATCCCTTCCCGCATCTGTCTCTCCGGCATCTGCTGAAAAGCAGCGGCAAGCACTGGCGAAAGGACGGATGCCAAAATGCGAGGGACTTCATGGCTGATCGAATTGGGGTCTTTCAAGCCCACACTGGGAAAAAGCCTCGACTGAGGATGCGCTTTGATATAGGTTCGGATTGCAGCGATATAATCTTTGCGTGCATTCAGCGTCTCCGGGTTCAAAACTTCGAGCAGGCGGTTGTGATAAGCTCCAAATTGCCGCTCTAATTCCCCGGGTGCCAGGGCTTCAGTCTCATCATATAGAGTAGATAGGGCAGTTTTAACCCCTTGATCGAGTGGTTTGACAAGTCTAAGAAAATCCTTGAATTCCTGAGGACCTAGAGGAGGATCCAAGAGTCTTGCATCGAGTCTTGCTTCTGCCCCTGTTGCCATCACCGGCATTGGGGTAAAGGGTTGGGGCCAGCGCAGGACTCGAGGCGTGGTCCAAGGTGAGGCCGAAGGTGAGGCCGAAGGTGAGGCCGAATGCGAGACTCGAGGCGATGCAGGAGTAACATCTGGCAAAATGAGAGGCCGAAGATAGGATGCTTTGGTTTCTGTACCCATTCGCTGGCTGATCACCTTTTTGCCAGAAAAGCAATTCTTCAGGCATTCGACAGGGAACATGAGAATCCGTTTCACGAGATCAATAATTCTTAAGCTGATCTCTTTCAGAGACTTACCTATCGATCCCTTAGCGCTATAGGCACCGATGGGATTTCCTTGAATCGAATACTGTGAATTACTGCCGTTGACCTTCATAATTTTGTCTATACGTCATTCCTGTTTTTAGTCAAAAATTCTTTTACTCGACTTGCGTAAATATTGCGCAAGCAGAGTCCAAATTAAACATTCGAACCAGATGCAGCTGCCGCAGGAGGTTGACCAAGTGCTGCAGTGGGTAATGCCACGATACGGCTCTCTCTCTCGGGGTTTTCTTGTCTTTGAACTCTAAGTCCATTAAGTTTTGCGAGCGAAGTTGCGTAAGGCGAAGTGGGTTGGGCTGCAGCTGGCGGAGGAGAACTGGATAGACCGGAAGTATGAGAGGCTCCAGGGGAGATCCCAGGAAGACGCTCAAGGACAAGATCGAGTTTGGAGTTCATGGAATTGACTGTTCCAAAGAAAGTTTTGTGTGTCACGGCTCCATTGATGGTGACTTCTTCCAGGATTTCAGACAGGGTGACAACTGTCGCCTTAAGTTCGCGGTTCTCTCTTTGGCCCTCGGCAATGGCACCTTCTGCTGCTATAAGGCGCTGAGCATACTGCGTTTTTTCAGTTTGGTAAAGCTGTTCATGAGTTGCGAAACGTTCCATCAAAGCGTTTACTTGGGATGAGATGGCTGTCGTTGCTGTGCTGTTTTCCTCTAATTTTTTTATCCGATCCTCAAAGGCCTGTTTATCTTCAAGACGGGCCTGTTCCGAGGCAGCCAGTGCTCGCTGAGAGGCAGCCAGCGCTTCATTCGCGGCGGCGAGTCCTCTTGAAAGTTCATCGGTTCTTGCCTGCTGTCCTCTAAATTCCAGGGTATGGGCATCCAGCACTTGAACGACGGCGTCAACTCTTCGCGTATCTGCCGCAGAAAGATCCTCTAAAAGCCGTATCTTTTGTCCCTGTTGATCGACGACTCGCACGGTTAGATTGTGGTTGACTAGCAGGTCGTCGTGTGCTGCAGTCAGAATGTTATGCTTAGCTATCGTATTGTCGTGGGCTCGGGTCAGATTGTTATGAGCCCCTTTCAAGTCTCTAAAATCAGCAGACGT
>JAJFUZ010000323.1 GCA_021372155.1 Parachlamydia sp. | reverse complement strand
TGTTACAGTGGATGCAGAGAAACGGGGTGAAATGGGATGTCAAACGTATATATTCTAAGGCTATTGAGAGAGGCCATATTAATATTTTGCGATGGATCGATCGAAATGTCATGCCGTTAGGCGTAGATGAATGCAGAAAAGCAGTTAAATACAGACAGTTTGCTCTAATTAAATACGCCTGGAATCAGTGGCAGGAAAAAGTCTGTGCTATAGCTGCTAAATGGGGTGATCTCGAAGCTTTAAAGAATTTCCGAGCTCAGGAAGCACCATGGGATGAAAAGGTGTGCATGACAGCCGCTGCGGGTGGTCATCTCGAGCTTCTTAAATGGGCAAGGGCCCATGGAGCCCCTTGGGATGCACGTGCACGCTATCGTGCAGCTAAACATGGCGAATTCAAAGTTCTAATATGGCTACTAGATAATGGAGCGCCATGAACTTCGGATGTTTGCTAACACTCATTTGTGAAGGCGATGTTAATCTTCTAAAGTGAGCGAAGGTCAATAGCTTCTGTGCATAATCAGTGTGGGAAACCAAGCGAATCCATTTGTCAAAAAAAAGAAGCTTTCTTATTATTTAGTTAATAACCTGGATGTGACAATGTTGCTTAAATGCAGCAAAACAGTCTTTCTTCTTTCTTCTTCTCGCTGCAAGCGTTGGCGAGCCTAATCCCCTATTTTCATTTTTGACCGCTTGAATGGTACGCCATTCCTGATGATTGCATTTGCTTAAACACACATTTTTTAAGGAGAAATTGGATGAAAAAATTACCTATCATACTGACATTCAGTATTTTGCTAAATCTCACATTGAGCATGGTCTACCTGAATAGAGGTCAGCCTGAATCCACCCAAGAAGAAAAGGCGCTGCGCATCGCCATTCTGACACCTGTCACTCATCCCAGCCTGGAGCAGATTGAGAGGGGATTTGTCGAAACGCTGTCGAAAGATCGCGCATTGAACTGTCAATTCGTGACTTATAATGCTCAAGGGAACAAAACCCTGATGCGTTCGGAACTGGAGGAGATCGCACGTCAGCAGTTCGATCTGGTCTTCGCAATCTGCACAACCCCTGCCAGAATGGCCAAGGAAGTCTTTGAAAAGAAGGGTCTCAAGATACCGATCATCTTTGCGGCGGTTCCCAATCCTACAGGACTTGGGCTGATCGAGTCGGAAGCCTCGTCAGGAAATCTCCTGACGGGTGTTTCCGAACTGGTGGATTATGAAAAGGCGCTTAAACTTCTGAAGTATTTCAGAAAGAATCTCGACACCCTTTTGCTTGTCTATGATCCCACCCTCGATTGCGGTTCGCAGGATGAAATCAGCAGGCTTCAGGAAATTGCCTCCCGATTATCTCTGCGCATCAAGCCTATCGAAGTATTCAAGGCCAATGAGATGCTTCAGAAGGTCTCCGCATTCATTAGCGAGGGGCAAGCCCTCATGGTGTTAAAAGACAACACGGTAGTCACGGGCCTGGATGTGCTCGTCAAGCTTTGCAACAAGCAGGGGATTCCGCTACTCGCCAGCGACCTGGATTCCGTCGACCGCGGGGCGGCCTTGGGATATGGCGTTTTTGAATATGACTTTGGCGTCGAAGGAGCTAAGAAAGCTCTCAAGGTCTTGAAAGAGGGTAAATGCCCTGCCGAGATTCCCACAACACCCTTGGAAATATTCAAGCTCAGAGTCAATCCTGCCGTCCTGGCTCAACAAGGCCTGGAAATATCGCCTGAGACCCTCTTCTTCATCCAGTCGGGGGCGCCATGATGACGGCGCTTATCGAACAGATGCTCCTGGCACTGCCCCTTGTGCTGGGGGCTTACATCTCCTATTCGCTCTTGAAATTGCCCGATCTTAGCCTGGAGAGCGCCTATCTTTTTGGCGCTGTCACTGCTGTGATCGTGCAGGAGCATGGGGGAAATCTCTTTGCCATCCTGATTGTTGCGACAGCTGGGGGAGCCTTGGTTGGGCTTATCTCGAGTTCTCTCAATCAATTTTTCAAGCTGCCCTTCCTTCTGGCCTCTATCATCACTAATGGCCTCTTCCATGGCCTGACGCAATACTGTTTGGGCACTTCGCTCCTCAGCATCAGGACCCAAAGTCCCCCTATCCTGGATAGCTTGAGCGGCCTCCTGATCATCGGCACCGCATTGACTTTATTCATTGGTTTAGGATTGCGCAGCCAGCTAGGTGTCTCTTATGACATTTTTGGCAATAATCCCTCCTTCTTTCGCCACTATGGCATATCCACCAAGTACATTGTCATGAGCGGGGTGATGCTGGCTGATGCCTTAGCCGGAATTTCGGGCTATCTCTTTGCGCATGCCAATGGTTTTGTTGATCTGTCGATGGCCTATGGATTGGTTCTGCTTTGCATCACAGCGCTCATCCTGGGAAAGGTTACCATTCAAAAACCCCGCATCCTCATGCCCCTGGCAGGTCTGCTAGGGTATTTCATCCTGCAGCATCTTCTATTAGCTCTTGGGATGAATCTCAAATATTTCAATGCTTTTCAGGCCCTCTTTGTGTTGACGGCATTGCTGGCGTTTAACAAGAGACTTGCCCTGACCCAGAGCAGGCATGTCGACCATTTAGGAGTTTAATATGTATCCATTGATCGTTGAAGATCTTGCTTTCAGTTTCGATGGCCACGCACCCTTGTTTCAGCAGCTGACATTCAAGCTTGAACGAGGAAGGATCCATCGCCTTAAGGGAAAAAATGGATCGGGCAAATCGACCCTTTTCGGCATTCTACAAGGGGATATCCCGATCGGAGCCATCCTTTCCGGAACTCTCAAAATCAATGGAAAGGATCATCACCTTAGCGAAGGAACCGATCTGAAAGGATCGATCGCTTGCGTCACACAACGCTTCGACAGCATGCTCTCAGACCAGCTAAGTTTCGAGGATAACTTGCGCTCCGCATTGCTTCCAGCCTTTCCACTTCCCTGGAAGCCTCTTCCGAAGGCGCAGCCTCTGCCGCCATTCCTGAATCGCTTTGAAATTGATTTAAAAAAGCCTGTCTACTTACTGTCAGGTGGGCAACGACAAATCTTGTCGCTTTTGATGATCTTGCAAAGACAGCCTGCCTTATTGCTTCTGGATGAACCGACAGCGGCACTCGATGCAGTCAATGCGAGGCTGGTTTTTGAATTCCTGAGAGAAATGGTCTTACAGCTCAATGTGACAGCACTTGTCATTTCCCACGATGAGGAACTGGCCTGCAGCTACTGCGATGGAATTATTGTAAATTTATTAACTAAGTAGTATTTACCTAAATACCTGTTAAGCCCATAGCTTTCGCTGCTGCTCCAGAGAGAAGTCAGGTAGAAATGCATACATAGGCCATGGGACTTTCAAGCAAAGAGGGTCAATTTTAAGAGCTTAAGGAAATTTTCATCCTTGCTAAATGCTGAACTAGTTGGCCCAATGTTTTTTCAACATTTTCCTTTTCTTCTGTGAGCTTGACGATATCGTGTGAATGAATTGAGCTCCGGCTTAAATCAGCAATAATTTCATCGATCTCATCAATTTTTTGTTCTAAATTTTTAAGTGTGACCAAGCCGCGTTTGAGGGAGTGTTGGGTTCTTATTTGTTCGGTTTGATCGACCTCCTTTTTCCATTGGATGCGAGAAGCGTTTAAGGCTTCAAAATGTGTGCGAGCATCGCGAGAATCAGGAGGTACAAAATGAAATAAAACCGTAGGCTCCTTTTGTTTTGCATGAATGGATTCAGATTTTTTATATGAGACACTGCGATGTTGTAAAGACCGTGCCACCCGAACAGAAGAAGGTACATGGATTCTTACAGGAGGGTGATGAATAGGGGCCGTAGGTTTAGCATGAGCAGCGTATTGCATACCAACTCCTTAGATGGTGGGTGTTTTTTTTAACATCAAAAGATTCGCTTGAAAGGGCCGACCGCGCCCTTTCAGCAAATCAATGGCGACTTCAATGTGTTCCAAGTGATCAATTTGTAAGCGATGTTTTTTTTGCATCTGATTGATAAATTGTGTAAACATTCCTTCACGCAAAACGAGTACAGAGGATTCGACGAGGGAACTGCTAGTTAAACTCGTAGAATATCTGTGAAAGTAGCGTATAAAGTGCTTACCTTCTTCTGTCTTTGTTAAACCAACTTGCTTCAAAGCCTCTTGGCAGCGAGAACTATCTTCTGCAAGAGTACAGACAAGACAATCATCGTTTTTCATTTCTCTGCTTTTTTCGTCCAAAATGGCATCTACTTCATCTTCACGCAAATCGATTAAGGTACGAAAATATAAATTGAACACGCGAGCATCGGCTGTTTGTAAATCAAACAACTCGAGATCGGATTTGAGCAGGGGGCGTCGAACGTCGTTAAAAAAAACAAAACAGTCTTTGGAAGGTACTTCTCCAATGTGTTTAGCATAAATAGAAAATAGAGCCACAGACAGGGGGTTGATATCAGTTCCCACTATTTTTGTGCTAAATTGATGTGCAAGCAATCGTTGGTAAAGATTAATGAGAAAGAGACCGTGCCAAACACCTTCATAAACCGCAATGACGCGGCGAATCTGGTGCAATTTAGCGCTTTCTTGAAGTTTAGATATAATAACTTCAGTAGCGCGAATCTTATCAAATTCAGTTTTCTCGGCAATTTTCGATAAGTAAAGATCGATTTTAATGCTATTCCAGATGGATGGTGCAGTTTTGAGATATGTCGCTTTTCTTTCATCGTCGATCCACTCTACAAATCTGTTGCCATAGCATATCAACATGATGCGCAATGCTTCATCCCAATCATCTTCATCCCATGTTTCATTACTCAGTAACTGGCGATAGCGTGAAAACTGATCAAAAGAAACTTTGGCGAATTTCATGAATTTTTTCATTGTTTCGGATGAAAGTTCATCTTCTGTGGAAAATTGAAATTCACGCTGAAGGGCAACTATGAGAGCATTGCGTTGTTCTTGAATCGATTTTCTTTGGAATTGATTCAAATTGTTTTTAATAATGTCACTCGTGTGGACTCTTGGGGATACCGAAGTTGAGAGCGGTCTTCGTACAAAGACGGATCTTAGGGGTAGAGCAGAGATGCGCGTCAAGGAGGGAAAACCAACTGTTTTATCAGGGCTTCTGCGCTTTGCGTGCAAGTCGAACTGCTGGTTAGCCAGATGCACACCAAATAAACGCACAACATTCTGGCGACGATTTGTTGGAGAGCTAGAAATTTTTCTAAGTTGCGGTAAGTGAGGGTTGTGAGTTGAGCTTTCCTGTCGCAAGACTGCCATTCGATGCGCCATCATATGATTTTTTCTCCATCCTTAAAATTTACTCGCTAACTTATGATATTTTATGCTTCAGAATTCACCCTGTCAAGTAAAGGATTAAAAATTTTCAGGAAGTGACCAAACTGAGGGAGTAAGTCAACAGAGAGGTGCAGAAAAACATGAATGCGTTAGCGAATCATCTTTCAAAAGCTGCTCTGAGCAAGACTGACGATGGTATGCTGTATAATGATGGCGAATTACGTCAGATCGAGCAAATGCGGCATCGACGTGAAACTGAAGGTCTCCCGAAAGGGTAGATTTGCGAAGTTGTATTCTTGACAAGCTCGAGAAATTTATACTTGCACAGCTCTCTTTGCAAGAAGGGCATGTTCCTCAGCAGTCAGGCTGTTAAGCGTCATGCAGAACTCGCGCATGTCCTTAGTTTTCTGCAAAGCCTCGATCATCTTGCTTTCGACAGGGCCCAGGAGTTTGTCTTTTGCCAGCCATGTCTTCGCAATTTTAAGATCTGCTTTCCAATTTTGCAGATTGTTGCAACCCGAACTCTTACCTATCAGAGAGGTGTCTGGTAGTTTGTCGAGGGTCTTTTTATCATACATCTCGAGAAAGCTGGTTATTTCGGCTAAAATCCCGTGA
>JAJFUZ010000322.1 GCA_021372155.1 Parachlamydia sp. | reverse complement strand
TATTAAATAAAAAATATGAAGGATTCAAGACAGCTGTTAAGGATGCGGAGCGCGATTATCAAGCTGCACAACAAAAATATGAAGAGGCAAAAGTAGTTCTAGCTAAATCTGTTCCAGATATCGCAAGCAAAATTGATGATTTCGACAAGAAAAAAGCTGCTATCAAACTCGCCTTTGAGAATTATTCCAAGAACACACCCAATGCTCTTGATAACTTGAAAGAAGCCATCAACGAGGGCAAAATCAGCCTTGCCGCGCAGACACCAACAAAAAAGGGCTTTGAATCCAGAGAGACAGCGGCAAGACGAGAAGAAAGAACAGAAAAGAAAGCCGATAGAAAATCAGAGCAATTTCAAAAAGGCTCTGCTGCTCCAGGCGAGATTGCATCCCTTCGAAGAGCTTCTTATCCAGGCGCAATAGCACCTTCTGCACAGACAGAAAGACCTGTCGATATAGGTGCTGCACGCAGTGAAAGAACAGCTAGAGATGAAACTGTTCCTTCAGAACGAGCACCCTTAGCTGATGCCGCTTCAACAAAAGAACCTCATGCTCAAGCCACAGCAAGGCGCGAAGGTGAACCAACCCGGCAAGCTACCCCTGACGCTGTAACTACTCCAGTCGGCCAAGAAGCTCCCAAAGCCAAAGATGCAGCAGCTACTGCAGCACAACTAGCGCCTCAACAACATGAAAAAGCTGCTGCTTCCGGATCAGATGCTGGCTATGCGGTATTACCACCAGCGGACATTACTCCTCAAACTCTCCATATTCAACGCGATGAAGTAATCAAGCTGAAGCAACAGCTTCAGCAGCTTACCGCGCAGATAGCCGCAACGCCTCCAGGAGGGAATACTGGCCCACAACCCAATCAGCGGCTGCCCATCCAGGGCGAACCCTTTCACAATCCCCAAATTGCTCCCCTCATTTCAAAACTTGATGGTATTGAAACGCAATTAACCCAGATGATCCAAGAGCTTGCGCCTCCCGTGCCTCCCAAACCTGGAGCGACCACTGCAAATCCTAATAATGCGCAGGCGACATCTACCCCTGCAGGCCCTTCTGTTCAAGAAAAGATAGAAAAGCAAGCTGAGAGACAAGAAAAAGCGAAAAACCTTTTGCTACAGGCACGAGATGCAAGAGCACAGGCCGCCACCATTATTGCTCAAGTAGAGGCGGTTCAAAGAGCTGGGCAACCAGCTGCAGATCGAGTCGCTCAAGCAGCCGCAGGCGGTCCTGAACGTGCAAGAGAAGAACCACAACCCCAGCCAGCACCAGTGGCAGAAGCACAATCTGGAGGCGGACAGCGGGGCGGCGGACAGCAACAAGGACAACAGCAGCAACAGCAGCAAGGGCAGGGACCGCAACCCGCTAAACCAGAAGCACGCGTTGGCGCAAGCCCGAAAACCTTTGCCGACGGCTTTACCGGGACTGTGGAAACCCATCAATGGGGCACGACTGCACACCTGATCAAGACCATTGGCGGTAAGGAGTTCCATGTCACCCTCGATTTCTACAGCGCAGTCGACGACGCCACAATCAATGAGCACCTCCAAAGTGCGTCGAAGGAAAAGATCGACAAGATGATGAAAGAATACGCTGTCTTTAGCCAATTAGGCAAAAAGGACTTCGTTCTGGAATCGACTTACAGCGGCGGCACCCAGATGCGCTACACAGACAATGAAGCTAAGTCCAAGACGGTCGATCTTGGCAATCCTTTAGGCTTTTTAAAAGGAAAAATCGATACATATGACAGCAAAATCGCAAAAGCAGTGACCGCTGGTGAGCAAGAACGCGCCACGCGCCTGGAGTCCAAAAGGGTAAAAATGAACAATATCCTCCAAGAATATCAGATCCTCGTTCTTGGAAAGAATCCGAAGACCGGCAAGCTGGAGCCCAAAGCTACGGTATTGGGACAAGGAGCTCCCGCAGCTGCTGCAGAACCAAAAAAACCGCCTCCCATGGCCCCTAAACCATTAAGAAGTCTTGCCAGTTTCAACGCAGATTTTAAGAGCAAGTTACAGCGCGAACCATCATTTAAAGGTCATTTTGAAAACAGCTTGCGAGAGAAGGGGGTTTCCCTTTCGCCTACGCAACTCGAAGAAATAACAGTGATCTACATGCAGTTGATTTATGCAACAAGCATTAAAGAACGGGATGAAATTGGAAAAAAAATTAGAAATTTTGCAGAACGCGATCAAACACAAGCACGTGACAAGATGGAGGGTGCACTGACTGATGCCTTTTTAAAAAGTGAAAATGATATCCGCGACATTCTGCACTACCGTCTAGCGAGTAGCACTTCCCCTGAACTCATCCAGAAGATCAAGGTATCGACTACATTCCAAGATTATATAAATGATCATTACGCTGGTGCATCAGCTGACAAAATGGCCAAGTTGACTATAGCAGTCAGCATTTATCACAATGCCACTTCCTCCAAGGATCTGGAAAATAAACTAAGATCTAACGGCATCGATGACCCTTTTATTATTTTGGATGCCCTGATGTGCTTTGAGGAAGATGTAAACAAGTTAACAGCTGAACAAGCGGCAGCATATGTCGCTCCTTCAACCCCTTTGCCTGATCGCCCCATCCATTCTGAATTGAGTGACTCTTATCGAATGCTTATCACAAATAGTCAAAGGGAGAAAACTGAAATAGAAAATAACGCTGAAGAAGCGAGGAAACAATTAGTTAAGGCAAAAGAAGATGCGTTAGAGATCGGTTATATCCAAAAAATCAAAATTCTTTCTGAAGCACAACAGCAGCAGGTCAACCAGATACTGAGTGCATGCCTCAACCTCCCAACGGCTGATGCTAGAAGGCAGGAACTTAATAAACTCAACAGCTTCCTGGATCCAAATGTCATTAGTCTCCTCGAAAATGAACATATCAAGCCCGTAATAGAAGCTCAGGCTAAACATCAACAACAGCTCGTCACGTTACAGAAAGCAACAGAAACATTGAACAAAGCAACGCGCCTGCAGGAACAATTAGGTCTTGCTGCAAAAAGTTCCAAAGGTCCAGAGGCCCAAAATGAATTTCGCATGATGCTACGCTACCTTTTGCAGACAGATGAGCAAGCCCTAAAGCTCAAACAGCAAATTCTCTCCATCCAAGGACCAACCCCTCCACACCTCCAAGGTAGATTGGATGAGCTTCGTGGCGATCAACTGAAGGCCCTAGAAGCTTTCAATGCCGTGCAGAGGTAAGGGAAAATAATCCCCAGAATCTCGATAACCTGCGGCGGCAATTTCTCACAGCGATTGAATGGAGAGAAGCTGCATAATTTATCCGAATTGTTATTAATTTAATATTTAAATCTTAACAATAATTTAATATACTTTTGACATTAATTTGCCATAATGATACCTTATTACAATTTTTAAGGAGTTCATTATGCGAATATCTTCCATCGGCCATAAGGCGGAGCGCGCCTGGGACGCCACTTGTCAAACAGTCAAATCAGTTGCCCACAAAATTCACGATGCTGTGATTAAAGTCGTGGACTTTGTGCTTCCGCGAAACCCTGTCACCAAGCGTCGCGAATTTCGCTTCGTGCCACTCTGGATGGAAAATTCCCTGGGCCTGAGCCTTTTTAACAGGGCTTGTCCAAATGACAAAATCTGCAAAGATCCGATCCTGGTGAACAGAGTCGAAAATGTCTTCAAACGCGTCGTATCTCAGTGCGACCGCAAGGAACTTAATTATGAAATCCGCGTCATGCAGGACGACAAGACCATCAACGCCTTCTGCGCCCCGGGCGGCAAGGTGATCATCACTACGGCGCTTTTGAGAGAGCTTCAGAAAGATATTCCGGTCGATGCTGGATCAAGAGATGTGACATTTGAAGACAAGGTCGCCGCTGTCTTAGGCCACGAAGTGACGCACGCCGCGGCGGGCCATGGCGCAAGAAGCATCCAGTTGGGACTGCTGATCGCCCTCGTTGGCAAAATCGTCAGCATTGTCGTCCCGAGGATCGTCCTGCAACCGGGAAAAAATGAAGCTAGATGGAAGTATGAGACCCGCGTCAGATTGCTTGAATCCACGCTTGATATTGGCTGGACTGTCGGCGGATTCTTCTTTAAGCAGCATCACAGCCGCTGCCACGAGTTTGAATCGGATAAGTTTGGGATCAAATATGCCGCTAAGGCTGGCTATCGACCCGAAGGAGCTCTCTGGATCCAGCAGCTGTTCATGAAGATGGACAAAGAGAAGCAGGCAGGCAAACCGGAACCCGAAATGTTCCGATCACACCCCTTCTCGGTCAAGCGCCTGGAGGCTAACCGCAAAACAATCGACAGGATCAATAGTGTCGGTATAGAAAAAGCATTCGCCTAACTGAATTATGATTTTTCGGTTTCAAATTAAAGTTTACACTTAAATTAACGGCAGCGTCAGCTGCCGTTTTTCATTGATTTACTTTCATCATGCTATTATAATTTTACTCTATTATTTGGGTAAAATTGACAATGGCTGTCCCTGCAATTTCTGCTAACCTGCCAACCGTGCGTCAGTTGCAGCCCACTGCAAAAGGCCAAGGCGGCTTTCGCCATTTCTTCAAGGGTTTACATCAACGCCATTTCTTCAAAGGTTTAAATAAAGTCGAGAACCACCCTGTGCGGGTGCGCATCCTGAAACCAAAAGTGCTCTTTCCCACCACAGCCATCTTCTATCACGGTTTGAAAATTTTTCTTTTTGATACCATGCTGACCCGAAATGTTTACAAAATCATCAAACTACTGAAGAAAATTTTCTCTTTTGCGGAAGAAAATAAGGACAAAGTGCGCTGGAGAGCCCTTCAGATCGACCAGAAGGCCCATACTATCCTAAAGATTACCTACAACATCTTTGGCACCGCGGCGGGCGCCTACGACCTGCTGACGCGTAATGAAATCACCAAAATGGCCTATGCCGCTGTAGGCTTTGGGGTGACCTGGCAGCCCTTCTCAGCAGCAGTCATGAGCAGGATCGAATTCTGCCTGACTCCTGTCGTTTGCCTGAAATGGGCGAACTGCGCCTCTCATTTCTATGTAGCCTGCCGAAATGTCTGGAAACTGCAGCGCAACGTCCATCATGAGACGCGCTATGCCAATTGGGTTATCCTTGGCAAGGCGGCGCTCGATTTTGGCATCGAAAGCCTGCGGCTTGGCTTCCATATCGCTGGGATTGCCACCGGCAGTACTTACGCTCTCGTCTTTTCACTGGCTTTTCTAGGGATTATTTCCAACAGTCTGGGGATGATCAAGCTTGTTTACCCCATCAAAGAACTGGCCGAAGGCAAGATATTCTTCGTTATGCAGCTTGCCCCTCAGCCGCCTCCGGCTCCTCAAGCTGTTCCTCCGCCGCCGCCAAAGCCGTGATTGCGCCGGATTTGATGAATGTTATCCTAAACAGGCCAACGAATCGTTGACGCATGCGTTTCGATGCGATAAGCAGCAATCCCTAAAGTCGCCATATTGGCGAAACTGTAGGCGACGCTCCCTAGCCCATAACCAACACATGCCAAGGCCTTATCGGCCGCTTTTTCCAGCACACGCGCCTTTTGGAACCATTTTTCTTTCCTTCTGTCATTGGAAGACATGATCCCAAAGTTTAGAAAGAGATTAGAGGCCAGGCCTAGAAAGAAGGAGAGTGCAACGCAGGCCACTGTCTGAACGATTCCTGCAACTGCTTTGACGGGGGAAACAAAGAGCGGCCCAATGACCGGTTTGGCTTGGGCACGCGACAATGTATTTTGAAATGAATAAACTAAATTAAATGACATTTACACAACCTTGTTAAATAACAATTCTACCATTTTAAATTATTATTTATCAATTAAAATGTCATTTTTTAACAATTGATAAAAGCGTCGCCCTTATAATCGCCAAATCTTCCCTTGGATCGCCGACAGCGCGTATCCCATGATACATGACGTCGAGATCGGATCGGAAACTATTTTCAAGTAAGCGGGCCTTCATCTTATCAAACTGGGTACCCTCTGGAGGTTCTGTCAAAGGTCGTCCGATGACCTGTTTGCCGGCTCCTAAGTTGATGACTTTTCCAATCGCCGTCGATGCAGTCAAAGAGAGATAGGCAATAGGGATGAGAACAATTGAAGTACTGACCGCTGCAGCGCGACCTAATAATCTTAAGGCTGCTCCCCATGCAGAAGGTTGAGGTTTAGTAGTAATACCATGAAACTCTTTCGCTTTAGAACTAAGTAACACCTCTTCAGGACTTTGCTCGAAAAAGACAGGCCTTCTTGGCGAAATAGAAGTTGGGGGTGATGGTTTAAGAATAGTAGTTTCAACAGACTTTTTTTCAGCTTTAGGTGGAGGCATGGCATCATATTGAACAACTGCCTTTTGCGGTTCTTGAGAAGAGGCCCCTATAATCATTTCAATCTCTGCTAAAAATTCAGCATTTTCCTTTTTTATTGTCGCATCTCTTGTAAGCTGTTGCATCACGCGAATTTCAGGACTTGAAGGGGGCCGTGGGGGTGTGGAGTCAGGAGTTCTTCTAGGTTCTACATGCATATCTTCCTCCTTTGCTATCTGGAAATTTTCTGTTTGATACTCTGAATCTGATACTTGGCTTCCTCCATCGTCAGGGCCAGCTCCTCTGCCCACTCTTCAGTGCGGTTTTCATTGGCGCGGATGAGACCGAGCTCGCACACGTCAAGGGCTTTGTTAAATTCCTTCATCTCAAGGAAGACGCGTGAAAAAATGAGATAATGGTCGGGATTGTCAGGATTGAGATCGAGCGTATGCGCGCAGGCGCGCAGCGCAGCGTCATATTCGCGACACTGCAAGTAACAGTAGCCAAGGCCAAGCCAACAAGAGCTGAGATGTGGGGCAATCATGGTCAAAAAGAAGAAGGCATCCTTGGCATCTTCAACGCGTTTTTCCTGAAGGAGACGTCCAGCAGCTTCATAAAAGCCTGAAAGAGCCTCCACCGAAAAACCAAAGAGCTGGTAAAGAGGTATTCCCTCCGCAAGAAAATTCGAAAAGTCATCGGTATTCTCCAATACCTGGCGACAGTCAGCCTGAATGAAAAATGGCTCTAACGCCTCTTCTCCTTTCGATTTTTTCAATTCCTCGATTAATACCTGATAGCCGTGAGCATAAGCATGCTGAAAGGCATGGAGTCCCTCTTCGAGATTACTGCGCATCTTTGACGCACGCACATCGAAGGGCTCAATCCCCTGATTCTGCTCATCCTTTTCGCGCGCGATGAGCGTATCGATATAGCCATTGACGGCTTTTTCAAAATCGGGGTCTGCGACGGTAAGAGTCGGCTTCGGAGAAGGCTTGGATTTACTTTCCATAATTACCCCCTTTTTACTTTATTATAATTTTTATAATATATTATTTGTAAATAAATTATTTTGTTATAATTAACTTATTGGCGATATTAATATTGCAAATAGATTTAATTATGCAAACGGACTCATAGGTGAGGGGAAATCTCAGGCCATTAAACGCAATAAACCGCAACTCGAAAAAATTGGCACTCTTGCAGGCAAGATTTTGTCTGAAGTAGAAGTCGGCAAAATGATGGCCCGCAATGTAAAAAATATCACAGACCCTTTTCAGGCAAGTTTAATCTGCGCATTCCTCCTGCCTTGAATGCCCAACTTTCTATTGCTGCACACATCCATGGTGAAAGCCCGAACAGCTAAATTACGAAGATGCTGCAAAACTCTGTGGCTTAAGCCGGCGCAGGATAGAACTTCTTGAATTCGTCGACCATCTTGAGCAGGAGATTGGCATTAATGTTGATCTTACGCTCCTCTTTATGCTCTGGATCCTTTTTCTTATCTGGATCCTGCATCACGATGTTTCTGCGGGCCACTTCGAAGTCGCGAGCGACGATTTTTCCCCACAACACCAAGACCTTGGTAATCACCTTGCGCACCAACTTCTTATAGATGGGACCCATGATCAGAGTGATGAAGACCGCATGGAAAATGTTATCGAAGAAGGATTTCACTTCGACGAAGCGCTGACCAAAGGTTTTTTCGAGCCAGGCATCGATTTTGGCATGCATGCTCTCCCACTTGGCAACGATGTTCCTCTCGATCATCTTGAGTAAAATGGGAACTGTTTGTGCGGCTTGTTCGCGTATCTTTTTAATATTATCCGCATCTTTTTTCTCACTGAGCTCCTTGGCCTCTTTTGCCTCTTCCATCGACATGGGTAATTTTTCAGGTAGATTCGGCAATGCTTGGGTGATGCCCACTTCGACCATTTTGCTGAGGGGAAACTCGAGCAAAATGGAACGCGTCCACCCTGCCATCGTTTTGCCAGGGATCTTTTCGATCAGAGGAAGCTCCTGAAGCTCGGCCACGACTGAGGCGGGCAGCATGTGTATGACTTGCTTCCAGAAGATCTGGCAGCGCTCCTGCATCTTATCCATTTTGGCATCTGCGGCTGGGGATTTCTCGAAGTCGCCCTGATGAGTAGCTCCGCTTATCTTATACGCCTCCAGCTTTTCGTTGAGTGCCGTGCAAATCGTGGCCAGATAACTGTTCACCTGTTCAGGAGCAAAGACTGCTTGAATCAGTTCCATCATACCGGAAGCAGCGGGTTGAAAAAACCTGTGTTCGACAAATTTCTCCCAAGCCTTTTCCTCGGCTTTTTTCCTGATCTGTCCCTCATCGATGGACTGGCCGTTCTTTTTTAATTCTTCAATCAGGCGGGTATACTCCTTCTCGACATCCTCGGCTTTCCCGGTCATCTCCCAGATCATCTTCATGAAAGTCTCGCCTCCAGGCAGATCCTGTGCTCCTCTGATTCCACCCATCCTCAGGAAATATTTGCTGAAATCGTTTGAAAAGTGATTCTTCAATCGGGCATCGATCACCTTCAGAAACTCATCGCGTCTGATTTTTGCAGCCACTAAATAGTATTCTGGACCATTTTCCGGCCCTTCTTTTCCTTTAAGCATCTCGACATTCTCATGCCATTTAGATCCTTTGCTTAAGCCTTGTTCAATCACTTTCTCAAGCTGTCTGATATGCTCTTCTTCATTCCGCAGGGCCTGAAATTCTTTCACTCCTGGCATGGCGGGATGAAGCTTTCCGGCCTTCTCAAATTCCCTGAGAATGGTCAAGGAGTCGACCTGATAGATGTGGACCGATTTCAAAAGACTATTCTGCTTTTTCGCAATCGCTGTCGTTGTGCTGACGTGCTCTGTCGCGAGCGGCACAGCCTGAAACATAAACTCAAACAGATTCTCAGGATTGTTCTTTTCCAGAGTTTCGAGGTTATGGAGGAAATGATAGGTGCTCTTCAGCATCGTGGCCTTCATCACATCCTTCAGCGCCTGGCTTAAGCGCTCTTTCAAAAGTGTGACCATGGCAGGGCTCTCCTTATCCATCCATCGCGCAATCTCTTTGCGGTTGGCTTCTACCTTCAGCGCCGCCACCTGTCCCTTTTTTCCACTGTACATCATGGGAATCAAAGTATCATCCACGAGATCGAGCGCCTTCTCTCTTCCTTTCAAGGCGACCTGGCTTTCCACAAACTTCTCCACAAAGTTTGGGAGGATCTTTTCCATATTGCTGACCAGCGGCGAGACCTTGACACCTGGTGGAAGTCTGTAATCTTTATCCGACTTACGCTGGGTTTCCACATGGAATTGCGTCAAGAGATCTTCATACTTTTTAATCTCCTGCTCCAGCTCTTTTCTGCGAGGAATCACAATGTCAAAGGTGCCGATCAGCTTCTCCATAGAGGTCAGGCAAAGATCGGGTAAGATGGTGCCCGTCAGATTTTTCCAGAGAATATCTTTCAAAAAGTAGGGCACCGGCAAGCTTTCTGCATTTGAAAAGCCCATATCAGCCAGCAACTTTTTGACTTCGGGTGCAAATGCCTTCAGAAGCTCTTGATAGGTCGCTTTAATCCCATCTTTCTTGTCGATTTCCTGCTCCATCTGGAGGCGCTCGGCCTTTAACCTTGCCAAATCCGCGGCCGTTTTTTCGCTCACCTGCGGATGCTCGCGTATGGCCTGTTTGCGAAGTTCGGCGATCTGCTGATCCAAAAGCCGCAATGGAGCCGTCTGCTCCGAGTAGATGCGGATCATCTCACGCACAGTCGGTTTTAAGGTTAATGTGCCGAGTCGGTTGCGCAGATAGAGAGCGATATTGCCGGCAAATTCTCCCTCCTCAGAATGCTTGAGGGCAAGATTGGAGAGGCCTCTCCGCAAGACGCCAGCTAAATAGAACTCCACAAAGCTCCTGGCAGGCTTGAGATCACTTTTGCTTTCGATGAGCAGACTGTCGACATCTTTTCCAAGCCAAGCCTCTTCCCGAATCGTGAGATGGTTATGAGTCAGCTTTTCATTGGCTTTAGCGGCGATCAGGTCGGCATACTCTTTTGTCTTCTGCAAGATCACAGGAGTGAATTTCTCAGCCATGCCGTCGACAATCAAATTAAATTCGTCCCTGCCGCCCAAATTCCGAAACGGGCGCTCGTCGACAGGCATCACAAGCATATCTGAGGCAATTTTGAACAGCTGATCAGGAAGCACGGTCTCAATCATCAACTTTTTCAAGAACGGGCGCAGCGCTTTAGGAGCACGCATATCCACCTTATCTAAGATCTTACTGGAGCACTCCCCAAAGAGTTCTTTGCGCAGCTTCTCCTTCTGTTTTGCCTTGACCCTCTTATTCTCTTCAGTCACTTCAGGAAGCGCCTTCCATTCCGTCAGTTTCTTCACCAGCTCAGGATCCTTGATTTCAGCCTTCATGATGGCAACCAGATGGGCGATGGCGTTCTGGACCATATCTCCTTTTGCTTCCCCAACGGGCTGATGATAAGACAGTGCCAGATGGGCGAACAGGTCAGTCACAGAATCAATGATATAGGGCTGAGCAAAGCTCTCCAGTTCTTTAAGGTGGGGCGCTGAGGGGTCGACCAGCTCTTTTACTGCTTTTCGGATCCAATTCTTTTCAAACGGCAGTTTGCCTGCGTAGAGAAGCTCGTTGATGACATCGGCCAGGGAATTTTGGATGATGCGGCGGTTTTTGCCTTTGGCCAGTGTCTCTTTAATTGTCGACATCAACCCTTTATCTGCTCCAGCATCCTGCAAGGCCTCTTTGAGGAAATGGCGCGCCTCCGCATATCCCGGCAAGTTCTTATACCGATCGGGAGCCTGCCCTTCTTTGGCGGCGACCTCTTCATAAAAATCGACGCAGAAGTCCAGCGCCTGAGACTTGATCAGTTCCGACAGAGGGTTGCTTCCAAACGGCACAATTTTTGCAAGACCCTCTGGATCCAAACCCGCCTTTGCAAGGATTTCGTCAACAAGTCGCGTAAATTGTGCCTTAAAGGCATTTTTATCCTCTTTCAGAAAGGCCTGTGCCAACTCTTCGCGATGCCCAGCAGCAAAGTTGAAAATCGATTCCAGCAGGTTATTGGTCACCGCAGCCGCAGTCGTTGGCCTGCCTTCCGCATTTTCAGTCAATCTGGCCAACATATGCATGAAAAGTGGATAGGAAACAGCATCAGCCTTCTTGATAAACTCACGAACAGGTTCGACATCCTGCGCCCCCTTTAACAATTGGATCAGAGCACCGCGCAGCACCGGATCGTTCAGGCTCTTCAAGGCCGACTCTAATTCAATCCCTGCTTCTGTCGGCTTAGCTTCAATCCCCTCGCCCACCTTTTTAGCCTGATCGGAAAGTGCTGCACCAGTCTGATCGGCCACAACTTTAATCGCTTTAGCTACCGCATCACCATCCGAGGTGCTTCTTTGCAGGCTTTTTCCGTTTTGAGCAATCGTCGCTTGTACGGCTAACCACTTTTCGGCTCCATTGTAGAGAAGTTTAGGAAGAAGCGTGGCTTGCATGATTTCAGCAACCATATCCTTCAGGGGCAGTCGAAAACCATCCTTGAACCCCTTCTGCATGATCTCTTCGGCAATTGGCCCGAACACCTTTTTCTTTTCCTTCTCCTTCTCAGGCCCCTCTGTCATTTTGCAAAGAGCGTCGACTTTTGCGACAAAATTAGCATCCTTCCACTGCTTAACAGCGATGAGAGCGATATGCTGCATCGCTCCATTCAGCATGTCTACCTTATCTTTTCCAGCCGTCAACGGGTTGCTGTCGGCCAGATGCACAAACAGGTCGCTGACAGTGTCGACGATCCAGGGTACAGCATAAGGTTGAAGGGCAGACAGATCTGGACTTGTAAGCAGATCAGAGAGTGGCTTTCGATACCATTGATCTGCTTCATCGGCTTTTTTCGGCAACAGATCCTTCGGAAGCCGGTTTACCATATCCTGAATCAGCTGACGGCCCTCCTCGTATCCTGTTATGCGCGCCACAGCAATGGGTGGTTGCGCTTCTCTGGCGACAACCTCCTGGTAAGTGTTCAGACAAATTTTGTTGAGGTGATTCTTAAACCAATCTGCCGTCAATTTCTGAAAATAAGGAAGGATGGGTGTCAACCCCTTTTCATCCACCCCCATCTTCAGGATCAGCTTGTTTACCAGAGGGTCAAAAGGACTCTTGATTTGCTCAAGAACTTTCTCTTTTTTCTGCTGAAATTCATGACTAAAGTTATCGCGCGTAACTTTGCGTGCCGCCATTTGCGGCGCGCTCACATCTCCATATTCCTTCTCAATTTCCTTGATATTTTCCGCGGTTATACACTCAATTTCCTCCACCTGTTTCTGATAGCTTTCGATAGCCTTCTCCAGTTCAACACGCGGATGCTGCTCCACAAACTCGCGAAGATCCTTCAGAACATCGGTATAGAAAAGAGACAGGACCGGCTTTTTGATTTCACCACTTGCATCCCTGGTTGCATCCCTGCTTACATCCTTGGCCATGCTGCCCAAAATATGCACTGTCAGCGGGTAAATAAATGTATCGGCTTTCTGGAAAAGCAGCTTCATCTCGGGCGCACTGCCACAATCTTTCAAGAATTGACTCAAGACACCTCGCAAGAGAGGATTGCTTTTAAGCTCGAGATTCTTTTCCAGCCAATCTTCCTTCTTTCTGTCTGAACTCTCGATCACCTCGCCCTTTTCCTCTAAGATACCCTGCACGGTTGCGCGGGCGATTCCGGCTAACTTCCGTGCAACTGCCTCTCCATCGCTGGATACTTTCTTCAGCTCAGCTAGTAGTTCTACATGCTCCTGGTTAACACTCTTTAATGTCCCATCAAGCTGGCGCAAACTATCTACCAGTGCTTCTTTTATTTTATCGATGATTTTAGATTTGACCAAGGGTGTTCCGGGTGGCAATGGCAGGATAAGATCCCGGGAACCATTAGGCAATCCCACTTGCAGCAAATGCTCTGCGATTTGGTTGTAAATTGCGCTTTTGGCTTTCTCTTTTTCAGAGTCAGACAGACCTGGCATTTGATCAATTTCCTCACATTTTTTCAAAACGGCAAATTCCTGGCCGCCAACATCGCTGCCGAGCATCATCAGGCCATTGATCAATTTATTGGGAGGAATCGGTCCCTCAGCATCCCCTTTGATACGGTCTGCCAGATTGTTGAGGATGAATAAAAGATTGACTTCCAAGCACTCCTCCAGGAGCGTCGCACGTCTTACCAAGGCAGTTTCCAGAATTGGCGCCCCGAACATCTTTGCCGTGCTTAACCAGAAACCCTCCTGCTTCGAATTCCCCTCATCCTGCCAATTGTCGTACAAAAAGTTGCGGATGAAATCGAGCAACAATGGGGATCGGCGAACGCATTCCTGGTGGATGAAATCGGAAATCACAGGCGAGCCGCAGCTTTGATTGAGCTTTGTACGCAGACGCTCAATTTCACCAGTAACCTCCGCAATTTTGGCATCCGAAGTCACATACGCATCCGTACTCTTTACAAAATTCCACCACTGGGAAACAAAATCCTTAGTCTGCGCCCATTTTCCAGGTTTAACAGATGATTGAATGCTGCGATTTTCCAGGGTAGCCTGAGAAGCTTCTATTTTCTTAGGGACGGGTAACTTGGCAGCCGTCTGTTGTGCAGGAGATGTCTCTGTAGGCATCATCGCAGGCAAAGGTGCCGGGCTTGTCGATGGTTGGCCTCGGACACCTGTGGGTTTTGGCATAAATCACCTTATTACAAATGAGATTATTATAAATATGAATTATTAATTCAGTATTAATATTGTCGTAGTTTTTATACTAATTATCTAATATATGAATTAATTATTCAATACCAACAACTACTCAGGCTGAGCAGCTCACTCTTTTTAGCTGGAAATATATATATGCATATAGGAGGCATTTACATGAAAAGCATATCTGTGACCCAGGCTCGCAAAGACCTCGGTGATATTTTTGGAGAAGTCAGTTACTATAAAGAACGCATTATCCTCACCAATCACAAAAAACGGGTGGCCATCGTTCCCATAGAAGATCTAGAACTGTTGGAAGCCCTAGAAAATGAAGAAGATATCCGCCAGGCACAACTTGCTTTAAATGAGGTCAAAAAGAAAGGTTCCATACCTTTTGCCGAAATGAAAAAACGTGTGGGTCTCTAGGCATATCAATGGGCGGAATCGTCTACACGATTGAATTTGCTCCTCGCACAGAAGAGCAATTAGAAATCATTCCAAAGCACATCAAGAGATTGATCTTTGAGCGCATTGAAAAACTCAAGGACAATCCTCGTCCAGAGAATGTTGAACCACC
Organism: Parachlamydia sp.; assembly: GCA_021372155.1. Classification (GTDB taxonomy): domain Bacteria; phylum Chlamydiota; class Chlamydiia; order Chlamydiales; family Parachlamydiaceae; genus JAJFUZ01. The sequence continues at coordinate 11,344 of JAJFUZ010000322.1, read as the reverse complement.
TCATGGAGTCGATAAAGGACTATATCGCATTCGTCAGGGGGATTACCGAATCGTTACAGTATCCAGGATCAAAAGCTGCTGATTCTGATCGTTCGCATCGTCAATCGAAAAGAGGTCTACACAAAGAAGCACAAAGGCAAAAGATGAATCACTCCCGCTCTGACAGCGGGAATGACTCGCATGGGCTATTTCACCACCCCTAGCTGTTGAAACAGGGAAAGGTTATCTTCTATATGCCAGTTGTCGGTGATCTTGCCATCTTGAATGCGATAGATATCAATGGCGCGGAATTCGATCCTTTTGCCTGTCGGCTCCTGGCCCATAAAGGGGCCAAGGTGGTGGCCGGTGAAGGTCAGGCGCGCAATCACTCTGTCCCCTACAACTAGAATTTCCTCGACACTGCAGCGCAGGTCGGGGACGACTTTGCGAAAATGTTGCGAGGCAAAGAGCGGCCCTTCAGGTCCTTGGGGACGTCCTTCGGGAAGAGTCTGGTCGATAAAGTCAGGCGATAAAGCTTCCCTGGCATAGGTTGGATCGCCCGTATCCCAGAAAGCGTAGAACAATTTTGCCGTCCGGACCATCCTTTCCGCCTCTTCCTTGGCAATGCTTTTGTCCACGGTGATAGTTGCTGCAGCTGCTCCTGCAAAAAGAAGAGCGCATAAAGTCAAAAGGTACATCAACTTATTCATAAATCCTCCTTGATTCACGAAAACGATCATATCAAATCTAATCATATATTTTCAATCAAAAAATCGATTTTCTAATTTTTCATCGATTATTATAATAAATATCGATATAGGAGTGAATATGGAATCATTGACCGACAACGTTTACAATCTGATCTACGAAGATATTTTGATGGTGCGCCTCAAACCAGGACAACGCCTGCACATCGCCGGTCTGGCAAAACAGTATGGTGTGGGATTGAGTCCCGTGCGCGAAGCCTTGTCAAGATTGACAGCCACCGATTTTGTGGTCGCTACCCCACAAAAAGGGTTTCGAGTCGCTGAAGCCTCCCAGAAAGATCTGGAGGACCTTTATGCCACGCGCACCGCTGTCGAGGAGATCGCCCTGAAAATGGCCATTGAGAAGGGGGATGAATCGTGGGAGGCGGGCATCATGGCTGCCTACCATCGTTTAAGCCAATATGAAAAAAGATCACCCTTGAAATCGATGGAAGATTATCAAGAATGGGAGAAGAGGCATCGCGCCTTCAACCTGGCCCTGATCACAGCCTGCGGCCTGTGCCACCTTTTGCAGATCCAGGAAAAGCTCTATCGACAGACAGAGAGATATCGACGCCTTTGGCTTCTGGCAGGCTTGGAAGGGGGAAAGCCTCTGCGCTACGCCATCAGACAAAAGCCGCTCATGGATGCTGTTTTAGCCAGGGATAGCGACAAAGCATGTTTTTGCTTGCGAGAACACTTTAAAAAAGCCCAAATCGCGATTTCAAAATTAATATAAATCGTAACAAACTATTTTACATTCATCAAGTTTTATGATATATTTATTATCGAAAAACAAGGATGTTGAATAATGATACCCCCAGATTCGCCGCCACCAAATGCACAACCCAATTCCCCCAATCCTCCTCCTGGACCAACCCATGGAAATAAGAGACCATTCCCACAGCAACCCCAGACAAGACGTATCGTGACCATAAGCAGTCTGAGTTTCAGGCGTTCTCCAGAAGATCCCTCGAAAATAATCAGACAGGTCTCTGTCACTACTTTCGTCTCCACTCAGGATCCAAGATCCAAACTGGCTCGCACCTACAGAGAAAATAACAACAATTCTCCCGATATCATCCTGGCCCCAGCTTCACCCGACAGAGAAAGCGACGACAGCGAAGATGAAGTGCTTGTACCAGAAACACCCTAAACAGTCAGCGGGAGCTGCTGCTAAAAAGTGCCACCATGAGGCAAACCCAGCCGATCAGAAACAGCAGCCCACCTATAGGCGTGAAGGCTCCTAAGAAGCGGAAACTGGTCAAAGCGAGAAGGTAAAGACTTCCCGAAAAGATCAAGATGCCAGAAAAGAATAGCCAGCCTGCCAGCAGCGGCAGTTGCCCGGGAATCAGTGTCGATATCCAGACCGCCAGGCAGATAGCGAAGGCGTGATACATCTGATACCGGGCGCCGACTTCAAAGACGGAGAGCATGTCGCCCGTCAAGCGCTGTTTGAGGGCATGGGCGCCGAAAGCGCCTGCCGCAACAGAGATAAAGCCCATCAGGCAGGCCAATGCGAGAAGCCATTTTTGAACGAGAGTAACCATCGGTTTTGGAGTTTAACCAAACACCGCCTTCTAAAGCAACCAGATTATTTAATCATTATTTGCTTTATTTAAGAAAATACGCTAAAATTGTTATTTTTGGAGGTTTTATGTCGTTGACACCTGTTTTGCCAAGTTCCCTGATTCCACCATCAACTCAGGGAGAATCTCCACTCATCATTGCTATCGGTAACGCTTTTAAAAAAGATTATCCCGACTTGGAGGAGATCAAACGTCTTCTTGCTCTGTGTCAGACATCCCCTGAACCTTTGCGCACCCGTATCAAGCAGGAGATCGATCGCATCGAAGATGAAAAACGCGTGACCAGTCCGGATAATTACCGCTCGATTCTCGAACAGCTCATTTCCGAGCGTCATTTCGATACTTCGATTTTTCTTATTGATCTCAAGGTCGCATCGATCTCCCAGCCAAACCGCCATTATCCCTATAGCGCGACTGGAATCACTGCTCTGCACCTGGCCGCGAAAGAGGGCAGTTTGGATGTCGTCCAGGCTTTGGTTGAAGCAGGAGTCCCCGTCGACCCCGTTGCCATCTCTATTTCCGCCAAAACAGCGCAAATTCCAGACGACCCTTGCTATTCGACCACGCCTCTCTCATTTTGGCTTGAAGGAATGGCGAACAGTCGCGATCCTCAAAGCTATGACCCTGTTCTGAACTGCCTTTTGAGACACGGAGCGGACGTCAATCGCGCTTATCTCAATCGCAAACCCTTTATCAGCGCCTGCATCGTCAAAAGGCAAGAAGACGTTGCTCTTCGCATTGTTAACCTTGTAGACCTCAAAGCAATCGATCGCACCGTCTCCGCAAATGTCCCTCGTTACCACGATCAGACTCCTCTCTATTTAGCGGCAAGGCAAGGTATGACCCGGCTTGTCAAAGCCTTGATCTCCCGTGAAGTCGACCTCAATATCCATTCATCCGAATCGCCCATGAGTCCCAGCATGTACACCGCCCTGCATGTGGCAGTACACCAAGGCAACGACGAAATTGTGGCCGCACTGCTGCAGGCTGGAGCCAACGCCAACCAAAAAGCCATCAATAATGCCTATGGCAAAGAGCTTCCCTTTATCCAGAATCTGGCGCCTCTGACACCCTGGCAGTGGGCTGTGGACATGCACTATCCCGGCCACGATAGAAAAGTCATCGAAGCTTTCAAAAAGTATAGCACCTCCACATTGAGCAGAGATCTGCCCGAAACGCCAGGGCAACCGCAAAGTGCCAGCGACATCTGGTATGGCAAATACAGTTTGCCCCTTAGATTGATCACAGAAGAGGTAAGGACACTCGGGTCTATTCCAGAACTGACCTCTCCTCTGCGTTGTTACTGCCCTCTTGCGGAAAAGATTCCTGACATCCGTGCCTGCGTGGAGAGGCTCCGCTCCAGGACATCCCGACTCTGGACACCCATCGTCAATGCCCTTGAATCTTTTTCCAAACGCGAACCGGAGCTGGGAATTTACTTTCTGCCAAAGAAAGACATCAATCAATCTCTGCGCAAATTGGGTGCCTGCGGAACCTATAATACCGAGACTGGCCATATCATCACGATCGATGCGGATTGGACCTTTGAGCACTACGATCCCACAGCGGTCCTCATCCACGAAGCCACCCATAAGATGGCCCATCACATTTTTGAATCCCATGGCTGTGCCCCTATTAAAGGGATAGAAAAGCATCAAAAATTTAATGAGGCGCTCCAGAAGGATCTTGCTCTGTTCTCCAAAGCAAACTGGGAGGGGTTCCCTGGCCAGGTCAAAGAGACTCTGCAGGAAGCTGTCCGAGGTGACACGGAAAAACACCCCTCAGAAGTGATTGCGCGCCTCCCAGAAGCCGCCTACCTGCTTTCGCGTTTTGACTTCAGAGAAGAGAAGATCCACCAGATGCTGGAAAAACTGTTCCCCAACTTCTTTCCTCTTTATGTGTCGGAATTTATCCCCGCCTGCGAACAGTTGGCGCATAAATCCCTCATAGAGCCAAAAGCCGTCTTCTAAAGCAACCAGATGCTTTTGTCGTATTTGTCTACCCAAACATTGTCGGGATTCTTGCTCACCACATCTTGAGCTTCCGCACGCGTGATGCGGCGCATCAAGGCGCTGACTAAAATATCGTTTCTGTTCTCGATTCCCCATTCGAGCAATTCTCGACAACCCATATTAGTCCAAGGTGACTCTTTCTGCTTCATGATGTTGGGTGTCATATCGCGCTTGGTTTCGTTGCGATAAACCTTGACACTTTCCATTGCCAGTGCAAGCTCTCTCTGTTCTAACAAGGGGACGACTTTTTTTTGAAAGGGGCTGAGCTCTTTCGCCCTGCAGGCGTCGATGCCTTTGCAGAGATCTTCATAGGAAAATTCCTCTATCAGCTTTTTAACCTCATCAAGAGTCGCGGGCGGCTCGAGCTCTTCGACATTCCCTCCGGTGAGCAGGGACTCGCGAAGGGCGTCCTTTCGCATCGAAGCCATCAAGGCGCCTTTATCCCATTGACCTCTGGAAACATCTCTATATTCCAGGATAGAGGGAGAGATATCATCCAGCTTTTTGCAGTCGATCTTATGTTTCGAGCAAAAGTCTCTGATGGGAGTAAGACTTTCTCGACCCATCTCTTCTGCCTGTCCCGATTTCAGTCTCTGGTAGGTGATGCGCTCATCCTTGCCTTGTCCTTCGATGACTAGCCTTCCCTTCAAATTTCCTTTAGCCGCATCTTTGGTATAAGACTGGATCGCCTGAAAAGAGACATCTTTAGATTTCGTGCTGATTTCGCCTGGCATATAATACCTCCTTGAGTAAAACCACATCCTAATTAATTATAATGTTTATTTAATTAATTGTTTAATTATTAAAAAAATTCCTCAGGCTGAACAGACCAGGCCCCCCATTTTATTTGGAAACAATCTCCGAATCAGATATGTCTCCGAAATAGAAGAACCTATCTCAATAAAAAGTTTCAGTCGATTTTCGGGTTCTTTTGCGCCTGGTGCGGTTTCAAACGATCGGGACAATATTGACTTAATATGGCCCCGATCGTTTGAATCCGCACCAGGCCAAAATAATCCCGAAAATCGACGAAATATTATATTGAGATAGGTTCAAGTTCTTGATTCTTAAGGAGGCGTTGAAGATGGCTCGGTCGTTCTATAACATGTTCATTCTTACTGTCTTGATGTTGGAAACCGGGTTGTCAGCCGGCTGGTCGAACCCAGAAACAGTAGGCCCGGACAACTCTGTCAGCCCGTGGCTGGCTGTCGACAACCAGGGCAATGCCATCGCCCTCTTTATCCAATCCGACAGCAGCAACACATGGATCGCAGCCTCTAAAAGACCTGCCGGAGGGCAATGGTCGGCGCCTGTCGCCATCTCACAATCGATTCCGCTGGTGGAATTTCCCTATTTCTATCCCTCAGTCACTTTCAACGAAACGGGCGATGCTATCGCTGTTTGGAATTTCCCAGATGAGAAGATGATTGGAGCCATTCAGGTTGCCACATTGCCAGCGGGAACCGACCAGTGGATCACAGCGGCAGAACCTCTGACGAAACCCGCTAGGATCGAGTTTGGGCCCGCGATCAGGCAGGATGGTGAGGACAATGTGCTCATCATCTGGATGACGTGGCATAAGCGCAGCGGGCACTTTAACCTGCATACGATGCGGTTTAACATCACGAGTATGCAAGGGAAATCTCTGACAACTGTAGAGGGCCTCTTGGGGGTCACTTTTTGGGATGTGGCCATCGATCTCTCCGGCAACGCCTATATGATCTGGCTGGAATCGCCGGACAACAGGCCTGTTCCCTCTAATGTCAAAGTGGCTTCATTAACATCCGGCGATAAGTCCTGGAGCGAGCCCCAGGTTCTTGTTGAAAATGGATCGGTCTATTCCTGCGATCTCGCCATCGATCCGAATGGCAATGTCTTTGCCCTCTGGAAACAGCAGGATTCCTCAAGCAACCCTTGGGAACTGAAGATATTCAAACATCCTGCTGGCGGCAGCGCATGGGAAGAGGCCCCCGCTCCTCAAGGCTCTGTCTTCTTTCTTGGATATGAGAAACTCGCTTTCGATGCAGCTGGAAATGGCTATGTCGTTTGGCAGACAAAAGAAAATGGGTTTCCTGTCGCTTTCTCAAAATTACCCTTCGACAGCAATACCTGGATCGCCCCCATCAAAGTGATGCCCGTCGGAGACTCCATGCGCATGTGCGGATTTGGAGTCGACAAATCAGGCAATGCCCTCTTTTTCTGGGAAGATGCGGACAAGGAGCTGCTCAAAGCCTCCACGCTTCCTTCAGGCAACGCAACCTGGACACAGCCTGTCACTTTGGCTTCAGGAAACTTGGGGATGAGCTGGCCCTTCCTGGCATCCACTCAGCAAGAATGGATTATCCTCTACGCAGCTTCCGATTCTCCAGCCAATCTCGTCAATGCGCTCATCGGCATCGACCTGTTTCAAGAGAAAAAGATACAAGGTCCTCCCCTCAAGGAGTGCCCTTGCAGGAAGTGGGGAGTCAAGCCAACCTCATAGAATCGACTGTATGCAGCCCCCTTCCACGCGCAAAGCGGCGCCATTGATGGCGGAAGCGCGGGGGCTCGCAACAAAGGCCACGAGCGCCGCGACCTCCTCGGCACTGGCAAAACGCTTGATGAGCGACGAAGGGCGTATGGTGGTGAAAAACTCCTTTTGCACCTGCTCGACAGTCAGGTTGCGCGCCTTTGCGGAATCGGCGACAAACTTCTCCACCCCTTCCGAATAGGTCGGGCCGGGCAGGACGGAATTGACGGTCACCCCAGTCCCAACCGTAATTTCTGCAAGCCCGCGTGCGACAGCGATCTGCGCCGTCTTGGTCACACCATAGTGGATCATCTCTGCGGGAATATGGACACCTGATTCGCTGGAGATGAAGATTATCCTGCCCCACTGGCTCTCCTTCATCTTTGGAAAATAGGCGCGGCTCAAACGGATGCCGCTCAGCACGTTGATTTCAAAGAAGCGCAGCCAATCCTCATCGGTGATCTCCTCAAAAGGCTTGACCTCATAAATCCCCAAATTATTGACGAGGATGTCAACTTTCGGAACCTGTTTCAGCAAGGCTTCAGCACCCTCTTTCTGCGAAAGATCGAAGGGAGCGGCGCGCACTTCCCCTTTGGCATTTTTTTTCAGCTTGTCAATTGCTTCGCGGACGCGCTCTGGGGATCTTCCATTGATGTAAACTGTTGCCCCCTCTCTCACAAGCTCCTGGGCGATGGCAAAACCGATCCCCAATGTTGAACCCGTCACAAGGGCCACTTTTCCTGACAATTCCAGTTCCATTCTCTACCAATTCATGAGGGTTTGAAATTCCTTCACATCCTCTTTCAGAAAATCCAACGTTTCCTGCCAGAAGGCTTCTTGACGCAAGTCTACCCCTAAGTGCTTTTTCGCGAGATCTTCAGCGGTCATGCGTCCCGTGTCGCTTAAAAGGGCGATATAGCCATCTTCATCTTTCTTCTCCCTCGCGCGGAGATAGACTCCCAGGCTGAAGAGGAAGCCAAAGGTATAGGGAAAATTGTAGAAAGGAGCCCCGGAGCTGTGAAAATGCATCTTGGAGGCCCAGAAGTAGGGATGATATTCTGCCAGCGCCTCGCAATAGCCTTTTTTCTGTGCGCTCTCCATCAGCTCACACAGCCTCTCAGGCGACACAGCTCCCTGCTTGCGCTCCTCGTGAAACGCGACATCGAACAGGTAGCGGGCGTGGATGTTGCAAAGAAAGACGACACTGCGCTGTAGCTTGCCATCGAGCAGGGCGAGACGCGCGGCAGGATTCCTCTCCCGCTTCAAAGTCTCATCGGTCACCACCATTTCAGCGAAGGTCGAGGCCGTCTCAGCCAGATTCATCGGGAAGTGGCGGGCCAGCTCGGGCAATTTGAAGATGACCTCGTTGTGATAGGCGTGTCCAAGCTCATGCGCCAGCGTGAAAAGACTCTCTTTGGTGTTCGAATAGGTCATGAAGATGCGCGATTCCTTCTGAATCGGAATATCGGTGCAGAAGCCCCCCGGGCGCTTGCCTCCTCTGTCCTCCGCTTCGATCCAGTGCTGCTCAAACGCTTTCTTCGCATAGGCACCCATCTTTGGAGAAAACTCCGCAAAGCAGCTAATGATAAAATCCGCTCCCTTGTCATAGGGGATGACGGTCTCCTGACCACCCTGCAAAGGAGCCTCAATATCGCACCAGTGAAGCTTGTTTAACCCGAGCAGCTTCGCCTTCATCCCCATATAATCGACAAAGGGAGCTTTGTTTTTTTCGATCGCGCTCCACATGGCATCCAGCGTTTCACGGCTCATGCGGTTATGGTCCAAGGGTTCCTTCAGGAAGTGCCAGCCGCGCCTTTCATAGACCTTAAGGCGAAACCCTGCCACATGGTTCAGGGTCGAGGCATACAGCTGCTGCTGCTCCTTCCAGACACGGTTGGAACTGGCAAACACCTCTTTGCGCAACTCTCGATCTGGCTTCGAAAGCAGATTGTAGGCCTGTCCCCAGGATATCTTTCTATCTCCCACGGGTATCAGCACCTGGCCGATGAGCGTGCCATACAGCTGCGACCAGCCGTGGTAGCCATCCACAGACACTTCATTGATCAAGGTCTCTTGCTCCAGTTTCAGCTTCTCACGCGCCCTTTCGCGACGATAAGCGAGCGGAAAGGCGATCGGCGGCAACTCCTGCATCAATGCCTGAAAATCCCTGTCAGGCATCTCCTTGAGTTTTTCCTCAATGTGGCTGACACAATTCCCCAACTTGGCACTCAACTCCGAAATGACACTCTGAAGCTGCTCGGCATGGCTGTCGTACACATCCTGGGCCACATTACAGGCCACAAAGGAACCCGCCTCGCTCACCTGCTCGCAGATCTCCTGCCAGTGCAAAATAGCCTCCTTAAGGGACTCAGGAGCCTCCAGACTTTCATTCAGCCTGACAATTCCTTCCGAAATCTTCTCAAGAAATTGAGCAAACTTCTGAGAGCGGCTTCCACCTGGAAAAATAGGGTCTAGCGACCATTTCTGTGCATATTTCATATTCGGAATCATATTGTTCTCAAAAACTTTATTCAACAAGAAATATTCCGTAGTTTCTACGGTAGCATCTAAAACTGGAAAGTCATTATACTTTAGTCTCAGAAGTCATTTAACACATTACGGAGGCCAAAATATGGCTGCACCAGCTAATAGTCTCATTACAGTCGTTCAATTTGGAGGGCATTGGGTCGGCATGCAAATCGATGCTAAAATTAAAACATTCATTACCAAGGCATTACCAAATAGGGATGTTGCCAGAGTCGCTGCCCAGCGTTTTGCTCAAGAAAACAGGCTTCCTTATCTAGATGATGCACTTAGATTTAATAAGCCCGTTGTAACGATATGGAAAGCCCAAGGATGTTGGGTGCCTGCCAAAATCTTTCCGCAGGATATCATAGGTGCCGGTATGACAACGGATGATAAAAATGAAGCTATCAAACAGGCTCGTGCGATAGCGGAAAGAGAGCAGTTGGAATTTGAACCATCCATCGGAGAAACGGCCTTTATGTAAAAGCAAGGGTTATTCCCATAAGTAGCGGCTAGTGGTTTGAAATCAGCCTCTAGGCCTAAGCTAAAGGACCTAATGCAGTGAAACTGCTTTTGTCCAATCCAAATGTTCGATCCTCTCCAGGTCGTCGATTTTCAAATTTATACAATTAATCCAGGTCTAACAGAAGCTCGAGCCCTTCATCTTCGATGCCTTGAATCAAATTATTATTTTGTTCTATTATCTTTTATTTTGGGAGAAAAGAATGACATCCTTACTTGATTATCGCAAACAAGCCAGCGAGGCGCTCAAAAAAGCCGCGCTGAATCTGGAAGCAAAAGATTATCTTTTGAACAATCCTTTGTTATTCAATTTATTGCTGAAAGCCGCACGCAGATACATTGGAGGTGAAACTCTCGAGGAGGCACTCGAAACAAGGAAAGCCCTTCAGGATCAAGGATTTGCAACCAGCCTCGAATTTATGGGAGAAAGCGTCCATACCGCTGATGAAGCTAAGGAAGCCACCCGTGAGTTTTTGAGACTCATCGAGGCGCTCAAAGCTGACAACAAACCTGAACGGGTTTCTCTCGACCTCTCTCATCTCGGCCTCTTCCTCGATGTTAAGCTTGGAATAGACAACTTCAAACTTTTGGCAAACGCAAGCCGAGACAGCCAGATTGACCTCTTCATCAGTGCCGAAGGAGTGGATAAGACCCAGCAAATCCTGGATACCTATCTGCTCTTTTCACAAGAGTATCCTCATGTGAGCATCACACTACAAACCTATCTAAAACGCGCCAAACAAGATCTTGCGCGCATCTTAAAAGAGAGCCACGGAAAAGTTCGCCTTGTCAAAGGTGCCTATGATGGCCCGCAAGATCAGTTTGTGCCCCACGGTCCAGAGCTCAATGATCGGTATATAGAATGTATGGAAATCCTGTTTGAATCGGGACGCTTCTGTTCGATCGCCACTCATGATCCTGACATTTTGAAGAGGATCATTCCCCTCTTGGACAAACAAAAGATCCCTTCCTCCAAGTATGAATTTGAAATGCTCAATGGAATCGGAAATAACGCATTGAGCGAACTCAAACAACAAGGTCATCCCGCTCGTCTGTATGTGGTCTATGGCAAGGAATGGTATCTTTATCTTTGCAATCGGTTATCTGAAAATCCCGACGCTATTTTCCGCGCTCTTGTCGATGTGTTGGGATAAAGTCCCTCGACTTTGCAGATTGAATTCTGCAAAGTCGAGGCCATGTTTTAGCGCGAGCGAGCTTTGGATCTAACAACCCTTTTAGCTGCTGCAGAACGCTTGATCACTCTTTTTGTCCCTACTGCTTTTTTCGCCGCGACTGCCTTTTTCACACCTACTGCTTTTTTCAGCCCAAGTGCTTTTTTCAGCCCCGCCGCTTTTTTCAGTACAACTGCTTTTTTAAGAGCCACTGCTTTTTTCAGGCCTACGGCTTTTTTAGCCGCTACTACTTTTTTCGCAGCTACTGCTTTTTTCGCAGCTACTACTT
>JAJFUZ010000311.1 GCA_021372155.1 Parachlamydia sp. | reverse complement strand
TGAGTGTCCTAACATCACATTGCAGGAGGTCAGCCATGTGTCACAATTCTCAATTTTTTACTCTAAATCCACATTTTTTTAACCTTCGACACCCTTATGGATATGAAAAGCGTCTCAATTGCATGGATTGCATCAAAAAATTGGCGGGTGCAGCCCGCGACTCTTTTTGCTCTGGAACTCAACATGTTTCTAACAGGGTTAAGCGCGCCTGTCATAAGGCCACTCAAGTAAATTCAGCCACCTGCGTCAAAATTATCGTTATCGGCCTTTTGTTCTTTTCCTTGATTGCGGCAGCAGGAGCTGTGTCGACGACTCCACCGCCGCGCAACAGTCCGGCAAAACAGCCCCAAGAAGCCCGGCAAAACCCTGTCATTCCTCTACCCGATTCTTATCTGACAATGAATATTCCCGAGGATGGCAATGACATGACATTCGCTAGAGAGGATATTGCTGTTGAATTGAGGGAATCTGGTCATTCACACGCATCTCTTGTTTTACATACACAGGAAGCCTTTATCCAGGAATGCCTGGCTGTAGAGCTGACCTCAGAAGTACTCGCCCGCAAAATATTGGTGTCAGATCCCTCAGAGCGCAACTTTCTTCGCGATATTCTTACAGAAATGCGCTACGAGCGTGGGGTGCATGAATTTTATGTCGATTTTGTTTTAAAGCAACCTGGTTTGACGTTTGCCATAGGTCAGATTGAAGAGGGCACAGAAGCGAGGGCGATTTTCACAAAAAATCAGATTTTGGTGTCTGAAAGGTTAATCCATGCGTCAAGAGATAAAATTAAATATAAATTATTTCACGAACTTTGGCATTTCTATCAGCTGTATATAAATGCGGACTATAAAAATCCTTTAATATTTTCAATTGCTGAGATAAAGAAATTAATCTTGCCTTACTACAATACCTCTGAAAAACAATTTCTAAAAATGATTGAAATGGGAAAACGCAGGCTATCCAACCCCGTCATCCAGAAAAGCCAATTACATTTGTTTGACAACTATGAGCCACGCCAATTTTTTGTAAACATGCCTCTCAGCAACTTTCAAAAATTGCAGCCTAACCTCGATGCTTTTTGGGCAAAGAATACAAAGAATGCTTTGGCACCAATAACGAGCACAAGCGACAATGAAACATTTTCTTTTTTTGTAAAATCTTATTCTATTGAAGGTCAAAATGCAGCTCTGATTTGTCATAGTTCAGAAAATATTCAAGATAAACCTAACGCATTTTTAAGCGATCTTAGGCTCACCTTACGAACGCATCATCAAAATTATCAGGATGATGTTCATTATAATGATTTAGGCGAAATTGATGCTGTTCTGCAAGAATTCGACCAGAAACAGATCTACTTGTTTTTTCCCGAGCGACGGCGTTTTCACGAACGCAAGTTTGAAAAAATGCGGGAACGTGTCAAAGCAATGCCAAGTCAAAAAGCCTGAAATTTTGGACAGATCTGCCTGCTCCTCTGCACAACGATGAGTCGGCTTTCACGTTTGTATTGATTTACAGTTTTTGATAAATATTCCAAATATGGATATGCGATTCGAAAATAGACGGTGTGAGCATCCATGCAGTTGATGAATATCGTGCGATCTACTTTTGTAATCATTTTAGTCTCGATGGGGTTTTCTTTTACCCAAGGATTCTGTCTGCATGGGGACGAAAGTTTGGAGGAGGCTGAACAATCCGTGGTCTTTGTCATACTAACCCATGCCAAAGATGATAGATCGTGCTTTCTTTGGAAAAGGTCTTATGATTCCATACGCAAATTTTATCCATCGCAAACTATTGTGATTATCGATGACAACTCGCCACAACCCCCGTCATTAGAAGGGCTTGAAAATGTCTGCATGATCCGAGGAGAACATCCCGGCGCAGGGGAACTTTTACCCTATATCTATTTTTTAAAATATCAATGGGCGGAAAAGATGATTTTTCTGCACGATTCCATGTTCCTTATTCGCCCTTTTACACGCCAAGAGCTAGGTAATTCTGTCAAATTTCATTGGCATTTTTCTGATCATCGTTGGGATAGTGCAACGCCAATCGAAGAACTTTTAGCTCATCTAGAGAACAGCGAAGAGTTGATTTATTTCCGCAATCACGAGAGCAATTGGGTGGGTTGCTTTGGTGTGGCTAGCATGATTAATATCACTGTTTTACAAGAGTTAGAGGCAAAGTATGGCTTTACAAGCCGCCTAAAAGATGTCGTCCATACACGCGATCAGCGGATGGCTTTAGAACGAGTGTTTGGTATCATGTTAGGTAATGAGAAGCTCTACACCATGGACTCGCCCTCCAATTTCGGTAGAATTCATGATTTTCCCCTGGCCTTTACTTTTATAGAAGAACAAGCGCTAGATGAGATTCACTCCTCTTATCCTGGCGCTATCTTCAAAACCTGGCATGGTCGCTAGAATTTTTTTATAAGACTCTATTAACTCATTAATTTATTCATTCATAAAAAATGTTGGTTAGTCTTTATAAAATACTAACCAAAATTATTAATTAAGCATCTATTTTTAATAACCTAAAGCAGAATTAATAGCTTGCGGTACCAGTTGTTTCCATTTGTGTGTGGGCACTTTGGGTGGCTTATGATTCTGCAAATGAGCTGCGTGCCGCTCGATCTGGCTGGCTAGGGATTCTTTTGGATCATAGCTTAAGGCATAGCCTGCTTTTTCCAATCGCGCATGGTTTCCAGACTCCCAATAGTCGTGGCGGAACATCACCATCATGGGAATCCTTGTTTTGATGCACTCCTCAATCTGCGAACCCCCTGGCTTGCCGACGAGCAGAGTGCCGATGTTCAGCAATTCATTCATCTCATCTCCTGAGATAAACCCTGTTGTCAGGCAGCTCTTCAAGGCACTCTTGGAACGATCCGTTGAAGCGAGTTGCTGGTCAAATTCCTTTTTCATCGCCGCATTCGTTCCGCACACAAAGATGTACTTGATCTTGCTTCCAGGAGCCGGCGCACGCAGCAATTCAGCAAATATCTCGCGCATGGCGCCTACGCCATTTTGTCCCATGGATATGGGAATGCACACTTCGCCTAGCTCAAGCCTCCACTTGGTCCTGATGCGCTCGATTTCTTTTGAGTCCTTAATGCGCCTGATTTCGGGACGCGTGGGAAATCCGACAAATTCTAATTGCGTTTCCAAATCCTTTGCAGGTACATGCACCGCCTGCCCGAGGACCTCTCGAAAAGCCTCCCAAGTTTTTTCCTGATGCTCCATCCACTTGATTCCAGTCCGATCCAAAAGAGGCTTAAAGACCCTTGCTGGGGAAGGATGCGTATCAGAAAACCACAATTTCACCAGACCGCCTATTTTGCCGACAAATTCATGCTGATGGTAACCCACTTCAGCATCACAATGAAGCACACAGCCAGGAATGCCAAGACCGATAGGAATGCTGACACTGAGAGGATCGGAATTCAGAGTGGACAACACAAAATCCGCGCCCAAGGCATGGATTTTCTCTTTCAGCACTTGGCCCATGATGGGTTCGATATAGCGCGCCACATCGCGATAGACCCCATAGCGGATTTTAAAGGCCTCATCTTGTTTGTTTTCCTGCTGCACAAATTCGGAATAGAGTCCATCGAAGGTATGCGTGCCAGACGCTTTCACTAGTGGATCCACTTCTTTCGACACAGCTTCCACATCCAGCACTGTCACGCGAAAGCGCTTCTTGAGCTCCTGTTTCAAACCTTTGGCGACAGATAAGTTACCTCCTGCAGCCGTAGTCGTTGTGATGACAACATGCGGCAGTTGATTTTTTGGTCGCAAAGGAAACTTCTGTGGATTAGCTTCTTCCATGAACTGCTTGAGCGCCTCTTCCTTCATCAGTCGATCCCACGATTCCTGCGGGAATTTCTCTTCTATCAGTGCGAGACGCAGTGCCAGATGAGGCGGGTATTGCAACGAACCGAACAGATAGCACACTCTGACAAGGGCTTTTGAGAACATCTCCTTTTCAGAATCCAACAGTTTTGGATCAACATGCTTCATATAAGCGCTATGAATAGCGCGCGCTAAATCGGGATCTTGCAGTTTAAAGGCAAGATCGCTGTGCAGCTCGCTCGCATAAGGAATGCGCGCAAATTGCTGGCCTGAATGATTGATCAAATGCGTGGGCGTCATTCTGAAACTGGCTAATAATGTATTCATGGGTTACCTCCAAAGCAGAATGATAAAAAAAGCCAATCAATGAAAATTACCGTAAGATTTACCCTATAGAAAATGCGTTCGGTTCGTTATAGTATTCAGACATGATGCAGTTATTTAAACGCTATTCCTTGAAACATGAGCGCAAAATCAAAAGTATCTGCACGCCTTTAGTAGATTGTTTAAATATCCCCATATTCACTTACAGTTTCTTAGAGGCAGATGGCCGCTTTGGCTATATCACCAACACGCTTGAATTCAATGACTACTACTTCTCCCAGAAGCTCTATCTGCAGAATCCCTATTTTGCTCATCCCGCCCTCTTTCGGTCGGGTCATGTTTTGTGCCCTTGTTCTTTAGATGAAGAGACGCAGAAGACCCTCCGCAGGCGTTTCAAGGCCGATCATTTTTTTCTCAGCACCTATGCTACAGCGTCGCGCATGGAGTGTTTTATTTTTGCCAACGAGAATGTGAATGCAGCCGGTGGTAACTCCTATCTCGCGCGTCTGGACCTTCTTACCAAGTTCAGCCGCTATTTCAAGAGAGAAGCCAAAAGTTTGATCGACCGCATGCATGGCGAGCAATTCAACATGCGAACGGAACGCGGAACGAGCCTGTTCGAAACTCCCCCTTCGGTTCCTTTAGTTCACAATGATCCCACAATACTCCCCTTTTTGAAGAAAGTATCAGGCCTCTCACCTCAAGAATTGCGCTGCCTGGAACTGTTTAAACAGGGAAAATCAGCCCAGGCAACCGGCGCCCTGTTGGGCTTATCACGCCGAACGGTGGAACACTATTTTGAAAACATCAAAAATAAACTGGGTTGCTCTTCTAAATTTGATCTTCTTGGACACTAAGATTTTATTTATGGAGCAGCTCTTCGTAAATTGCAAGAAGCTGTTCGATCATCTCAATAGTCTCCACCAAAGGTGCTTTTACTTCGCTTACTAGAACCTGGCGCAGCTGACTGTCCACTGTTTGCAGCTGCTCCTCAGGTTGATTCCCGAGCTTAACCATTTCTGCGGGCGACAGGCGACCGATGCGTCTGCGCAGGCCGGACAAGTCGGCAATCTTATCGCGCAAATCGCCCTCTTTGCATGCCGGGTTCACATAGCGGTGACGTTGCTGAAGATAGGGTGCCAGCCTGTCAGCCATCGCCTGCAATCGCTCATAGAATCCTCCATCGCGCCTGATGCCAGCTCCAGGGAGGGCCTCGCGCAAGCGTCTGGAATATTCGGAAATGTCATGCGCATAGCGCAGCGGCTTTTTGCCTGCCCAAAGATAATGTGAAAGCGATCTGGGTTGTTCAGGACAGGGAAGATGAGAGAGCAGAATGAGCAAGACCTCCTCCAGCATCGCTCCTTGCCTGCTCAGGGCCGTTTCTGTGAGTGTCAGTGCAAGCGTTGGGGCTTCAGGTCCGAAAAGGACATCTTCGCAAATGTCAAAGTTGAGTGAGAGATCTTTAAGCGCCCCGTTGATGGTCCCCACGCGCCGCCTATGGCTCTCATCTCCTCTATAAATCGGATTGACATGGCGGTTGAGGGCTACCGAGCGAAAGCGTTTAATGCGCTCCAGCCTTTCCTGACAATGCTGCATCTGCGCATCAGCTCTATTGAGCAAAGTCTGTTCATGACCCACAACCTGCTTTATGGGAGCCAGGCACAGTTCCAGGCGACCTGCCGCAAGAGGGGCTTCCTCAGTCTCTTGGACAGGTCCGGAAGCGACATACTTCAAGAGATCGCAGCAAATCTTGATTCCATCCTTGAGTAATTTCGGGTCGCGTTCACCTGCCGTCAAGGCTCGAGTCAGAAGATCATTGCCAGAAGCCGGGTTTCGGTACGTCACGGCAGCAATGCGCTCCAGGGACTGCATGAGATTGCGCTCTTCTTTGCTAAATAAGAAGCGCTTTGTTTTTAGAAAAAAAGCTCTATCCACAGGTGCGGTCAGGCGCAGAGGAGAATGCGCATGCCAGAAACACTCTTTTCCCAATCGATTGAGGACCGGTTCTGGATGGTCTTCAACCGTTTCGGGCAAATTCAAACTGGCGCAAGCAAGCTTCGCCGATTGTTCCAAAGCTAAAGATAGCCTTTCAGCGCTTTCCAGGAGGACGAGCGGTCGCTTGCTTTCATGATCAGAAACAGTAAACAGCTCTTCAAGCGTCTGTAAATTGCGTAAGAGATTGGAGGCATATTCATGTTGTCGGCTGTTGTTCTGGATCTCTTCCGGTGTAGCAGATGCCATTTTAAAGAAGCGGCAGCGGTCGCCGAACGTGCGGCAAAGGTGCCGAAATTGGGGGATAAGACCCACAGCTGGTTTTACGTCAGGTTTTGCTGTCCCAATTGGAGATGAGACAACCTCTGATACCTTTTCTGATGGTTTGTGTCGAACAGAAGCCGCCAATTGCTTTTCCCGGTTGGCGCGCCGATGCTCCAGCGCCTCTGCTCGGAGCTCTTGTCCACGCTGTTCCTCCTCAATCAACTCCTGAATCTGCACATAAGCCAGCAAAGAATGACCAGGAGTAAAGACCAGTCTCTGCAGAAAGTCTTCAATAGGAGGCAGAAATTTTGTCAACAGCTCTTTCATGAGCGGAAAATGTTTCGGGTTTTGCTCGCAATATGACTCCAGGCGTATCTGAGCAGGTTCTAGAGCGGTCTCGATGGCTTCCTGGCAGCGTGCCATTGTCTTCCAGAAATGGCTGGCTTCTTGCAAAAAGGCAGGTTTGCGATCCCGTCGCAACTCCGCTCGTGCGATCTCCATTGCCTTGACGACTTCATGGGTGGCCTTTTTGACCTCTTCAAGAAAGGTCAGCTCATCTTCATGGATAGGTTTGTTGCTGATGAACTGCAGCAAGCCTTGCCATAAGTCTTGAGGCTTGCAATCTAAGA
>JAJFUZ010000310.1 GCA_021372155.1 Parachlamydia sp. | reverse complement strand
GCTCAAAGGTGTGAAACTGGGCGACAGGACCTATAAAAATCACCTCGATGGCTATAACCAGCTGGACCTCTTGTTGGGCAAGGGTCCCTCAAAACGGCATGAGATCTTCTACTTTGCCGGTCCTCATCTGGGTGCATTGCGCATTGATAACTTCAAGTATCAGTTCATCCAGCAGCCATGGGGCTGGCCTGGAGAAAAGCTGACAACCGACATGCCCACCATTGTCAACCTGCGCCAGGATCCCTTCGAGCGCACCCCCTCAATCCGAGGTGAGAGCTTGAACAGCATGGGTGGAGGATACATGAACTATTTCTATGCCCGAGAATTCTGGCGTTTTGTCGAAGTTCAGAAGCTTGTGGGAAAGCTTGCTGAGACAGCAATTGACTACCCACCGATGCAGGCGCCAGCGTCATTCAACCTGTCTGCCATCAAAGCCAAAATCGACGATATGATAAAGGAACACCAAGCCCAATAACTAGGATGCTGCGGAAGGCGAAAGCCTTTTGCAGCATGCTGGAGCGACAATGATCAAACAATTCTGTCTTTACACTCTGTTTTTTTCCACTCTGGCATTTGGTGAAAGCGACCCACTGCCCTCATGGAATGAAGGAGCGGTCAAAAAAGCCGTCGTCGAGTTTGTAAAGAGGACGACCGACCCATCGAGTCTAAATTGTGTTGCGCCTGATGCGCGCATCGCGACATTCGACCAGGATGGCACATTATGGGTCTCGCATCCCATGTACGCGCAAGTAGTCTACTGCTTCGATCGAGTCCCCACACTAATCAAGGAAAAGCCTGAGCTTGCTAATGTGGAACCATTCAAAACGGTTCTCTCAAGAAACAGAGAGGCCATTGCCAAACTGTCCACAGATGACCTTCTCAAGATTCTCGCCGCCACGTTAAGCGGCATGAGCACTGAAGAGTTTCAAAGCGAAGTGAAGAGCTGGCTGGACACTGGCCGTCATCCTCGCTGGAATCGTCCCTACACCGAGCTATCCTACAAGCCCATGATCGAATTGCTGCAGTATCTGCGTGCCAATGGGTATAAAACCTACATCGTCACGGGAGGGGGCCAGGATTTCGTGCGCGTTTATGCCCAGCAGGTGTATGGGATCCCACCCGAGCAGGTCGTGGGCAGCATGGGAGGCATTAGCTATGTGTATGATAAAAATGGCAAGCCTGTTCTTATCAAAGATCCGAAACTGCTGCTCAACGACAATAATGCCGGCAAGCCTGAGGGCATCCATATGATGATTGGACGGCGGCCTTACGCTGCATTTGGCAATTCGACCGGCGACCGGCAGATGCTGGAGTACACAAAAGCAGGCGATGGACAGCGTTTAGCAATGCTGGTGATGCATGACGATGCTGAGCGTGAGTATGCTTATGGTCCTGCCCAAGGGCTGCCCGACACAAAAGTTGGCACTTTTACACAAGCTTTGTATGACGAGGCTAAAAAAAATGGCTGGATCGTCATCAGCATGAAAGAGGATTGGAAGCAGATCTTTGCGTTTGACGAAGCCAAATAAATTTAGAAAATCAGATTACAACCAAAAATAAGATCGCGATGCCAGATTTTGTTCGACGATCGGTTGGTGCGGATCATGACAAACGTGTCTAAAGAGACCAAATGCGTGATCTCAAAGTTCAGGATGATGGGATAAAAGCGGTACTGGTTAAAATACTTCTCCCCGAAATTGTAGAACACCTCATTCGCTATTCTCACCTCTTTCAGCGGCGAGCAATCTTTGATCGGAAAAACAACAGTCAAGCGCTGTCTGGACACATATTGGATATGCAGGCGGTCTTGCTCTTTAATCAATTCCAGTCGGTTGCGCCACTGCACTTTGATGCCATTTTTAAACTTATGGTGGGGATTGGCCTCCAGTTCGATGCGGCTGCGAGTGCCAAAATGGGTCGCACTCACCGTCTTCTCGCGTAAATAGGAATAGTGAATCTCCAGAGTGAGATCATCGAGGGCGCGATAGGCAAAGGCTTCCGTAAGCCTGTAGTAGGTGAAATGACGGACATCATGGGTGATGCGCGTCAGGCCGTTGGTATAGAGCCTGAAGCGGCCGCTCTCCCAATTTGTCCATTCAAAGCCCTGCCAGTATTGCACATCATACTTTGCCCCCTCTGCAAGGAAAGGCAGCAGGATAAACGCGATCCGCAACAAGAAACACTTCATTCAATTTTTGCCATCTTTTGCTTCCACTGCTCGGCAGTCATGGCGCACCGGAAACCTAAGTGGTTCAAGCTAGTGTCTGGACAGGTTTTCATGCGCGCAGTGATGCGATAACCCTTGCAGTAAGAATCGTGGCATAAAAATGACCCGCCGCGGTGCACCCGCTTCTTGGCAAAGGGCTCTTGAGGGTCATAGCTCGTTGCCGGCCCCTCTGGATTGATTGACACACCCTTTTTGGCTTCATCGGCATAATAGTTGATATGAAAATAATCGTGGCACCATTGCCAGACATTCCCTGCCATATCATAGAGGCCATAGGGATTCTGTGGATAGGTTTTGACAGCCGTCGTACCAAAAACACCTCCAGGCTTGCTGCTTTTATAGGGAAAGTCGCCCTGCCAGATGTTGCACTGCGGCTTTTCTTCGGAAAATTCCTCATCACCCCAGACATACTGCGACTTCTTTTCCCTGCCTCCAACAGCGGCAAACTCCCATTCGGCCTCGGTGGGAAGACGTTTTCCAGCCCACTCTGCATAGGCAACGGCGTCAAACCATGAGATCTGCACGACGGGATGATCCTCTTTGCCCTCAATGCTGCTTTTTACCCCAAGAGGATGGCGCCAGCTGGCTCCTGGCACCCAATCCCACCAGCGGTGATGGTTGGAGAGCGGCACAGGCCCTGAAGAGGGTTTGAAAACCAAAGAAGCCGCCACAAGCATATCTGGAGACGGCGATGGTGTTCCAGGAGGGACCTGCGCCATGATCTCTTCAAGCGTCGGCGCCTTCTCAGCCGTTGTGACATAACCCGTTGCTTTCACAAATTCCTGGAATTCCCGATTCGTCACAGGCGTCGCATCCATCCAGAATCCATCCACTTTGACGCGATGGGCTGGCCGCTCGTCCGCACGGGCCCCTGGATCATCTGTTCCCATGGTGAACTCACCACCAGCGATCCAAACCATCCCGGGAGGAGTGGCTACTTTCAAGCTTGCAAAGCGGTCTGGGAGATTGGAGCAACAGCAATTTTCGCCTAAGACGGGTGCGGTAAAGAAAATAGCGCTAAATATCATCCAGAAAAACATGTCTTAGAATCCTGATTGGTTAACTTATTACTCGCTCGCCTGATTATTTCGGCGGGCCTTCTGGTCGAGCAGCTTTTGCTCTTCCGGGCTTAAAACGAAAGGCTCTAGCTTTACTGTCAGCTTGTTCAGCTTGCCTGTAAACCGGAAGGGCACTTGATAATCTTTGTCTTCGACAGGCGTACCTGTGTCGACGCCGACATCAAAGGTCTCATCCCACTGGAAGATAAAGGGGAGTGTGTTCTCCATGCGCTGTGAAGCTACCTCTTTGCCATCCACTTTGATCGCGCCGACTCCTCCCTTGCCAATCCCACTTCCATCATATTTGAAATCAAAGACGAGCGTATGTTTGCCAGGAGAAAGGGGTTCTTTTCCCTCCCATCGGACGCGTTTGAGATCGAGCAGGTTGTAGACAAACACCGGTTTGCCTTTAAGCAGGTAGAAGCCATAGCCTCCAAAGCGTCCTCCCTCGGTCACCAGCATGCCCTCAGCACCACCCTCAGCGCTACCTTGGGGAATTTCGACTTCGGCGGTAATCGTGTAGGATTTGTTCAGGATGCTGGGTGCATCTCCATGCGGAATGCCCGACAGCTCGCCTGAAAAGGTAAAAATCGTTCTGCCCGCTGTGAGGCTGGGCCGATGTGCCAGCAGGCGCTGCGACAGGCTATTGTCAAGAGGGAATACCTGATATTTAGCTGCCTCGACCAGGAATAGATCCTGCATTTCCTTCAGCTTCTTGGGATTTGTTGCAGCAAGGTCATGATCCTGCGTCCAATCTTTCGTGAGATCATAAAGTTCCCACTGATAGGAATTGACCACATCGGGATTGGGGAGCTTGGTCAGTTGCCAGGGGGCATTGATTGGGGTTGTGCTCGCAATCCAGCCATCGTGGTAGATGGCGCGGTTGCCCAGCATCTCAAAATATTGCGTATGGTGGCGCGAAGGTTCGCTGGCGTGTGCTTTGTCAAAAGTATAGGCCATGCTTACCCCTTCAATGGGCTTCTGAGAAATGCCATTGACCATATCGGGTGCTGGAATGCCAGTTAACTCAAAAATCGTAGGCACAATGTCGACTACATGAGAAAACTGGTTGCGAATGCCCCCTGCATCCTTGATTCTTTTCGGCCAGGCAATCGCCAATCCCTGACGCGTCCCTCCAAAGTGAGAGGCAACCTGCTTGGTCCATTTGAAGGGTGTATCAAACGCCCAGGTCCAGCCAACCGCCATATGTGGGTAGGTCTGATCCGATCCCCAGACCTCGTAAAAGTTTTTCAGCTGAACGTCGACAGGAACATTGACCCCATTAAAGGCAGCAACTTCGTTGGGAGTACCGATCGGCGACCCTTCGGCACTCGAACCATTGTCGCCGCTGATATAGATGATCAAAGTATTATCCAGCTTGCCCAAATCCTCCACAGTCTGAATGACCCGGCCAATTTCATGGTCGGTATAGGCCAGATAGGCTCCATAGACCTCTGCCTGACGGGCAAACATCTTTTTTTCATCTGGGGAAAGGTCGTCCCACTTTTTCAGAATATCTTCTGGCCAAGGCGTAAGCTTGGCATCTGCTGGAATCACCCCCAGCTGCTTTTGCCGGGCGAATGTCTCTTCGCGGTACTTGTTCCAGCCCATGTCAAACTTGCCCTTAAATTTTTCAATCCATTCGGGCGTGGGATGATGGGGAGCGTGGGTTCCGCCAGGAACATAATAGAGGAAAAAGGGCTTATCGGGGGCGATGCTGTTGAGCTGCTTGACCCAGCTGATTGCCTCATCTGCCATCGCGGTTGTCAGATTCCACTTGGGATTGCCCAAGTAGGGATAGATAGGAGTCGTGTTGCGGAAGAGGTTAGGCTGCCATTGGCTGGTATCGCCGCCGACAAAACCGTAGAAATAGTCAAAACCCATGCCTGTGGGCCACTGGTCAAAGGGTCCCACCTGACTTGACTGGAAATCGGGCGTGTTGTGGTCTTTGCCAAACCAGGCCGTCGCATAGCCATTCATCTTGAGGATTTCGGCAATGGTCGCCGTATCTTTTGTGATGATGCTGTCATAGCCAGGAAAGCCCGTCGACATCTCTGTGACGACGCCATAACCCACTGTATGATGGTTGCGGCCCGTGATTAGAGCAGCCCGGGTGGGCGAGCATAAGGCTGTCGAATGAAATTGCGTATAACGGATCCCCATCTTAGCTATGCGATCGAGAGCCGGCGTTGGAATCGACCCTCCAAATGTGCTCGGAGCTCCAAATCCCACATCATCGGTCATGATTAACAGGATGTTGGGAGCACCCTTGGGGGGAACGACGCGCGGCGGCCAATAGGGCTTGGACTGGATTGCGTTGAGGTTGATCTCTCCTTCAAATGGAGGGGGAGGGGGCGGAAGATATCTTCCATCGATCGTCGTAGTGGCGTCTGGAGAACCAGGTACACCCGTGATTTCCTGAGCGGAGAGCGGCTCAGCCAAAAAAATAAGGACCAGAATCGGGATCCATTGGGGCAATTTCATATTCTCTCCTTTATCAGGATTATCTTGAATGCCATAATTTAAGGGATTTGTCAAAAATTATTTAGCTGCCACATTTGCAAGCAAATGATAATTTAAGGTATGGAATGGAGTGAAGGAACATCTTTTCCAGGAGGTGTCGCATGAGTACACCAGCAGGCCTTGGAGCAACAACAGCGCAAGCAGCCGATTTTTTCCTCCTCACCGCATCCCTGCCCGCTCCGACAAATGTGCCTAAAGACCAGATCTGGTCACCTCCGCCAGCAGACGAGGTGGCGCGGCTGTCGATTCAAGCTACGCAAGGAGCTACGGAAGGCGATCGCGCAGAAGCCGTGAGCAAACTGACCGAATCTATATTCCATCTATCAAGCGCTCTCTCACAGTCGCAGAAAGCCCAACGACTGGCTGAAGCGAAACTCAATGAAGCCCTGCTCAAGCAGTTTTTATCTCCAATTTTGACCGCTGCAACGAAAGAAAAAGATGCCCCTCCGGCCACAGAAGGACCTGAAAGTGAAAGCTGGGCGCCCTTTGTCGCATGGGAGTTGAAGCATACGCTGCCAACCCCTCAATTTTCCGTTTATCAACTTCTTTTGGCACGACGAGACAACTTCAGAACAGCCGCACTGGCAACAGCCCCTCTTTCACAGCTGGATTCAGAACTATCGCAACTAAGAAACAGCTGGCAATCAGACCAAGGCATGCTAGCTATCGAGCGAGAGGCCCTTCCTCGAGTTTCCGCGCATGCCCAAAAGATGAATCAAGATGCGATCCACCTGCACCATCACCGCGACGCGGCCATGAGCGAAATTCAATCCGTCAGGGAAAGGGCGATCGTCGACATCACCAGCCTCTTCATCCCGTTTGCCGAACTCGTGACTCAGTGTGCAGAAGCCGAGCGTTTTGCCTCAGCCTTGAATCTATCTTCCATCCAGACCATCGATCAGCTTTCGCATAAGGAATATCAAGGTCTTCAAAATCGTTGTAAGGCTTTCATTGAAGGCCATCCAGATCTATTCTCAGAGGGCAAAGAGGAGATGTGGAAAGAGATCAAAGAGAAAGCGCGCCTTCTGCGGGGAAGCCTTAGCGCTACTCTGAATCGGGTCCTCTGTAATTTGATCAGGAAAAAAGTGGAGCTGGAGCTCTTCGGCTTTGTCATTCCTCTTCAATGCACACTCTTAAACGAGGTATTGAGGGATTACTTTCTGATGCTGGAAGAGTTCAAACATTGGAAAGAACGTCACCGCCTTCTTCCTCTGGATCCCAGAGACGAACCCGATTCCACAGATCTGCTTAAGCGCGCTAAAAAAGTGTTGAACAAATGGGAAGGGCTGGAAGCAGGCCAGGCCAAAGAGGTGATGAATCGTTTGACCAAAGTGATGCCAGAAGACCCCAAACTAAAGTACAAAGAAGTTCTCAACGCTCCCTTGCTCTACTTTTCTCCAGAAGAGCAGAGACATGCAGTCAAACAACTGCAAGAGCTGCATGAGGAAATCATTTTTCGTTGTAAATGCGTGAAATGGTTTAAGGAACATTTCAAGCTGGATGACGACCTTCACATGCTTGATCTTCTGAAGGGTTCCTCCAACATGCCGTTTGCCGAGCTGGTGATCAAAATGATCTTTTTGCAGAAGGATATGGAACGCTGCAAAGAGGAATATAAGAGTGACAAGGTTCAGTTGAACTTGCGCTTCTCCCATTTCACCGTGCGTTTCAGACAGCTGGAAGAGCGGATGCATGAAATCTCGGAAGAAAATTTTAAAAAGTGGCAAATGGAGATCCAGAAAGCTGTCAACGCTCAAAAAGTTCACTGGGAACTGCGCGATATTCATAAGATTGGAAGCGACTTAAGCTTTGAAATGCGCCACTTTCAGCAAGCTGTGGAAGAGGGAAAGTTTCCTTTTGTCACAGTGCAGGCTACAAAAGAATTCTTCTCCAAAATCACTCAATTTTCCTGGAGGGGACCTGTTACGCAGCCTGTGTCAGGTAGTCAAAAAGATCGGCCTCAGTGACAAGCAGGATGCTGTGATAGATCTGGCAGATAGGGGTCGCTGCTTCGATGATCCGGCTGCTGCCAACTCCGGGGATCCCGATTGCCTCGATATGGGGTACCTTCCTCTGCTGGGCTAGAAGGTTCAGCCCGAGAAGATAGTCCTGTTCGCTGTATCCCTCTTCTTCGACTCGGAAGAATAGGACATGCCGATGGTAGAGCAGTCCCTGGACAGCGAGATGCAAACCCAGGCTTTCATTCGGCGGATTGCCAAAATAGTCGACAAGTTCCGCAAGCGAATTGCACAGGTAACCTGTACAATACTCGCCCTTCTCCGCTTCACCAAATAGAGCAATGGTATACGATTCCATGCTTGTTTCCTTTGCATGAAGTGTGCCAATTAATCATTATTATAGCACAAGTGATTTTGTTGCAAAACTAGCTCTTTCGTTTTGCAAAGGGATTACTATCCCGATAGAGGGCAATTGACCCGAGACCTTCTTCGATGTTGAGGAGGCGGTTGTACTTGGCCACGCGGTCGGTTCGCGAGAGAGAGCCTGTCTTGATCTGGCCCGTGTTGGCCGCAACGCTAATATCGGCAATGAAGCTATCCTCCGTTTCCCCAGATCGGTGCGAAATCACGGCCGTATAAGCGTGCGACTGCGCCAGGCGGACCGTTTCCAGCGTTTCGGTGAGAGTGCCTATCTGATTGACTTTCACCAGGATAGAATTGGCGACCCCCTTTTCAAAGCCACGCTTTAAGAAAAGCGGGTTTGTAACAAAGAGGTCATCGCCAACGATCTGGATACTTTTTCCCAGCTTTTGGGTGAGCTGCTGCCATCCCGCCCAATCATTTTCATCCAGGCCATCCTCAATGGAATCGATCGGGTAATTCTGGCAAAGCGTCTCCAAGTACTGGATCTGTTCTTCCGACGTGCGTTCGGCGGCGGAAAGGCCCTTTTTGCCCCGTTTCTTTTCGATATAGCGCTTGGTCGCCTTATCGAAAAATTCTGAGGCGGCGCAGTCAAGCGCCAGGCTGATATCTATGCCCGGGCGATAGCCTGCCTTGACGATCGCCATCTGGATCATGTCGAGGGCCTTTTCATTTGATTCCAGATTAGGAGCAAACCCACCCTCGTCTCCGACGGCAGTGACATGTCCCTCTGCCTTAAGGATATCTTTTAAAGTATGGAAGACCTCCGCCCCCCAGCGCACCGCTTCTTTGAGGGTGGGAGCGCCGACAGGACGAATCATAAACTCTTGAAAATCAAGGAGATTGTCCGCGTGCGCTCCGCCATTGAGGATATTCATCATCGGGCACGGCATCGTATAAGTGTGACAGCCGCCGATATAGCGGTAGAGTGGCAGTTTGGCGGTGAGCGCACCGACTCTGGCAAGGGCCAGGGAGGCTCCCAGGATGGCATTGGCGCCAAAGCGTCCCTTATTGGGGGTTCCGTCAGCTTCCACCATCAGCTTGTCGAGACGCATCTGATCGAAAACATGCTCTCCCACCAGAAGTTGGGCGATAGGCCCATTGACATGAGCAATCGCCTGCTGCACCCCCTTGCCACGGAAGCGCTCCTTATCCCCATCGCGCAGCTCCAGCGCCTCATTCTCGCCCGTCGAAGCGCCCGAAGGCACCGATGCCTTGGCCATGACATCGCGGTCAGTTGTAATCATCACTTCCAGGGTCGGATTGCCGCGCGAATCCAAAATTTCGAGAGCCTTTACAGATCGGATATATGCCATGACACTGCCTATGTTTTATCTGACACTAGCAAAATCAGCTCATCCCGTCAATCCAAGCTACTCTTGTATGCTGTTGCTCCCATGAGTAAACAGCCGAATGAATTTTTGCTCGCCAATGACGCGGGCTATCTCCAACAAACTGAAAAGCAGGATAAAAAACAGGAAGGTGATAGCCAGCTTCCCCAAATGCATATTCAGGCCATGATTGGCAAAATCCTTCCAGACAGTGACCGCCTTTTCGCCTTTGAAAAACCCGATCACAAAATGCTCAAGCAGGTCGAACACAAAGACAAAACAGCTGAATATGGCTGCTTTAAATAGAACGGGGATAATTAACGGTTTTTCCGCATAGCGTTCTCCTAATTTCAGCATGATGCCAAGGAGGATAATCTTTGCCAGGATTGCAGCTTCGATAAGATTCTTTCCAAAATAAAAATAGCTTAATATCTGTTCATTTAGCACGAGATTGCGGAAAATTGTGAGCGAATTCAAGAAAAGCACCAGATAAATGGTTAAGAAAATAAACATGCGTATTTCATGAAGAATCTTTTCTTTGACTCCTGGTCTTCCAAACATCGGCTTGCTTCCTAGTGTTTTTAAAGATGTTCTTTCAGAGCATCTCTGATTTTAAATAGAATCGACTCGTCGAGAACAAAAGAGCGATCGTACGGGGCATAGTTTTTACCCCAGCGCGTATCGTGGAAAACCGCGCCGCCAAATTCGCGCACCTCTTGATAGCGCGGCACGATATGCACATGAATCTCTTCCGAGACATTGCTAAAAGCCGCATAATTCATCTTATCAGGCTTGAACATGGTTTTCAGGGCAGATTTTATTTTCTCTCCGATCTGGAAAAACTCATCCCTCACTTCTCCTTCAATTGCCATGAAGTCTTCGACATCTTTATCTCCAAGTTGCTTATCTCTCAGGAGTACGAAGACTCTGCCAAGATAGCACTGATTTTCATGCAGATAGACATCCCAATGCTTATAAGATTTTATTTTAAGCAAATTATAATCCATCAGTTATCTCCGAAAATGCTCCTTCGAAATGCTTTCCATCAGCGCGAGGTAGGAATTGAAGCGGATCGGGGAGATCTTGCCCTGCTCCACCGCTTCTATGACGGCGCAGCCGGTCTCATGGCGATGCGAGCAGTCGGGAAAGCGGCAGTTGTGCCCTGTGGAGAAAATTTCAGAGAAGTAGCTCTCCAACTCCTGCGGATCGAGCTCCCAGACTCCAAAGCTTTTAATGCCGGGTGTGTCGATGCACCAGCCGCCGAATGAGAGAGGCATAAGATTGGCTGTGGTTGTGGTGTGCGCACCTTTTTGTGTTCTTTGAACAACATCCGCAACTTCCAGATTGTATTCCGTGACGGCATTGATCAGAGAAGATTTGCCCACTCCCGACTGGCCGGAAAAGACTGAAGATTTGTCCTTCATGATCGCTTTGAGACCCTCAATGCCCTCACCCGTTGTTGCGCTGACAGCAATGACGGGAATGCCAACCTGCGCGTATGCTTCGAGGAAGGCTTGATAGAGCGCCCGCTCACTTTGAATCATGTGATCGTCTTCCTTTTCAAGCAGATCAATTTTGTTCACGACGACGACGGGCTGCATGCTGCCTTTCTCTGTAGCGATGATGTAGCGGTCGACGAGAGGGGGTTTTAAAGCGGGCGAAACGACTGAAGTCACAATCAAGACAAGGTCGATATTGGCGGCGATCAACTGCTCTTTGCGCCTGGAGAGGTTGTCTGCGCGCGAAAGGAGCGTGCTGCGCGGCTCCACAGCCATGATCGTGCCTTCCATCACCCCTTTGGTGTGCGATTTTGGCTCAAAATAAACCTCATCGCCTACTGTAACGAGGTTTTTGAGCTGCCCCTTCTCTTTTTTCAAAATTCCGCGCAGAATGCAAATAAACCGCTCTTCGCCACAGGCGACAAGAATACCTTCTGGGACTATGGAGAAAACCCTTCCTCGCTTCCATTCTGGATCTATCTTGACGTCGGCACGCTGCTTGCCAAGGTCGGTCTTCTTGTATTTGGAACGATCTTTCGCCTCGACCCTTTTGCGCTCCATCTTGGCGCTCTTGCGGTCTTCCCCGAAATACTCGTGCTCGATGTCGCAGGCAATCCAGCGCCCTTGTTCATGCTTCTTGGGTTCATGTTCATGTTTTTTATCTTTTTTCATATGCCATCACATACATGAGAATCCCGCCGGCGACCGCGACATTCAGGGAATCGACCGCGCCGTGCTGCGGGATGGTGATTTTCTGACATCCCTCTCTGGCTGAAAGGGACAGACCATGCGCTTCGCTCCCAAGAACAAGGATGAGGCTCTGTGGAAACCTGGCTTCAGAGGCCGGTATGCCATTTAAATCGGCCGCATAGAGGGAAAGTCCCCCCTGGTCGGCAAAGGCTGTCAACTCCTCCCAGGAGCCATTTCGAATGGGCAGTCGGAAGGTGGCGCCCTTCGCCGCTCTCAAGGCTTTGTCATTGCAGGGATCGCAGCAGTCATGAAAGAGAAAAGCCCCCTCAAATCCTAATGCCAGGGCAGTACGCAGCAGGGTTCCCAAGTTGCCAGGATCACTGACTCCGTCCAGGGCGATGAGGCGCTTTTTGCCTTGCAGGGATGCCTGCGCTGGCATGGGAACCTCAGCCACAATCCCTTCAGGAGAGGGGGTTCCTGTGATCTTGGTCAGCACCTCTTCAGATACAGTCACGATGGGCCCGGACTTTAATCCTGAAGGAATGAGCGATTGATCCAGGACAAAAAGTGATTTGGGGGCAATGTGCTGGCACACTTCTGCCACCATCTTGTTGCCCTCGATAACGGCGCTGCCATGCTCCTCGCGGTAGTCGCGGTTGTGGCGCAGCTTGACAAGATGTTTGATAGCAGGATGCTGAAGGCTTGTAATGTTCATACGGCGTTCCATAATATTGTTTTTTGAAGATAGCTCAAGACTTCTTCGGGATTTCGCAGATTGTGCTCGATCGCGAGGCGCTCCCCCTCCTTCAAAAGCCTCCCCATTCCCTTGCCAGGCTCGATCCCAAGAGCAATCAGGTGGCTAGCGCAAAGCAGCGGCTTTTTATCCGAGATGCGATCGATGTGGACGGTGAGGGAGGCTCGTCGATCAGCATGCTGGCTCAAGAATATCTTCCGCTCCTTTTCTGGAAATCGCGCAGCAATCACCTTCAAGCCTATTTCCGAATTGGGATTCGCATAGAGGTGAGCCCACTCGGTGAGATCCTGATGTCGGCAGCCCTTGCGCAGGCGGTCCATATACTGGAGCAGGCGCACCTCTTCGCCACTCACGCGCAGAAACTGGCAGATCTCAAGCTGCTCCTCAAGAGAGGCATGGGGAAAAAGTTCCATGAGGTTGAGGATGGTCGGACAGGGATCAGGAAAATGGGCGAAACTGGAAACATAGTGCTTGAGGTCGTTCAGATGCAGCTGCTTCAAAGAGGGGAAAATGGTTGAGAGCAGGCCCAGGCGATGCATCTCCACTAAAGCCTCGTCGAATTTCGGGAAGGCCGCCATCTTGTTGAACTCTTGCCAGACGCGCTCCATTGCGACAGCGGGTAAGAGGGTGTCTGCGTTGGCCTTGATCCCCTCTTCCGTCTCAGGATCGATATGAAAACCAAAACGGGAGGCAAAGCGCACCGCGCGGATCATTCTCAGGCGATCCTCGGTAAAACGAGCATAAGGGTCTCCAATTGCGCGGACAACCCCCTTTTCGATGTCAATCCGTCCCCCGACATAATCGATGATGCGATCTTCCAAGGGGTCGTAGAACATGCCGTTAATCGTGAAATCGCGTCTGGAGGCATCCTCCTCAGGTCCGCAGAGTTCAATGCCCACTGGTTTGCGTCCATTCAGATAGTGCAAATCCTTGCGGAAGGTCGACACCTCATACTGATGACCTTCGATCACAACGACGACGACCGCAAAAGCAAGCCCAACGAGGATGGTATGGGAAAATAGGTCGAGGATTTTCTCAGGAGTCGCATCCGTCGCAATGTCAATGTCTGCGGAAGGATGCTTCATGTAGAAATCGCGCACCCATCCCCCGGCAAAGTAGGCGACGTGGCCATGCCGGTTCAACTTGGTGACAATATGCTTAGCGTGGGTGAAGGCATCCATTGGCTGGATATTAAAGCAAACACTGGTTTTTATACTAAAAAATTTAACGAACAAATCTAATAATATTATACATCAAATTAATTTTCTCTGCGAGAGTTTGTACCTTGACGACATCTCTTTCTCATGTTAATTTCTATTTTGAATTCAGGAGTCTCATATGATTTATATCACAGGCCCCAACGACACGCTGGGAGATCCTGCCACTCAGCAGGAATTTCTCGATCTCATCAATCAGCCATCCTTTTATTTGTTCAATCCCCATCTCACTCCTTACAAACTGAAGAGCCCACTACCTCCCTATACCCCCATGCTGTTATCTAAAGACTCCCCCGATTTGAAGGAGGTTGTCACTGAGCTTAACCTTTTACCTCCTGAAGATAGAATGTGCCTTTGGCAACTGCAGGAGAGCGGCATCGACGCCCCTACTTTAATGGCAACAAATGACGTTATGTGCGAAATACAGAAATACTCTCAAAAGGTCCGCAAATTCATTGACGATCCGTTGATTACCACGCCATGGATCTCTTCAGATCCTTTTTTAACCCGTAGTTCCGTCTTTGATATAGCTCCGGGTCTCTTTGGTTTGATCTCTGGATCATTGAGCAGACACAAATATATCGGTCCTTTAGATGAATTATATGATGCCGTGGTTAGAAGGGATATTTTGAACATGGAACTTGCCCGCATGTTGCGGCTGAAAGGTAAGAATCTGCCGTTGCTTCGGCTGGTTCAAGCAGAAATCGAGGTGCAATCAAAAATCATAAAAAAACTCCTCCCCAAAAGAGTTCATGATACTCTTTTGGCCAATTATCTCAATAAGCGAGGAGTCGATGTCCATAAACTGCGAGGCAACTGGTACAGTGCCAAAATGGCTGGCAAAGGGAAGTCTGCGACACTCGGCCTGGAATTTTTAAGCAAAACTAACTTAAATCAATTCAAAGGATTAATCAAAGGTCTGATTATACTTGGGAAAATAGCCGAATACACCTCTTTTGGATTAGGAGCAGGGGCTGTCCTTTTTGATACTTATCAAGCCTGGCAGCAAAAAAAGGATTTTACGCGCGCCTTTGTGTCGGGAGCAGCGGGATTTGGCGCAGGACTTTATCTCGGCTCATTGGGCAGCACCTCTGCTTTGGGAGCCTGCGCAATCAGCACGCTTGCGGGTGATGCGGCCCTGGGCGGTCTCTTGGTTGCCTCCTTCCCTGTCATCGGAACTGTTGTCGTCATCGTCGTGGGAGCTGCTGCACTCGGCTACGTCTCCTATCAGGCTTCCAAAGCCGTGGAAACTGCCTGGGATTCCAAGATGGGCAAAGACATCAGGGAGGTCATCACTAAGAGTGCGGAAAATTTCTATGAGAAGATGAAAAAGGCCTGGAATGACAGCGAGCCGTGGATCATCAAATTTTATGGTTATCCCTATCCTTACGATTAATCCAGGGGCGCTGCTTGCCCTCTGGCTTTGGCCTAGAGCAACCGCATATCAACTGCTGGAAAAGAAAAAGCGCTACACCCATTTGAACATCCTGATTACTCTGGCGTTTGTCTATTTTGGGCAAGGTCTTGCTTTTTTATGGATAGGAAATCTTTTGCCAGACTCTTCACGGCTTTCACTTGCAGCTCCCTTCTGGTTTTTTGTTTTTCTGGTTGCGGGTATCGTTGTTATCTTGAATCTTGGTGCCCTTGTCTTTTATTACCTTATCAAATCGTTTGGTGGCCAAGGCAGCTTTGCTCAGACAAAAACCATCGTTTACTGGTCGAGTCTCTGTACCATTCCAGTTGGTCTTTTTTTTCTCTCCTTTATCTGGAGCGGATTGATGGGAGCACAAGCTGCCGAAAAAGGTATCAAGGAATTCCTTTTCACTGATATTTTGCAATTAGTGTCAGTATTGGGAATGTTTGCATTTTCCATTTATGGAATGATTGTTTTAACAAAAATGTTATCCGAAATTCATCAGATCAGGGCAGGAAAGGCTTTTGCAGCTGTCGCAGGAGGCATTTTTGCCACTTGCTTTCTTGCGCCTCTGATTTTGATGGCAGCTATCAAAAGTTTTGTACAAGCATAGGGGATAAATGATGAAGAAATTACTCAGTTTTCTCTTTTTGATTGTCTTGCCCTTGCAGGGTCTCATTGTAGAAACCAAAGAAATGTCAACAGTTCTGCAACATGTCGACAGCCACTCCTTGATTCTCTTTAATGTGACCGATACTCTTTATGAGCCTTCCATAACCCTGGCAGACAATCAATGGAGAATGTATTTCTCAAGACTCGCAGAGGCTACAGTTCCCAATTCCGAGTCGTTTGTCAATCGATACAAAAACATGATTGTCAACAATATTCCCAAGAAGCTGATTGAACCTTTTACAATCCAATTGATTCGGGAATTGCAAAAGGAGCACCAGCCCGTGCTGGGCATTACCCAAAAGCACCCATCTGCTCCCTATGCAGAGGATTATGGCGAAATTACGAATCGGCATCTGAAGAATATGGGGATTGATTTGGAAAGGACTCTTGATTTCCTGCCCATGAAAAATAAAATGGAATATGATCCGCATTCCTTTGCCTATGGAATCATCTTTACTGACAAACAGCCGGAGGGTCCCGCCATCCTTTCTTTTCTGCAACGTCTGAAGTGGAATCCGAAAAAAGTGATCCTTGTGGATGATTCACACGCAGCGTTGAGCAATGTTGAAGCATCTCTGAAACCAACAGGAATCAAATTTATTGGCGTGCGCTATGGGCGCTGTGATGGACGCAAATATGCCTTCGATGCCGATTTGGGGACGATCCAATTTTTTGAGTTTATCAAAAAAGGGCGCGCCATATCGGACGAAGAGGCCAGAAAGTTCAAGCAGGAGCATCCCGATATGCACTTCGAAAGCTTACTCATAGATTTTATCCACTCAAACACGGGTCAATGAACACGGGTTATACCTTGCTTGACAGCGGCAACGGCCGCAAACTGGAGCGCTTTGGGCGCTTTGTCATCGCGCGTCCGGCTGCGCAGGCTGTCTGGAGACCTAAGCTTGCCGAATCAGTCTGGAATCAGGCCGACGCCATCTTCAGCCGGGAAGGGGAAAACCGCTGGCTCAAGAAACCCTCTGGCATGGAGAGCTGGCAGATTGAGGTCGAAGGCATCACTTTCAAGTTAAGCGCCACCGATTTTGGCCATCTGGGGATTTTTCCCGAGCAGCGCGACTTCTGGGCATGGATCCAGTCCAGGGTTCAGAAAGAGGCTGAAAAAGCGCGTGTCCTTAACCTGTTTGCCTATTCAGGAGGTTCCACACTGGCCGCGGCGCATGGCGGTGCAGACGTGTGCCATCTCGATGCCTCAAAGGGGATGGTGACGTGGGCCAGGGAGAATGCCCTCCTGAATAACCTGGATAAGGCCCCGATCCGCTGGATCATCGAAGATGTCAGCAAGTTTATCAAACGCGAATTGAGGCGCGGCAGCCGCTACGATGCCATCATCCTCGATCCCCCCTCTTTCGGCCGAGGCGCCAAGGGTGAGGTTTTCAAAATTGAGGATGAAATCCTGCCACTGCTCGACGACTGCCGTCAGCTACTTTCTGACAAGCCGCTCTTTGTCCTGTTCACTTGCCACACTCCCGGATTTACACCGCTTGCCATGCAGCATCTCATGCATCAGATGATGGCTGGCTTTGAAGGAGAGTGCGATACCGGAGAGATGGTCCTGAGAGGCAGCAAGGATGTTCTTTCCCTGCCCAGCGGCACCTACGCAAGGTGGAGAAATGGATAATCTATCCAGTCTCCAAAATCCCCGCGTCAAGCAGCTCGTGCATTTGCGCGAACGGCGCGCAAGAGAAGAATCACAGCTTTTCCTGATCGAAGGCTACCGGGAGCTGCTCAGAGCCGCTGACGCTGGTTGGAAGATAGATTCGCTCTTTATCTGCCCTTCCCTATTTCTGGGCAGCAATGAAGAGCCCTTGATTCAGCGCATCGCAGCTTCAGGCGCAAGGACAATCACTTGCACGGAGCAGGTCTTTCGCAAAGTCTCTTATCGTGACCGTCCCGATGGTCTTCTGGCGATCGCCCCGCAGCGCCATCTGAAACTGCAGAACATCGAAAATATAAAAAATCCCCTCTTCATCATTGCAGAAGCCATTGAGAAGCCCGGAAACCTGGGCACAATCCTGCGCTCCGCCGACGCCGTCAAAGCTGACGGCGTCATCGTCTGCGACCGCTGCACCGATATCTTTAATCCCAACGTCGTCAGAGCAAGCGTCGGAACCCTGTTTACGATCCCGGTCATCGAAGCGGAAGGCAAAGAGACTTTAGAGTGGCTCAAAAAACAAGGGATTACCATCCTGGCGGCCACACCAGCTGCCAAGGAGGAGTTCACGCGAGTCGACATGCGCGTCCCGCTGGCCATCGCCGTTGGAACCGAACAGCTCGGACTATCCAAGCTTTGGATGGAGGAGGCCTCTCTTCAAGTGCGCATCCCCATGCTCGGCGTCGCCGACTCCCTCAATGTCGCCATGGCGACAACGCTGCTCATGTATGAAGCACTGAGGCAGCGTCTGTCCGAGAGGGAAATCAGGTAGAAATCAAGGTCTAAATGGATATTCAAATTCTCTATGAAGACAACCATCTCCTGGCGGTCAACAAGCCCGCTGGGCTCCTGACACAACCCAGTGGAACCTCTCAGGATAGCCTCGAGGCATTCTACAAAACATGGATAAAAGAAAAATATCAAAAGCCCGGAAATGTCTTTCTTGAAGCAGCGCATCGTCTCGATAAACCTGTCAGTGGGATTGTCCTCTTCGCCCGCACCAGCAAAGCCCTCTCCCGCCTGCATGCTTCTTTACGCGAAAAAAAAGCTGTTAAGATCTATCTTGCCCTGGTAGATAAACTTCCAAGCCGCCCCGAAGGCGTTCTTGAACATTACCTCGCTCACGATTCTCACCACACTCGCCTCGTCGTCGGCCCATCAGCACCAGGCGCTCAGTTAGCCCGCCTGCATTATAAGTTCTTAGGACCCCGAGGAAATGGCTACCTTTTAGAAATCCATTTGGAAACGGGGCGCTACCACCAGATCCGCGCGCAGCTGGCAGCCGCTGGCTTTCCCATCCGCGGAGACGAGCGCTATGGAAGCCACCGGCATCTCGCGGAAAATCAGATTGCCCTGCATAACCAGCGGCTGGAGATTGACCACCCGGTCACTCACGTCAAATTGATTTTGGAGGCTCCAATTCCTGCTTGGGGATAGCAAAAGAAATAGGCACTAAGTATAATAAACTAAAATTAATTAGGAAAATTTATGTGCGTATCTAATATTTCAGCAGAAACAAATAACTTTATTATTACTTTTAGAACACAAAATGATCACGCCGGCCATGTAGTCATAAAAAAACTCATTCAGATAGCGAAACAGCATTTTGACTTTACTATCTCTTTTAAGGAAACGACAACCGTCCACTGCGATCTATATATTTCCTTATACAATTGTGATGATGTGCGCCGACAAGAGGCATTGGAATATCTGAAAGACAAGATCAAACATTTTATCTGTTTCACCCATAACCATGATTCTTCTAAGGAGCAGTTATTCACACCGAATGGGGTGCCATCTGCGATACCCCTAGAAAAAATCTCCCTCTTTTATTTTGACCTCTGCCAAAATGCCATTTGCAATGATCCTCAGACTGATAGCGCTGCAAAAGATGCCCTTCAGGTTATATTATTTAAACAAAAGATGATCTAAAGTGAAATTATTTCTGCTTAGCTGATTTTTCTTCTTTGGGTGGAGCTTCTTCGGGAGGAGGCTCTTCAGGTGGAACAAAGGGTGGAATTGTTCTCAAGACCATCTCCAGGGCATCAAATTCTCCAATCGCTCTGTCAATGGCGTCCAAAATAACAGGAGTATCGGCGTGACCAGCCATTTTTTCCCCTGTAAAGAATCCTCTCACCTGCACCAAAGGTTGTTTCAGCACGGGTATGCTTAGACTTTTATCCTGCTTAAAGGCCTCTTGGGCAATATCCTTGAGCTCTGCGACGATGGCAGTATAAGGGTCCTTCAGTTCCAGATAGGTGACATCGATCTCTTCGAGAATCGTCCTGGCGACTTCCACAAGGGTAATCGTTGCCTTGACACCCACCTCTGGCATTTTGTTCTGCTGCGCCGCAAGGGCGCATTTACCCAGCGATTGGACAGGGAAAGCAGCCAGCGAAATGTCCAGTTTGGCAGACTGTAGAATCATATTCCCAAGCGTCGTCACCGCTTTGCTTGATACCGGTTCCAGCTGCTTATCGACAGCTTTTCGATTAATCAACTCCAGCCGCTGCATAAAGTAAAACAGGGTGTAGCTGATCTTGTCGCTGATTCCTAAAGCCTGTGTTTCCTTATCTCGCTCATGATGGGTCAGACTTTTCGAAGCTTCCATGAACCGTTTGAATATTTCCGACATCTTCCCTAAAACTTCCATGGGAAGAGCGGAACCTGACTCCTGGATAGACTTGACAGCCATTTCAGATAGGGCGTCGGCACTGTCGCACACTTCCAGCTCCCGGTCATTCTGGATGCTGGTCCTTGCCACATGGCTGAAATGATCCAGCACGGCATAGGGATTGAGGTAACTCGACACCCTTTTGATCAAATGCTGCAGGACGTCCAGGCTGATACCCAATAGAAAGAGCCACGCTGCCCACGCAAAAATCCGGGAGGGTGCCTCGAGCACATTCCCAAATAAGGCAATCGAATAAGACAGGAGAGGGAATAAAATGAGCCAGGCTTTGTCGAAGAGCAGAATTTTATCCTGTTTCTTGAGCTCGAAAAGGCGTGGAGTCAGCAGTTTTTCCGCTCTTTGCAGCGGGGACCAGGATATGGCCTGAATCAGAACCGGCAGGAGAATAAACAAGCTAGCCACGATAATGATGGAGATAGCCATCAAATTCCACGAGGTAGCAAGCAACTGTCCAAGAGGGGAAAGGAGAAAAAGCAGTGCCAGAATGAGAGAAGTGAGTGTTCCTATCATAATTTCGGACTATAACAAATTCTTGACAATTGTGGGATATTTTTTTTATCTGCACGATCATGCTAGCAAGATGGTTATCTCTCTTTCTTTTGCTTCATTTCTGCCCACTATCAGGCGAGGTCGTTGGATTCTGCCAGGAAATTCATCACCAGCAGCTCTGGCATCCCCTCACTGTCAAAATCTGCTATCAAGCTGAAGATGGCTCTCTTGATGCTTCGCTTATCAAACAATGTGCGGCCAGGTTTTTAAAAAATTACCCGAACGAAAAAGATTACTGGGAAGTCATGAATGTCAAAATGGCCGGCTGCATTTTGCAAAAATATCCCTCCATACGAATTCTGGAAATCGAAATTGCCGTCTTACCTGACGAACTTGTTCCCTTTCATCGAAAAAGCCTTCTGCGATACAACGATGGCAGCTTTGAAGAAATTTTCAGCTTCCTGTACGAACATCCCTTCCTCATTGAGGTCTGTTACACATATAAAGCCTCCATCCAGCCAGAAGAATATCCCGACTTTCTCTTGATTTATAGGTCCATTGACCAAGATCTCCTGCAGGAGCTCCCCTGGGAAACCCTCCGGCCTCTTTTGATCCAGCAACTGTTAGATCAATTTCCCATGATTGCGCAGCTGGAAATCACACGCCTTCCTTTATTGTTTCAATTTTAAATTGATCGTGGCCCGCCTCTTATGCTAATTTCCTATACTTTCATAACCCATCAGGAAATCTATGAGCCGTTCTCTATTTTTATCTCACTTACTGCCTGCAGCAGCCTCATCGGCAACTGCCGGCATTATCGATTATGGTCTATTTGAACACTCTTTCCGCGGTGCTGGCATTGGCGCCCTCGCAGGCCTGGTGTACAGCGCGACACATGACATTCTCCAGTCTAAAAAATGCGAAAACAGCCTTATCAACCATAGTGTTGCCTTCCTGACAAGCGCGATTCTGACTTACGCTGTCTCCGCAGCAGCTGCTGCTGCAGGATTGATCGCAATGCCATCTCTTGCGGTCCTTAGCGCCCTATTCGCAACTGCGATCATTGTCAACAC
>JAJFUZ010000298.1 GCA_021372155.1 Parachlamydia sp. | reverse complement strand
GAAAAAGACCTCGGAGAGAACAATGGACTCTTCCTGGTATCGAAGCGAGAGATCTGTAAATTGAGTTTATTTAGCTGATAGCCGCAAAAAAGTGAGGAATGTATCGAGAGCCTCTTGCGCGCAATTAGAGAACTCCCCCTTTTGGGATCTTTCAAGCCCGAGGCTTTGGCACTGTTCCAGCGGAGAATTTTATTGAGATAGGTTCATGGTCCATCAGATTCCGTCCAGATGTAAATATAATATTGACATCCCACAGCAACCATGCTAATAAAATTTTTTACAAGACCGCTTTAACACACTTCACTCAGAGGAGAGTTGTATGGAAAATTATAGAAAAGTAGCTGTATCTGCACTGTTTGGTGTGGTCAGCTTTGCTTCGTTGGTTGCGTATGATAATTACTCACAAGGAGCCTACAACCAGCAAGGAGGAAATTTGGTGCGCGGACAGGATAGTTCTTATCAACAAAGTGGCAGTCCAGCTGGCTATTATCAAGATGGAAGCCAAGGAAATCAACAGGGATATCAAAACCAAGGTTATCAAAACCAGGGTGGCTATCAAGGGCAACAAGGTGGTTATTATCAGGGTGATTCCCAAACATCTGGTCAACAGTATTCCGTCGACATCCAAACCCAACACCATGCAGTCGATTCTAATGAAGCTGTGGGGCAAAGAGTACTCAGTGCTTTGCAAAAAGAACCTACGCTTTCAACCCCTCGCAATGTTCAAGTGACTGCGTTTGATGGCAAGATCACTCTGACAGGAACCGTCAAAAGCGAAGATGAAAAAAGCAAAGTTGAATCGATTGCCAAACAGGTCAGCGGCGTCAAAAGCGTCATAAATAACATCAACGTTAGGAAATAAGAGCAATAATTCACATATTGCTTCATGACAAAGGATGCGAGGGACAAGCCCTCGCATTCTTTTGGTGCCTGAAAAATTCCGAATTTTTATCCGATCATAAGACCAGGATTCCTCACGGAGTTTGACATCTTTGTATAAAAGTTTTGCTTTCAATTCTGAGATCTGGCATAATCGTTTTTAAATTCGCCTGATTTTCTGTTTTATCAATAGTCGCGCTTAATTTCTCATCTATTGCTTTAACAAAACTAAACCATCAAACAAAAAGCATTAAGTGAAGCATACATTTCAAGATTTAAATTTAGACGCCTCGATTCTTAAAGCAATCGCCGAACTGGGATTTACCACTCCTACACCTATCCAAGAACAGGCAATTCCTCAAATATTAGAAGGTAGCGACCTGCGCGCTTCAGCACAGACGGGTACAGGGAAAACCGCGGCGTTTATTCTGCCTGCCCTGCAAAGGTTGACCGTGCCATCGACAATGCCTGGCAAAGGTCCCCGCATCCTGGTTCTAGTTCCAACCCGCGAGCTGGCCATGCAGGTTACCGCGGAAACGATCAAATTCAGCAAATACCTCTCCAAAGCCAAAACTGTTTGCATTTATGGCGGACAACCTTATCACATCCAGAATAGACAACTTACGCGCCCCTACGAAATCCTGATCGCGACTCCTGGACGTCTCATCGACCATATGGAACGCGGCAAAATCGACTTTTCACGTCTGGAAATGTTCATTCTCGACGAAGCGGATCGCATGCTGGACATGGGGTTTTTAGAGCCCGTTGAGCACATCGCAAACTCCCTTCCACAGACGCGCCAGACGCTTATGTTTTCCGCTACTTTGAGCGGCTCTGTTCACCGCCTCTTCAAGCATCAATCTAACAAAACAGTCGAAATCAAAGTGGCACAAGAGAAGCAAGAAGCGCTCCAAATCGATCAACTTCTTCTCTATGTCGACAGCTTGAACCACAAATATCGCCTTCTGGACCATCTCTTGAATGATCCCCAGCTCGAGCAGGCCATTGTATTCACAGCTACCAAGCGCAATGCCGACCAACTCTCTGAAAAGCTCACAGCAAGCGGCTATCAGACCGCCGCCTTGCATGGCGATATGAATCAAAGACAGCGGACGAGAACCATCGCACAATTCCGGCAAGGAGATGTCCGCATCCTCATCGCAACGGATATTGCAGCGCGAGGGATCGACGTGCAGAATATCACCCATGTGATCAATTTTGAATTGCCAGGAAGTGTGGA
The DNA here is from genome assembly GCA_021372155.1 of Parachlamydia sp. Lineage (GTDB taxonomy): Bacteria > Chlamydiota > Chlamydiia > Chlamydiales > Parachlamydiaceae > JAJFUZ01. The sequence goes on along the minus strand of JAJFUZ010000298.1, from coordinate 8,852 downwards.
AGATTATGTTCACCGCATCGGACGCACAGGCAGGGCCGGTTCAAAAGGCACCGCGCTCTCTTTTGCAGCCTATCAAGACTCCCATTTTCTCAAGCGCCTTCAACAGTTTACAGGGCAAACCCTGACTCCTCATGTGATCCCAGGCCTTGAACCACAAGAGAAGGCAAAATATAAACCTACGGCTCCTTTCAGGCCCAGGCGCTCTTTTGGTGCCAGAGCTAAACAGCGTTAGGGTAGTTCCCGATCCCAAGGTTCACTTTCGCGTCGAGCGAAAAGCCGCTGGCAATCTTTCTTTTTTTCTGTTATTTATTTTTTTTAAATAGCTCAAGAGAATACCATGAGAAGATTGCAGGCTCTTCTATACATCTTCGCGCTCTCCTTCACGCTTGTGGTGAGTGCCGCTGAGATTAAACCGTTGCCACGAGAACTGGAAATAGAGCTTGCACTCAGCGCTTTGCCTCCTCACCTGAGAAAAGATGCCACCGTCTATACCTTAAATCCTGCTAAGGGCTTTGAATTGGCCCGTGAAGGCAATAATGGGTTTCACGCCTTAGTTGCGCGAACAGGCGACGATGCTTTTTTTGGTCCGTGGACTTTAAAGGAGTATCGGGATGACCTGCTTATCCCCATTTCCTTTGATAGCGCAGGTGCCAAGGCACAAATGCAAGTTCTTTTTGACATCGCAGAGATGCAGGCCAAGAGCACATCTCCAGAAGAGGTCAGAAAGATTCTGAAGGATCGTTTTCAAAAAGGGTATTACAAAGCACCTCAACGAGCAGGTGTCTCCTATATGTTATCTCCTATCTTGAGAACATATCAAAACCCGCAAAAAGGCGATGAGGTTGAAACTGTTAACTTTCCTCACGTCATGTACTACGCTCCCAATATTACGAATAAAGATATTGGCTCAGATGCGCAGAATATGATGTATCCGATGGTTATTGGTGCCGGCCCCCATGCCTACATCATCCAGGGGCTGGGCTCAAATGAAAAAGCCGCCATCAATCAAGAGTACGCGACGATGCTAGAAAAACTGTGCAAAATCAAAGGTGTCTGGTGTTTGTCAAAAGATAAAGGGCAATAAATATGCAAAAAATAGTCCCCTTCTTATGGTTTAATGATCAGGCAGAAGAAGCCGTGAATTTTTATATTTCTATTTTTAAAAATTCAAAGATTTTGAGTATGGCCCGCTATGGTGACGCGGGGGCACAAGCTTCGGGCAGACCGAAAGGGACGATTATGACGATCGCATTTCAACTCGAAGGACAAGATTTCACGGCCTTAAATGGAGGTCCCGAGTTTACTTTTACACCTGCAATCTCGTTAGTTGTGAATTGCATAACGCAAGCAGAGGTGGATGAATTATGGGAAAAGCTCTCAGGTGATGGGGGAGAAATCATCCAATGCGGCTGGCTCAAAGATAAATATGGGATATCCTGGCAGATCGTTCCGACTATCTTGAGCGAAATGCTCCAAGACAAGGATAGCGCAAAAGCCGAAAGGGTGATGCAAGCCATGCTCCAAATGAAAAAAATTGACATCCAAGGCTTAAAGCAAGCATACGAAAGATAAATTGGAGAAGGCATATGCGCACTGCTGCTTTAGCTATACTCTTTATAGGGATCGTCGTTCTCCTGATCGGTTTGTTCCATTCCCTTTACGAAACGGAAAGAGTCGTGGAAGGTGTTACGGGCCACTCCAGCCATCTCATGGCCTATATGATTGGGTTCTTTGTCTTGCTTGTCGGAGGTGCCTTACTCCTTATAAGCAGCCGAAATCAAAAACTTTAAATATCACTTCTGAAAACGGTAACACCTGTACACCATTTTTCTTGCCTGAAAGCTGCGATAAGCCTGACTATCGCGGACACCGGCAAATTCACTAAAGAGAGGTCGCCACAAATACGAAACGCGTGCTTGAATGAGCTCTGTTTTTTCATCTGAAATGAGATCTAAGGCATGTAAAACGTTAGCAGTGATGTCCCCCTTGTAGAGCAGCTTGAACGGGGAATGCATAAAAAGGTCATTTTCTTTTTCCATCATTTTCTGCGTGCGCAGATCCGCCCACGCAAAAACACCGCCAGGTTTTAAAACACGCAGCACTTCCGCAAGAAAGGCCTGCATGTTTCCATAGCAATGCGAGGATTCGACATTAAACACGACATCAAAACGGTCGTTTTCAAAGGGAAGCTTTTCCGCATTTCCTTCCATAAATTTGAGATTAGGGACATGATAAAACTGATTGCTCAAATCGACGGCATTTTGAGCTAGATCGACCCCAATCATGGAAGCTGGCGCATGGTAACGCGCCACGTAATCGGAGCCTCCCCCTCTTCCGGAACCCACTTCTAAAACCTCTTTTCCTTTTAGCTCAACCCCTGAGAGCACATGCTGATAGAGCTGGATAAACAAACGATTTTCTTCATCTTCCTTTTTTAAGACGAGCGCTGATTCCTGATCGAGAGGCGCATACCCATAATTCATGAAGCGCCAATCCATTTTCGGATAAACGGCAGCCAGTCTTTGATACCACCACTTCCAAAACTTCTCTTCAAAAGTTGCTGACAAAGACACCAAAAAGAAAAAGAGGCGAATCAACATATGTTTCTACTCATTTTGAGGTTCTATGCGACAGGCATATTCTTTCATAAATCTCATGATCCGCGCGGGTTAGAATAGATCGTTGTGGTCTGCGTGAGGAATGAGTTCGATTTGTTTAGGACCAGAGAACGCCTCATACAATTCACGTCCAAAAGCTGCTGGAGTGATGGTATCATTCTCTCCATGAATAATCAAAACGGGAACATGAATCTCAGGCGCTTTTGCCAAAGCATCATAGTGGTCTTTTAAAAGCCATTGGATGGGAAAAATGGGATAATGGTAGCGGCCTACGGCAGCTAAAGAAGTGAAAGGAACTTGTAAGACAAGTGCCCCAACGGGAAATTCTGAAGCCATTTGAACAGCCACGGCCGCTCCAATGGAATCGCCATACAGGACAGTGCAATTCTTTGGTATTCCTTGCTTTTGTAGAAACTGCATGGCCGCGCGGGCATCCCGATATAAGCCCTCCTCAGATGGCTGTCCGGGATTTCCACTATATCCTCGATAGGTCAGTAATAAGACGCCAAAACCTTCATCTAAAAAGGGCTTCATGAGCATGCCCCTGTTGCCAATATGTCCCGCATTGCCATGAAAATGGACAAGCGTAGGAAATTGGCTTTGAAGTGGCGGGCGATACCAGGCTTTTATAGTGAGACCATCGGAGGGATGCAGGGCGATCTCTTCCATTTCTGGGACACCTGCTGCACCCGGTGAACCGTCATAGCGAGAGGGAAAATAGATTAAGTGGCGTTGGAATAGATAGCAGATGGTCAAAAGGGCGAAATATCCAAAAAGGAGATAACCAAAAAATTTTATAAATGCCATCGATTACGCCTCTGTAGGAAAAATGATGGAGTTGAGAACTCAACTCCCTCAAACATTTAGCGTGATGACTTATTGGCTTTGCGGTTGATACCTGATGTTAGCAGACCACCTTCCGCAATTTTTGTTAGTTTCTTATCGGCATTGGCCTCTTCATTTTCCGATTCTTTGAGTAAATCGGCGATGTCGCCATAGTCCAGTTCCTTAGCAAATGTTCGCAAGGTGCCATATGCTGAAATTTCATAGTGCTCAATTCTTTGGGCTTTTGAGATCATCGCTGCATCGCGGACAGGCGATACAGAATAATTGCTCAGCACTTCTTTAGCTTCTTTAATCAAGCCTTCCATCGCTTCGCAAGTTTCGCCCTGAGGTTGAATCTTAAGCATCTTAAAGATTTTTTCCAGACGCTGAACTTGGTTTTTTGTTTCTTGAAGATGATGATTAAAGGCATCTTTTAAATCAGATGACTCTGCAGCTTTGACATATTCAGGCAAAGCTTGCACAATTTGATTTTCAGCACTTAACATATCTTGTAATTCATCAACAAAAAGGTTATGAATGTCGTTTTTCATAACTGTTTCCCTTTGTGAATGTTTAAAGACTCAAATTCTTCCCAATAGGATCAAAACTATCAGGATGATCAAAAGCAATCCCAATCCTCCACTAGGACCATATCCCCAGCCTGCACTATAAGGCCATGTAGGAAAAGCTCCTATTAACAACAGAATCAAAATGATCAATAAAATCGTGCTCATGTTCCACCTATTTATTTTTTGCTGTTAATTTGTTATTAACAGCATTTACACCTTCAATTTGCCTGAGTTTGTTCAATAAATCTTGGATATCATCATATTTTTCAACAGTGCCGTACACTGTGACAACACCATTATTTGTTCTGAACACCAAAGTTTCGTTGGTTACAAACCAACCATCGACCTTGTCATGAATTTTCGCATTGATTTGTCTATCTTGGCTTGTTGCTGCAGAATCTTTTGGATGTTTTGATTCTGATTTTTGAAGCTGTGAATCGGTATAGTTGCTGGAAGAGGATGCGCCCGCATTGGACGAAGAAGGTTGCGCGTTGACAGCGACTTGATTGTTTACACCGCGGACGCCATCTATACTTTTCACTTTCTCCATGAGTTTGTTGCGATTGTCTGCTGAATCTACAGATCCATTCAATGTAACGACACCATTGTAAACAGCAATATTGACATTTTCATAACCACCGGAAAACCATCCACCTTTTAATGCATCGCTGACGTTTTTTTTGATTTCATCATCCGAAACATAGCCTGTGCTTCTTGAATCTTGAGAACCAGCTCTATTGGCGTTATAGGGTTGTGGATTGCCCGATCTCTTCATCGACGGGGAGTTGGATTGCCCTTGGTAGCTGCTATCATATCCACCCTGATCGTATTGACCTGCTGACAAAATGGTGACGCAACTTAATATACCAAAAGTCAATAATGCCTTCATATTTTGCCTCCTGCATTTAAATCTTTTAGGATAAGCTCCAAATAGCCATCCTCTCTTAAGGCGACATATATTTATAAATATTTATATAGGCAAATTGAATTTTTATACCTTCTCTATATGCCTAAAACTAAGCATGATCGAGGGGTTTCAGATCAGAGATCGCAGGCCCTGTGATGACTTTACCAAGACAATCAAACCTGGATCTGTGGCAGGGACACTCCCACCTTTTTTCTTCGGGATTCCAGCGCACGCACCCTCCCAAATGCGGGCAGAGGGTAGAATGACAATGAACGATGCCCTGGGCATCCTTGTAAACAGCTATTTTTTTTAATCCTTCCCGCGCTATGAAACCTTCTTCGGGAGCCAATTGTTCGATTTTTCACGGTCGCCAGGAGTCAACCAATCGCTGTATTGCAGAGCGATGTTGAGCACACTTTGTTTATATATAAAATAACGTCTTTTATTTGTTGTATTAATTAAAATGATATAATTAATTTAAAAAGACATTTTTTATAATCATGGTAGTAACGTGGACTATGATGCATCAAAAATTCATGGAAGAAGTGAATACTTTGACGCTTCTAAATTGAGCGAAAAACCCCAATTAGGGAAATACCATGCTAAACTTCTCGATCAGAAAACTCTCTCACGAGCAGAAGAAAAAGAATTGGGGCAAATCTTGAGATCAGCCACTAAGACCGGATCCGCTCACCTCGTAGCAAACCAACTCATCCAGCACTACCTGGCAGAACTCCATGGTCCAAATGCTTCGACACAGGCAAAGATGACGTCTGCAGCCGGCAAGTTTTTGCCCATTCAGAAGCGAAGTCGTCGAAACTTCAATCAAAAGCAGTCCAGGCATCCCTGATTCAGGATGGAACAGACGCCCAGCCTTCGTTCCGCTTGCGGATGGAGGGCCTTCATGACGCCGAATTTGATATCGCTATAGAATCGGTCGAAGAGGTGATTTCAGACGATCGCGTTCCCAGCCTCGCGCTGGGGGATGACCGTCTTGAATTCGTCATCAAAGGCAGCGATGGCAGCCTTAAACGCGTCACCGTTTCCGCCGATCAAATGGCCGATAAACTCCTCATCAAAAAAGATAAATTGCTGACAGCGGCACGGGAGGGAACCCTATTTGAGGGTCAAAAAAAGAGCACTTGGAAGCGCTGCCCAAAATCGTCTCCAGCTATCAAAAGGTCTTTGAAGTTTATAGCCAGGTCACCCGAAGCAACGCTTTAAAGCCAGAACAATTAATGAAAATTGTGAAATCTTATTATAAAGCTGATGTAGGAAGTGTCTTCAATAAAAAGAGAGCCTGGAAGGAGGGTGAAGCTGTTCTTCTTAAATTTACGAAAGAAAAAACAGGCATGAAGGGAATGGCGTTTATGGCCAGGTTAGAGGGAGGGAAAATGAGAATCGCCCGCTTCGACTTGGACGACGCCAAATTCTTAGGCGCTGGCACCTTTGGGTCTGCGTATAAGGTAGAAGTGCTGGATGTCGGCCGGCAAATGGTCTTATGGATCGCGTGGGTTTTGTGGGCCAAAAATATGAGGGAGATGTGGCAGACCTTGTTTCGGATTCCCTTCACGAACATAAACAGATCGGGCTTAATGTCTTATATAAAAGCTGCTCGGACATCCTCGGCGCCAGCGCCGCGCTACATCAGCGCGATATTGTGAACGGCGATAACAAACCGGCCAATACCTTCTTCATTTCGGTTAGAGATAAAACAGGTACAATCACGGATGCTAAAGTTTATCTGGCTGACTTTGGCGGCGCGCGCAAGCTGGAGGATATCAAGAACTTTGATTCAGGAGTGACGATATCGGAGTACGATCCGCCAGGTGATCGAGTATGGCGCCGGGCAGCCAGAAAAGCCGGAAACAGGGAAGAATTTGGCAAGGCGCTCAAAGCACGCGATGTCTACCAGCGGGGAGTCGTCCTCTATCAGTTGCTAGAGGGAAACGAAGAATCATGGGAAATTGACTCCCACCGTACTACTAAGCATCCTCCGGCATATCCCGATGCCAAGTTTAACGAGGAGCCTTTGCGGGAGAAACATGTTCCAGATGAGATGATCGCTCAGCTGAAAGCCATGATGGATCCAGATCCTAAGAAACGTCCCGATGCAGACACAGCAAAAAAGAACTGGGATCAACTGTTATTTAAATTATCCCCGGCAAAAGAGAGTGAAAAGGCCTAAAGGTTTGGCGCTCCATCCAAAAGGTGTGAGAAATCAGGATAACGTTTGATGATTCGTTTATTGATCTTTTTTAAGTCAACGCTTTCCTAGGGAAGAATGGAAGGCGGGGAAAAGTTAACTCTCAGGAGTTTAACAATCTCTGTAAGGACATCCTTTCTGCAACAGAGGCCAGTGGTTCAGAGTACGGGACATTGCCTGCATCACATGCTTGAGGATTTGTCACAGATAAAACACTGCTTTGGCCGGGTACAGCTTCTACGCGCCCAGCCGTAGCGGATTGTGAATTAGAACTTCCGGCTTTAAGCTTCTTAGCATATCGCAAACAGCAAGCATTACACAACGTGGCTTGACCGTGTGGCCCTGAACGCCATTCTGGAGTACTTTTGGACCCACATTCATGGCAATATCGATTAGCTTTTGCGATCGTTTCTCTTCTGCTTCGGTTGTCCCACGTTATCCTTCTGTAAGCTTGCGAGTTTGTCTGTTGTGGGGAATTTGAAGAGGGATTTTCTGCTAAACAAAAAGAATGGTAAGCTGACACAGGATATGACATGGTTTTTTCAGTTTTTATTTTTTCAAGTCTATCATCTTCAATAATTTAAGTCACAATGGAAATTTATTTTTGTTTGACAATCTATACAAAGTGATGTAAAAAGATTCTATGGTTGATTTTGATCAAACCTGCATCTTTTGCAGAATTATTCAGGGAGAACTTCCCTGCCTTAAAGTGTATGAGGACGATCGCTTTATTGCATTCTTAGATAAATACCCCCGAGCTACGGGACATTGTCTGATCGTCCCAAAACAGCATTTCCGATGGGTTTGGGACGTTCCCGAGCTAGGAGCTTATATGGATGGGACCAAAAAAGTGGCCTTTGCTCTGCGCAAAGCCTTCGGTACGGAGATGATTGTCAGCCATATTATCGGCGACGAAGTGCCCCATGCGCATATCTGGCTTGTTCCTCAGAAGCACACGCTCAATGCGGATCTGGAAGGGGAACAATTAGCTCAATTAATTCAAAGTTGTTTCTGAATATACAAGAGGGCGCCCCAAGGGGAAATCTGCAAGGGATGCTCAGCATCTTTCTCGAACAGAAGTTCCTCCTGGCTGAACCCGTTCTGCCATCGGCCAGTTGCAAATGAGGTGTGAACGAGGCGCTTCTCAGCTGAGAAATTGGCGACAAGCACCATTTTTGATCCGCCCGGATCACTGCGCTGCAGGATCAGCCAATGATCCTCTTCGCTGAATTGGACCGCAGCCAGGTCTTTGCGGCAATTGGAGAGGCAAGGAATCGTTTTCCTAAGCTGGATCAAGGTGCGATAAAACTCCAGCATCTGTTCATCAAGCTCATGCCAGGGCATTTTTGACGCTTCGAAACGCATGGGATCCTGCGGGTCCACAAACTCATCCAGATGGAATTCTTTCTGATAATCTTCCCTCACATTGCGGCAGAGGGCTTTATCTTCGAAGCTGGTAAAAAAAAGGAATGGCGAAGAGGCATTCCACTCTTGCCCCATAAACAGCAGAGGAACATTTGGAGCGCAAAAGAGGAGGAGCGAGGCAAGCTTGTATTGTTCTTCCGTGACAAATGCCCCCAGGCGTTTTCCTTGACCCGCATTTCCCACCTGATCGTGATTCTGGATGCAGATAATGAACTGTTTGCCAGGGAGATCTTTTGATGAGCTGCCAAAATGTTTCTGACGATACTGAGACCACTGTCCATCATAGACCATCTCATCAAGAA
>JAJFUZ010000294.1 GCA_021372155.1 Parachlamydia sp. | reverse complement strand
CGAAGCACATTACAACAAGCTTGAATTTACTCTCTTCACAAAGAAAAATCACTTTCAATTGACCGGGTTTCGCCAACTTGTAGAAGAGTTGAGGAAAAATCCCAAAGGGTACCCGTTGAAAAAGATTACTGTTCAGGGATCTATCCCCTGGCTTGAGGGACGCACACTGGCGAATCAGGAGCTTGGCCATTTTCGCGATGCTCTGAATCCTTTCAAAAAAAGGGCCCCTTCTGAAAGGGATATACGCGATCTTGCCTGCCGCCTTCTTTTTGCTCCTGCTGTTCCCGATATGGTCAGCTATATCGAGACTCATGCCACAGCATTGCTTGGGGTCACACCCTGCTTTCGGCTGGTTCCGAAAAGCGGTCAGGGTGAAGAGCTGTGCGATGGGTACGAGATCCATTGTGTGGACTTCCATAACCGCAGACACCGTCTCACTCTCTTTGAAGGCCTGGCGCCTCCAGCCAAGGCTTATTTTCAGACATTGTCCCTGGAACTTAACCCGCAGGATCGGTTTGAATGGAAAGCATCCTCGCAGGCTCAAAGGGATGCCAGAGAGAATGTTCTGCGCTGGGTCGATTTGGAAGACCCATCTCCCGATGACTGGGCACTCCATCAGGCGTTTCAGATCCTTGGAAGACGCTCCGCCTCAGACCAGGAAGAGCAGCGTCTACTGGAAAAAATGGCCGAAGCTAGTGAAAAAGCAGGTTTTGTGACTTTTCTCAAGCGCTCGCTGCAACAGGCGATCCGCGATTGCGAGATGAGCCCTGTCCAGGCGTCTGCCTATATTCTCAATGTCATGTTGGCTTTGCCGGAGTGGCTGTTAAAGCAGGAAACAGGTCAGATCGGAGATATCCTGAATGGTTCAGAAACATCTCTTGGAGAGGCTATTGGAAAAGGAGGTGTGCGCCTGGAGGTTCTGAAATGTATCCTGCCGCTCTGTTTATGGAGGCATCCTGAAGCTTATCCTCTACCCCATGGCCGTGGATTCAAAATCTGGGTCGAGCTGGATGGGCTTCCGCTGCTGCTGAAACTTTCTCCTGCTGAGGCATTGCACGGACTGTCAAGGCTGCAACCTTTGCTGGAAGAGGAAGAGAAGATCGTGCAGCGCATTAGAGCAAAACCAATCTTTTTCATCCAGGCTGAAGGGCCCATTTCGACTATCATGGCGTCAGCAAAAAACGAAGCCGCGGAGCTCGCCAGTCATGCCGATCCTTATGTCAAGGGGTTTGCTAAAGAGCTGCTGATTATCAGCGTTGCCTCTTCGTTGACATCCGAGACTTTCTTTTCCCTTTTGAAAGCTCTGCCGGATCTGCTTGAAGGAGAAAATAATCCTGAAGCACGCAAGCAGATCACCCATCTGGCCATGGAACGGCTACTGGCCTACTTTGATCAACGTCTGCCCTTGTTAAAAGCGGCCGAGTTCGCCAGCTGCTTAACCATTCTTTCTGAATGGATCCAAATGTCCCGAGCAGAAATGGTCCAAATCTTATCTAGAAGTCTTTCTGAATTGGGAGATCCGGCGCTTGGCGCAGCCGCAGCTGAATTGCGCCAATTTTTGAAACAGTCCTCACAGGCTGTTTTAGAATCCCAAATCATTCCAAATGGTCTGCAGGACATGGTGGTTCAGCGCACGTCTGCAAGGAAGCCGGAGGATATTCTGCAATTGCTCCAGGAGTTAAGCAGAGCCATATCTGAAACAACAGATTCCGCGCAGGATGCCACTCTAGCTGATTGGATTGACAAAGCCGGCGCCAAAGCGGCCCCTTTATTAAAGGCACACCCATCCCTTCAGCAGGAATTGTTTGGACTTTACCGCAGTGCCAACGTCTCACTGTTTAAAAGACAGGATTCGCTTAAAGCCATCTCCACTCTGCTTTCCTTCTCTAACCCTGAGGCTTTCGACCTTGCCGTCTACATGGCAAAGGAACGACTTGAACGACCGCTTCCTCCAGCCAGCGATCCGGATCCTTATGATCGCCTCATCTGCGAGCTGTGCAAACGAGAGGAGGATGCGGCCTATGTCAATGCCCTGGAATTTTTTCGGAATCCCGCCATCTCAAAGCGTATGCCCCCTAAAAGACACGAAGAGCTGGAGGCCATGCTGATAGCGACCCGCCTGGCTATTTTATCCAGAAAAAGTGCGGAAGCTTTAAATTCAGCATCATTTTTGGAAGTGAAAAGCTTTCTTTCTAGCTCCAGACCTGTCGCTCTGCGCCAACAGTGCCTCAAGGCAACTATGCAATATCTGGCCTGCTTTTTTTTACAGTCTGAAAAGCAGTTGGAGTCTTTTAGACACGCCTGGGAGATGTTAAAAGAGATGGAAGGTGTAGCTTTTCTGCTCACAGTATCTAAGCCTCTCAGAAATGAGTCTCTGCGATCAGATAACAGTTGGATCTACCACTGGATTAAGTCTGAGGCGATACAGGCAACTTCATTTGAGCTTTCTCCTGCCTTTTTTTTTCGATCTTTTGTTGCAGGCTTTCTCTCTTTTATGGGCGAACGCTATCGCACCGGTCCGTTGATGCAGCAAACGGCGCAAGGGCTTTCGCAATTAGGTAAAACAGAAATCGAGCAACAATTTGGGGATTTCAAGATCGAAGCCCAGAATGTCGGAGACTATGCTTATGCCCTTCAGGCATTATTGGAGCAGATTGTGAAAATCCGAATGGAGAGAATCGAGATTCAGGCTCTTTTGCTTGGGGTGGGTTCCAGCTGTCTGACGACTCTCCTGGAAAGACAGAGTGGAATCGATCCTCAAAGATTTCTTTCCTTACTGCACGATTATGCCTTTTGGCCCATGGTGACTTTTCCTTTGCTGGTTGGGCTGCACGAACATTATCTTAAATCAATCGTGCAGCGCGCCGATGAAAGAAAATTGTTCCGCAATGACCCTGTCTTGCGTTTTCAGCTGCATTTTCTTGCGGGAGAGCCTTTGAAACCTGTGCCTGTGTTGCAGAAGCAACGATTTCAAGCTGAGATTCAGATCTTCCTGAATAAGCTGCAGGCGGCGGGATGCCATGCAGGGAAAATCAGGCAGTTTCATGTGATTCTGCGGCTGGCGCGCGAATTTGGCCAAGAGTATTCGTTTTCACAGTTACTTGCGGTGTATTTTGCAGGGATTTCGCAGGAACAGGGCTGGGGCAGGGTAAAACTGATGCGACAGCTGTGTCGCGATGCTGTCGTTCAGGCGAAAGAACGCGCTCTTGCTATGGGTCTCGTGATGAAGGATGTCGAGCCCATGCTTCTGAATCTGTGGCTTGCCATCCTGAAGGAGAACCCTCAACCGCCCCCTGAAGACAAGGAAGATCTCTTTGATACCGTAGGAACCTATATCGGTGAATTGATGGAAATATGGGAGGCATGTCCTAAACCGGTGGTGGATTGCTATCGCTCGGTTCTCTTTACCCTGATCGACATGCGCAAGAATGAGATCGCTGCTGTAGAAGCAAACACAGATCCGGCCAAGATGGCAGCCTTTTGCAGGAAATTTGCCAGCGAATATGAGAAATGGGCTGGTTCCAAAAAAGTGGAACAGACAGGAGAGCGCCTGTTCGAGGAGTGGGGAGAAGTCTGCGCCAAAGTGCGTACTCACACAGATTCAAGATCATTTGAATTGGCGTCCGATGAGGAAAAGCAGAATTTGCTGCAGTGCTATGTCATCCTTGTGGAGATGGGAATCATTCTGATGCCGTCAGGCGGAGAGGTCTATCGAAGAACTGTCGAACGAGTTTTTGAAGTGATCGAATCCCATCGCCTGCATGTTTCAATAAACGAGGAGCAGTTTTATCACCTTTTTTGGCTGCTTGTTCAGCCTACCCACAAGTCCATCCGTCTTTCTGCCCAAGAGCAAAGGGTGCGTGTCGAAACTTTCAAAAAGTGGATGAAACGATTGCAGGCATTCAAATTGGATGCCATCAATCGTGCTTGCCAGCATCTATTGGAAGGCAACCTGGCCAACGAGATTTTCAAAGCAGATGCTGAAAGTCTGGAAGAGCTTAAAGCACTGTTGAAATAGGAGCGAGTCTTGCAACTAGCTCTAAAAACTATTGATCTGGTCGATCAGAGCGCGCACCAGGCCGAATTGCCGCCGCGTGTGATGAAAGGACAGGCGCGGCAGGTCCAGATGGTCGTTTTCCTCAGGAAAAGGGGTGCAGAGGCAGATCTGCCCTGATTGGACGATCGAGCCAAAGCGCTCATTGAGCAGGTCGACCTGGTCGGGATGCAGCGGTTCTAAGAGTCTGATGACTAAATTGTCTTTGACATAGCGGCTCGAATGGTAGCGTCGATAGAATTTTTGAACATGCCGGCGGGCATCCTCTGCTGATGTGGCTTGGTAAAAGAAATGCAGATCTTCCTTGCTGATCCATCCATTGTCAAGAAAATGGTCCTGGATGTAACGCTCCCAATGCTGCCAGTATTGCCCTCCGGATCCCTCCATCAGGATGACCGGAATGATGCTGGCCTTGCCTGTCTGCAGCAGAGTCAAGGCTTCAAAGAGCTCATCCATGGTTCCATAGCCTCCAGGAAAGGCGGCCACAGCATCGGAATGGCTCATGAACATAAGCTTGCGCGTGAAGAAATAGCGGAAGATAATCAGCTTGGGATCCCC
>JAJFUZ010000271.1 GCA_021372155.1 Parachlamydia sp. | reverse complement strand
CAGCTCGAAATTATCCAACAAACTCAGGCAGAAGAACAAGAAATTTATGATATTTTTGCTCAATATGGTGTTTCCCAAAATGAATCATCATCTGTGGTAACAGCACTTAAGCGAAATCCCTCGGCTTGGAAAGATTTTATGATGAAATTTGAGCTTGGACTTGAAAAACCTGATCCTTCTAGAGCTTTCCAAAGTGCGTTTACAATTGCTTTTTCCTATGTTTTAGGAGGGATTATTCCACTATTTCCCTATATACTGATCACGGAATCTCATACAGCCCTTTTGATCTCTGCGTCTGTGACACTTCTGGCATTATTCGGTTTTGGTATTGCCAAAGGATATTTTACAGGGGTTTCTCTTTTCAAAAGTGGATTTCAAACGGTATTCGTCGGAGGAATGGCTGCTGGAGCTGCTTATTTGTTAGCAAAGGCAATATCATAAAAATATATAGAAATGTTTAAGGTTGCTCAGCTAAATGCTGCTCTTTCTGCGGAAAGCTCCATGGGAATTCGACGCCTTTTCGTAGCATCACGAAGAACCTATTCAAGCTCTTTAGACAGGAAGAAGGGTGTTTTTAGTGTCCATAATATTAGTCCTAATACGCTTTATCGTATATGATTACAGACATTAAGCAGGTAGATTTCGAGTCGAATCGTGAATTGGATTCCAGATCTTCTATAGGTTATTTTAATTCTTCTCGGTAGGCATGTATCATTTGCCGTACAGTCCTTGCTTCATCAATCGCTTCCTTTGATCGCATCCCGTGTTTCCAAGAAGCCATTTTCTGAATTAACTTTCCCTCTGGAGTTTTCGAGCCAGTGCTTTTGCCTCCATATAAGTGACAGCGACCATTTTTCATCGCAATGCGCCTGCAAGGTTGATGTTCATTTGTCCTTGCTTTAGCACCGCAGATACTCGAATCATGGGGTACCTCGCTCGTTTTTTTCATTACCCTCCCCCCTCCATTAGGATATCATATTTCCAACAATCGCTTTGCCGCCATCATTCACATTAACATGTTGTACAACGACCTTTTGCTCGCCTTTGCTTCGATCTGGCACATCATATCAGATTTTTCTACTCGGGATAGATATTGCATTCCTTGAGAATATAGAGCCGTACATTGAGCGCAAAGTTTAGCTTCTAAAGAATCTTTAGGCCCACAATCAGATAAAGACTGGTAGACGACATTTGTATTATGTTCCTTTCCATTGGCCATGGGCATGGCAGATATAGCTCTATCGATGATGTCTTTCGCTAGGTCTTTGTCATCAGTGCCAGTTATTCGTGTTAGAGCACATTGTAACGCTTCCGCAGGTGACTGGCACCATTGCTCGTTGGGATTCAAAATAATAGAAGCTCTTGGCTTTTCCAGGCCTGCTTCAAGAATATACTGGATCGGGCACTTCCCAAATTTCTTTAAGGAAGAGTTCTGTTCAAGTTGATAGCCCTTAAATCCAGGACGCGTCATATCGGCATTCTCTGGAATGATTGGTGTATTGTTCATGGTATTTCCTTTGTTTTTGTTAACTACAGTTTTATTGCTTTGAGTCCTGCTTCAATCCAACGTCGAAGATCAAGTCCAAGCTTAATTGCATCTCCAGGTCCTTTACCTTCTGGTACAGGCCAGAAAAGTAACTGGGGATAGATCGATCGCCAGAATAGGTTGCCTTTCATGCCCCCTTCATCAAAGTCGAGGGCTAGAAGAATGCGAGGGGATTGTTTAAGATGTTGATGCAGTTCTAAATCAGGCTTCTTTTGAGCTCCGCCCAGTGCGATCACACAGCAGATTTCATTTATCGCCTTAAATGTCAGCATGGCATCTAGCTCTGACTCCATAATGAGAATGGGTTTCGAGAGATCGCCATAAACTGTTGGAAATTCCATGCTGCCGGAGACTACGACATACTTTTGGAATTTCTTCTCTTGTTGTTTGTGAGGATCCGGTCTGCGAATTTTAATTTTTGTCACATTGCCATCTAAAAGGGTAGGAATGACGATTCCTTGCGGCAACCATAATTTTGCGATGAGGCCTCTAGCATTGGGTTTCTCGGACAAGCCCCATGAGGAGCGATCGCGCCAAAAGGTTTCAGGGCAATAGCCGAGTTTCCAATATCGAAGTCTTGCCCCTGTTGTCAAACTCATCAGAACGATGCAATAGAGATAGGGGGATTTACTTTGAAGGCAGGAGGTCAGAAGCCTGGAAATTTCATCTTCAGAAAGGACGCGATCTCTCCCCGAGTTTTCTTTGAGCTTGGTTAAATTAAAACAGGGATTTTCATCGATCCAGCGCAAGCGTACTGCGTAGCTAAGAAGAGCAGAGAGGCTTGAAACATATCTGTTGACTTTTGCTGGACTCCGTTCAAGGTTCTTACTAGTTGGGGTGTCGACTAGATACTGTCTTTCCTGACCGATAAGATCAGGCGTAAGGTGTACTAGAGCATCGTCTCCTAGACGGGCCTTCCAGTAGTTAAGATGATGCATTACATCTTCAGCAGAACGGATGTGTTGCAAAGCTCCATCGCTCACATAACGGTCGATAAGTTGAGCGAATGTGTGCTGCTGTTTATGTTGAACGAACTTGAATTTACCAAGCTTGATCTGCCTTTCGATGTCTGCAGCCCAGTCTTCAGCCTCTTGCTTTCGCTCAAAGTGGTTGCAGACTGTCGGGTAGCCTTTGATGCGGACAACTGCCCGCCAGTGGCTGGTGCCATTTTTATTTTTGCGTTTTTGAATTGAAGCCATAGCTCAAACCTCTTGTGTTTGGTTCGAGCGGCTGGATGGTGCTTGTAAAGATTGTTCTTCGTTGCACCGCCATTGCACCGCGGGCACAATATTAAACTTGATCATTGATATATGATCAAGCTAAATTGCGCTCACAAATGCGTATGAAAGTGTGGGGCAACTAGGACTTGAACCTAGGACCAACGGATTATGAGTCCGCTGCTCTAACC
>JAJFUZ010000256.1 GCA_021372155.1 Parachlamydia sp. | reverse complement strand
TCGAATGAGGAGTTGAAGATGTTTGCATCCAGTTCCAGTAAGCCTTCCTTTGGTGTCGTAGAGGGATTTTATTGGAAACCAGCAGATAACTACCATTCTCAATATGGGGAGTACACCCATGAGCAACGCCGCGAATTGTTGCGATTTATGCAGAAAAAAAAGCTGGGAGTCTATGCCTATGATCCCAAGCGTTCCATGCATATCCCAGGACAAGAAGCACGGAAAATACGGAGTACGACTCCTCTGCGCGATAGTGGTCAATGGCGTTCAACATTCCAGGTAGCAAAAGCGTGCGGCATCGATTTTATTTGGGGAATTTGTTGCTCGACTCAAGACGAGGTCAATGGGACACGAAAACTCATCGATCAGCTGATGGAATTGGGAGCTTCGGGAGTATCTTTGCAGTATGATGATACCTTGTTAAAAGAAGAACGCAAAGATCGAGCTTGCATCCAAAGAAAAATACAAGAGATCCTCCCAGTCATTCAAGAACTTATAAAATTTTATCCAACATTTATTCAGGGAATATGTCCGCCTTGTGACAAAGGCGAGCCATCGTTTCTTGAAAGCGTGCTGAATGAATTTCATGAAAAAATTCCACGTCGAGATATTCCCTTCATTTTTACGGTTGAATGGGAAGCTCATTGGAATCACGACATTAGTCGAAAACTATTGCCTAGATTTAAAGACCGAAAACTCATTTTTTGGGACAATTGGATTGCAGCCGATTCGCAGAATGAGGGTAAATGTAAACCGCTTCCACCTCCTAATCGAAGACACGATTTGTTAGCAGATATTGCAAGTTACTGGCTGAATCTCTGTTTTCCAGTCGAACGCATGTATCCCATCGTTTCATTCATGTCAACTCTGCAAACTCTGGGGAGATCGCCCACTGGAGAGGAAACTGCAAGGATGTTAGACCAGGTCGCAGAAGAGTGGGCAGAAAAATTAAAGTGTTCCACAGCTTGGACGCGTCATGTTTTGAAAGCAAGATTTAACAACCCTGAAGATCATATCAAGCCCACTGTGGAAGATATCATTGATGCAGGCGAAAGGGGAGTGCCTTCCCTTGAATCGATCTTTAAAGCCGGTTTTACTATGGATCAACCTGTAAAGAATGGAAAAACACTCCTGCAACTGGCCGCCGGCAGCCCGGCGATTCTGAATTTCCTGGCAAATAAAAAATAATCTGTAAGGTGGTCGACGAGATCTGGTCCGAGTTCCAGGATTGCTACGGTCCTCCTCCTTTGCCTGCCGAGTGATTACCGGCTGACCCGTGCGAGCGTCTATGCGCGACTGAGCAGGAAAAAGGCTCACAACAGATATTCAAGGCGCTGGTAGGCGGAAAGGATTAAAACCCCGTGGATAATTTCTCGTATGCTGCTGGAGCATGCCTAAAAGATGGTTTTCCATCTCTTTGAAGGTCCAGTTGGAAAAAAGATTGATTTCGCGCTGCAGCAGTTTCCCCAGTTGTCTGAGCGCCATTTTATTGGGCGAGTTGTGCGAATAATCAGTGATGATATGGGTGGCGCCTCGCAGGAAAAGCGTTCCCAACAGATGTTTGATTCCTGAGACATGCCATTTTTCGTAGATTTTGAGTTGAGCCTGATTGAGAAGTTCCGTTGCTACAGGGGTGAAGCTGCATGTGAGAAATTGAATGCGGATCAGATCCAGCAAGCTTTGGACATAGGGATGAATGGTTTTCTCATCAGCTGCAAGAGGCGTCTTTTCTAAATTAACCAGAAAATCCCGAATGGTGAAATGGATCGTTTGCTGGACAAGCCGCGTAAAAAATCAACCAATAATGGTTCCACGCAACAGGTGTGTGCTGCGGAAGACTTCATTCAGCAGATTTGTGTCTGTCAAATCATCCTTCAATGCCTGGCTCAGCAGAAGAAAGGTTTGCTCTTCCGATAAACAGAGGCCAATGAGCCTGCCCAACTGAATTCGATCAACTTCATCAGCATCCACCCATTGTGTCCATCTTTCCAGGAGGTCTCGGCATTCTTCTGAGCGTTGAATGGTTGCTAAAGAACAATTCAGAAAAGCTTTCAGACGGCCTTCCACTTTTTGCCTGCAAGGCAGTAAAACGGATTCTTGATTGCCTATCCGCAAATCCAGCGCACGGATAAATTGAAAATAATTCCCTGGGATATCTGTGTTGGGATCTAGAGGGTTGTAGCCGTTATGAGCCTGGGCCAGAGTTTGCGCCTGTTGCTCCTTTTGCTGCTTGAGTCGTTTATCCACCCCTTCTTGTTGCTCTAAGCTCTTCACTACCTTGTGAAAATGTTTTTGTTGTTCTGCTAGGGAAGATAGAACAGGTGCCTTTTTGTGGGCTGATGGGGCTGGCGCCTCTGCTGCGAGCTGGCGAATCTCATCTCCTTTCCTTTCAGGGCTGGCTTCTTTTTTTGGAACACCCGCGGTTCTGATCGCCTTTTTGTTTTCTCTGCGTTGCAGAATAAAGGCGATCATCTCCTGCAATTCTGTGTGGATGGGGTCCAGAACTGATCGATTGGGAGCTGCCTGAGGATTCAGGTTAAAACTCTCGAAAATGCGCCTGTGGATTGTGTCTACCCGATTATCCAGCAAAGCGTCTGATGATAGCCTCGGCTGGAAAAACAAACGTTCTACAAGTTGACTCAAGATATAGAGTGTTTCGACATGATTGTGGAAGGGATTGCTGTTTTGATGGAGTGTCTGCTGCGAGATGAGCTGGATGGTGGTATCCTGCTTTCTGATGCGGATCTCTTCGTGCGACTGTAATTGACGCCAATGGGCGGGAAAGATAGGGAGTGTGGGTGCTTGCATTGTTAACGCCTCATCGCTTCAAAGGGAATGCCAGAAACCATACTATCAATCCTTATGTTAGCAAACCATAATACACAGAAAGTATTAATTTTCAATGACAAGAATGAATCTTTGCTTCTTGTTTGACGGAAATGATAAAAAGCAATACGATAATATTGATAAACAGGAGGTCATATGGCTACAGTTCTCATCCATTCCGGAGTCATTTCCAGTCACTCACACATTCCCCCCGCTACCCCCTATCCAAAAACTGCGACAACTGCCCCTGCTCGCCCAACCCCAGAAGCCATTGTCGAGACTGTGAAGACCGTTTTCGCTGAACATACTGGCGAAATTGACCGGGAGACAGCCAAATTGTATCTCGACGATGCTCGCGAAGTGACCATTCTCACACTCAACGGAAGCTCCTATCTTGCAAGGGGTGCGCTGGTCCAGATCGCTCAAACATTGCCTAAATTGTCAGAATTTCGCCTAAACACAGATGCAAAAGGCCTTCAAAATGCTGTTACGGATCAAGATTTGAAAAAATTTGCAGAACTGAGGCCGAACATCCAGAAACTGACCCTCAATCGTCTTTCAAATGTCACGACAGAGGGATTTTTGGGCATGATCCAAAAGTTGCACGATCTTGTGGAATTTGCCACTGATTATCCCGTCACGGATGCGCATGTGCAAGCTCTGCAAGAGGGCAACAGAACCCTGCAAAAGTGGCATTTCAAATCAGTCGCAAATTTGTCGTCCCATTATCGCTTTCTGGTCAGCGGCAAATAAATCAACTTGTGTCACAGTTTATAGGGATTGCTGGGCTTTGAACAGATGTCTGATTCGACCGTACATTTCTGGCGAAAGACATTTACGACAACCTGTCAGATCGAGGCAGACTAATTTGGGATGGTGCTTAAGCAAAGCTTCGGCATGGCTATCGTGGATCGGAAAATCGGTCGAAAATTCGACAAGGCTATCCAGCGTGCGGATCATGGCCAATAATCCTGCTGCAGTAACATACGGGATGCCTTGGAGGGTTAGGTACTGGATGTGGCGTCGCTTTTTGGCAAATGCGATCAGATTGTTATCCCCGAATTCATTTCTGGTTGGGCCGCATGTATGAAGTAGAAGTTCGTTTAATTGGGGCAATTTTTTAGCCAGATAGCGAAGGATTTTACCATCTAAATAGGCGTTTGAGTTAATCCAAATGGTCGTGGCCTCTTTATCGCTGCCATCTTCTAAATAGATATCAACAACCAGTTTTTCAACTTTTCCGCTGATGATGCAAAAAAGATCCCATACCAGCTTACTTTTTTGAGACAGTTCATACCGATGGGCTGGATCTGGTCTTGGTGCAACAGCTGGTCTTGGTGCAACAGAATGTGTGACGGCTTGCATAGGCTCTCCCTTAACTGGTACAGGTTCATTTTCTATGTATTTATGTAAAATGGCAAAAAGAACTTGGCGGTCCTGCTTCATTTTGTTAGCGTGCGAGTATGACTCAGCAGATCAACAGCTATCACCGCTCCGATATTAAAGGCTTCGATTCTCTGCTGGAATTGGCCCTGGACCTGCGCTGGTCTTGGAAGCACCGCACCGACAAAGTCTGGGAGCAGCTGGAGCCAGCTCTGTGGGAGCGGACGCACAATCCCTGGATCGTTCTTCAAACCGTATCAAGAGAGACGCTCGAAAAAGCATTGGCTGACCCCAGTTTTCGCAAGATAGTCGATGATCTTCTTGTATCAAACCGCCAGGAGAGCGAGGCGCCGCTCTGGTTTCAGCAAAACTGCCCGAATGCTCCATTAACCCATGTGGCCTATTTCAGCATGGAATTCATGCTGAGCGAAGCCCTCCCTATCTATTCTGGGGGCCTTGGCAATGTCGCAGGCGATCAACTGAAAGCCGCCAGTGATCTCGGCGTGCCTGTCGCGGCAGTGGGACTCCTTTATCAGCAGGGCTATTTCCGTCAGATGATCGACAAAGAGGGGAACCAGCAGGAGCTTTATCCCTACAATGATCCGGGCCAATTGCCTTTGACTCCTCTGCGCAAACCGGATGGGGAGTGGCTAAGGCTGGAGATCAAGCTGCCTGGACAGTCGGTCTGGTTGCGTACCTGGAAGGTCAAAGTGGGTCGAGTGACTCTCTACCTGCTGGACAGCAATGACCCGGCCAATCTGCCGATCCATCGTGGGATCACAAGCGAATTGTATGGCGGCGGTCCGGAATTGCGTCTGAAACAGGAGCTGATCCTGGGCATCGGAGGATGGAGGCTTCTGGAGGCAATTGGCATCAATCCGGAGGTGTGCCATCTTAATGAGGGGCATGCTGCCTTCGCTATCCTGGAAAGGGCTAAGAGTTATATGCGAGCCCAAAACGTCTCTTTTGAAGTCGCCTTGACAGCAACCCGTGCTGGCAACCTATTTACTACCCATACAGCCGTGCCAGCGGGATTCGACCGCTTTTCTCCAGCCCTCATCGAGCAATATCTGACCCGCTATGCAAAAGACCTGGGCCTGCCGCTCCATGATTTTATGGCTTTAGGACGCGCCCATCCTGAGGATTCTGCAGAGCCCTTCAATATGGCCTACCTGGCTATCAGAGGGAGCGGGGCTGTCAATGGCGTGAGCCGCCTGCATGGCAAGGTCAGCCGCCATATTTTCATGGATCTTTTTCCCCGCTGGACAGAAAGCGAAATCCCTGTGGGGCATGTGACCAACGGGGTGCATGCGCCGAGCTGGGATTCGCAATTTGCTGACGACCTTTGGACAGAAGCATGCGGCAAGAATCGTTGGCTCTGGACGACAGAGAACATTGAAAAAAATATCCGGGCTATTCCTGACGAAAAATTGTGGAAAATGCGCAGCGAAAGCCGCAATGCGCTCGTCGAATTTGCGCGCAAACGCCTCTCCCTTCAGTTGAGCGGTCTGAGCGCATCGTCAGAATCCATCGAAAGCGCGTTGCATCTCTTCGATCCCAATACGCTGACTCTGGGTTTTGCCAGGCGCTTTGCCACTTATAAACGGCCCAATATGCTGCTGCATAATCCAGAGCGGCTGTTCCGTATCCTTTCCAATGCGCAGCGCCCCGTCCAGCTCATCATCGCTGGCAAGGCCCATCCTGCCGATAAGCCCGGCAAGGAGCTGATCCGTCGCTGGATGCAGTTCATTACCAGACCCGAATGCCGTCCCCACATCATCTTCCTAAGCGATTATGACATGGGTTTGACTGAGAAGCTGGTGCAGGGGGTAGACGTCTGGATCAATACTCCTAGAAGGCCTTGGGAGGCTTGTGGAACCAGCGGGATGAAGGTGCTGGTCAATGGCGGCCTCAATCTGTCCGAACTGGATGGCTGGTGGGCAGAGGCCTATTCTCCAGAGCTGGGTTGGGCCATCGGGGATGGACAGGAACATGGCGATGATCCTACCTGGGATGCTGTCGAAGCGAATGCGCTTTACGATCTTCTGGAGCAGAAGATCATTCCCGAATTTTACTCCCGTGATGAAGAGGGACGGCCAAGAGCCTGGATCAGCCGCATTCGCGAAAGCATGGCTGGACTGACCGCTCAATTCTCCGCCAACCGCTGCGTGAGGGAATATACCGAGAAATACTATCTGCCCGCTGCTGCAGCCTTTAAAGCTCGCACTGGATCCCTGAGTACCCAGATCGTCGATTGGCGCCATGCCCTGTCCCAGAAATGGTCAGCTCTGCGTTTCAGCTCTTTGAAAACGGAGACGAAAGGCAATCGGCATGCATTTGAACTTCAACTCTATCTCAATGGGCTGGATCCAAGCATGGTCCAGGTGGAGATTTACGCTGAGGGAAATCCACCTCTGAGTCAGCCTATGAAGCTAGTCAGAAGTCTATCTGGCGATCCCAGCACTTTTGTCTATACTGCTTCTGTGCCCTCAAGCCATTCTGTGACAGATTATACAGCGCGCGTTGTGCCCTTCCATGGCAGCGCTTGCGTTCCTTTGGAAAACTCCCTGATTCTTTGGCAGCATTAAAAATGTAATTGGATTAGAATGGGAGATTCTACGAAGGACAGTGTTATGGAATCAATCGAATGGACAGATTTTGAGAAAGTAAATCTTCTGGTTGGTACGATTATCGCTGTCGAGGAATTTCCTGAGGCCAGGAAGCCTGCCTATAAGCTTCAGATCGATCTAGGGCCTGAAATAGGCGTGAAAAAATCCAGCGCGCAGATCACTCGTCTCTATAAGAAAGAAGAGCTGCTGGGCCGGCAGGTTCTCTGCGTGGTTAATTTTAAACCCAAGAAAATCGGCCCTTTTGTTTCTGAAGTACTGACCACAGGGCTCATTTTGAATGATAAGGCGGGTGATGAAGTTGTCTTGGTGATGCCTGAAAGAAAAGTTCCCAACGGTTCCAAGTTAGCATAGAAATGTCAAAGCAAGCGACACGCATTGGCGTGCATGGAGTCGTGCGCCAAAATGGAAAAATTCTCCTCGTAGAACATGCTTCGGGTCCCTATAAGGGAAAGCTTGGCCTTCCCGGCGGAAAGATTGAGTATGGAGAAAGCCCGGAGGAGGCCCTTCGAAGGGAATTTCAAGAGGAGGTCTGTGGGAGCTTTGGAAGCTTTTATCCTCTGGGTAACTTCCATGCCACAGCAACCATAGAGGATACACAATTCCAGCTGCTCGGACTGATCTATCGGGTTGAGGACTTCTCTCAAGGCGAAGGCTCAGCCGAATTGAAACATGGCTGGTATGACTTGAAGGATTTGCCGCGCGATCAGTTGACGCCTTTTGTTGATGAGCTGGCGAAGCGCCAGCGCGCCCCAGAGATCATGCAGGAGTGTCTCTGCCGCCAGGCCAGCCCATCCGATCTTGTACAATTGGCCGAAATGCGCTGGGATTTTACTCTGGAGGAAGGGGTTATTCCACATTTCCTACGACAAGAGTTTCTTGATCGAACGGTAATATGGCTACAGCAGGGACTTGCAAGCGGACAGTGGGTCTACTGGGTAGCAGAAATGCAGGGTAAGATCGCTGCCCATATCTTTTGTTTTCGCGTGCCTAAAGTGCCCTCTCCTGACCATCTTGAGGAGTCCTGGGTCTATCTCACCAACGTCTATACAAAACCTGCGCACAGAAACATGGGTATCGGTTCGGCCCTGCTTGAGTCCGTGAAGCAATGGGCCAGCAGCGAAAAAAAACAAGAGCTCCTGCTGGTCTGGCCAAGCTCGCAAAGCGAGCGATTTTACATGCGATGCGGGTTTGATATTCCTTCCAATCTGATGGTGTTAAATCTCTGAGCTTAGCCTGTTCTGATAATCCCTGTAGAACTCGTTTTGAAAGATATTGTTGGGATCATAAACCGTTTTCTTTTCAAAAAAGCGTTCGATTTCAGGATAAGCAGTTTTCAGCTGATCCAGAGAGGGATAACGTTGATAGGGAAGATAATAGGTCCCACGGCACTCCAGGGCGGCATCAACCAGCTCTTGGGTCCAGCTTTTGGCCTCCTCGATCTGATTTGGGGATAATCCATGATTCATGTAAAAGACGAAAGAGAAGCAGTCTTCCTTTGCATAGGATAAAAAGGCCTCTTCGTCTTTTTTGAGATAGCGGACGGTCACATTCATCAGATTGATCGCGCGTTTTTGGACAATATTGCGCGCTTTACTGGTGAAGAAGACAAACTGATCAACGGGAATAAAATACTCCTGAAGAATGTCTGTATCTTTAGGGGATTCATATTCCAGGCAGAGGATAGGAGGGCGCATGGCATTGTTCCTCGTGGAAACATGGGCAATCGATTCTTCCCAAACCTCAATATTCCATAAGGCAGTCTTAGCGAACTCGGTTTTGCGCAGGCTATTCAGCAGAGCCTTGTTGAGGACGATATTCTTTTCATGCTTCAGTGGGAACAGTTTTTTCAGCGCAGATTCTGTTTTGGCATGCGTGATCACCACGAGCTGCGTCATGTTCTGGCCTTTGCCTAAGGAGAATCGGGCGAAATGCAGGCCCACTTTGGGATCTTTTAATACCCTTTCCAAGAAATAGCCGGGATAATCTTCGGGAGAAACCAAATCGCTGGACTTGGCATAGACGTCGTTTGTCGACAGTTGCAGCTCCGCTTCCAAGAT
>JAJFUZ010000253.1 GCA_021372155.1 Parachlamydia sp. | reverse complement strand
TGGGATGCTCTCAATTGAGCTTCTGTAGGCGTTACCCTCCTCTCAGAAGACCCTCTGGGTACCTGTGTAGGGATAACCCTCCTAGGTGTCTCAACAGGGGCAGTTGCTCTAGGTACCTGTGTAGGAGCAACCCTGCGAGGTGTTTGAGCAGGAGCAGATCCTCTGGGTACTTGAGCAGGAACAATCCTCCGAGGCGCCTCAGCAGGAACAGCCCCCCTGGGACCCTGAGCAGGAGCACCTTGATTAAAGGGCCCTCTCGCTGGTTGGCCTCTGTTCTTCTGATCTCCATCATCTGCAAATACAACGTTGGCTGCTGCTAAAAGAATCATAAAACAGGTACGACGAGTTGCCATAGATCTACCTTTCCCTCACAAATTTGAAGGGTCCGAGGTTGGGCAGGACATTGCCGTCCACATCGCGGTTTTCTGATGTAAAGGTATAGGTACTATCGTCAATCTTCTTGTAGATATGAACAGCGGAGGCTTGCCGTCCATCAGGCATGGTAAAAAGAATATTAGCCACCCAGCTGTCATCCTCTTTTGTCCATACCCCCTCTCCAAAGCCCCCATCCGAATCGAAAATCCACGAACGGATCTGCTCTTTGGCAGGATCCCAGGCTATAATCTGCTGGCCATCCAGCTTTTTCTCATCCTGGATTTTGATGCTGAAACGCTCGATGAGCATTGTCTTTCCCGTATTCCAGGAGAAAATATTGGACGTGACAAAGGGCCTCTCTCGATCCACCCAATTGCCTGCCAGCCAGTTAAAGTCCTCCAGATGCTCATAGGTAGACTCTGGCGTCTCATGCATGGTCTCTTTTTGCGACGCAGACTTTGTTTCGACACCGGTCTCACAGGAAAAGAGAAGCAGCGCTCCCGCTGTTGAAAGTGCGATTCGTCTCAGCATATGCGCCTCACCTATTTACGATCGACGCTTAAAGGACCAGAGCCGAAGTAGGCTATCAGCAGCGCTCCCCCAAGCATAGCGGTATTCTTCATGAAATTGATGTATTGCATCATCGTCTGCGAAGGATCGGTGAGCCCCCAGAATTTATGCATGAAAAGCGTGACAGGAATAAGAAAGAGAATGATCAGCCAGGCTCCGTAGCGTGCCTTAAAGCCAAGAAGAATGCTTACCCCTCCCAGAAAAGCCATCAGGCCTGACAAGGGAACAAGAAAAGATGGTAGCGGCACACCCTGGGCAGCAGCATACTGGACGTACTGCTGGGTAAAGTGGCCGAAACTGGAAAAGATAAAGATAAGCGAGAAGAGAATTCTGCCCAAGAGGGCGATCACCGGTGCCTGAAGCATCTGAAAACCTCGTTTTTTTTTTATGCATAGCAGATATGCGGAATTGATCAAATTACTTTTTCACTCAACCCTCGCACGAATACTTCTCTCCGAGTATATGCATATCAATAGTTGGGCTTCTCTCAAAAATTTTCAACTTCTCGAGGTTAAAATAATCTAGCTATATCCTTCATCAGCTTAGCTGACCTTAGCTTGGGGAGTTGGATCACTGCGTGTATTAGAATCCATCAAATCGCGGGGTTTTTGATGCATTGCATCCAATTGATCCTGGATCCGGATCTGATTCTGGAGGATCTGAATAACGGTTCCACTAACAACTCCAGCAGCTTGAGGGGCGACTAATTTAATCGGCAAGTTGATGCCATTTGTCTCGAGTAGCCTACATAAAGTGTTGATAAGAGAATCATGATTCGCTGAAGCTACAATTTGGGGTGAGAGCAATAGCTTAAATACCCTTTTGGCGACCACAATGCCCTCTTTTTCTGCAAGTTGAACACTGGCACTTTGGAAGTCAAATACGTTTGCGCAATGCTGTGCAATACGCAATGGAATCAACTCTCCCAATTCAAGCGCCACATGTGGGTTTGGTACCAAGCTTGACACACGATCAATTTGACCTGCAGTATGACGGTCCAAAAGCTCAGTAAGGACAAGTTCAAAAAGGCTACCGAGCAAAGCCGCACCAGGGACAGGTATTGAATCGGCACCAGATCGCAAAAATCCAACCAGCTTTTGCTTCCAACCATCGTTTTTGGCGAGAACTTCTCCGTAGAGCAAAGTAAAAGATAAAAGCTTATTGCTGAATTTTGACCAAAAACTGGCGTGAAAGGCTTTAAGAGCTGGAGGCTGAGATAGATTTTTTAATTCTTCTTCTCTTGCAATTTGAACGCGCATAAAATTGTACATCGCATCATGCTGCCCCTGCATTTTGCTCACAACACGATCTAATTTTTCCAACTGTTGATTCAGTAGCTTATTTCGCTCAACATAAATTTTATTTATCATGGATTGACCAGCAGGAGTTGCCAAGTAATTTTCGCATGCAACACCTAAAGGTTGATTAAATTTTATTTGCCCTTCAACAATTGCTTGAACACCTTTCATCACTTTTTCAACTGCCTTGTTGGCCTCTTGATTCACTTTGACTGCTAAATGTTTCAACGCCGCCTTAAAGTACTGATGAGAATTCTCCATTTGACCAAAATCGCGTTGCAGTTGTTGAAGTGCAGCCTCAAACATATCCAGCCTAGCAATGTTCACTTGATCGACCAACGCTTGTGCTGGAGGAGGCAAATAAGGTAATGCTTCCACACAGGTATCATAGGGTGAAATGGGTGGCAGTGCTAATGGGGCAGCTGGTTGCACTGCAAGCGTGACTGTTGCTGTACTATTAGCTTGGACATTGAGCGTTTGTTTGGGGTGGGGAGAAGCAGCTGGGATCAACACATCAAGCCCACCAACATTGGAATACCCATTATTAGAATACCCAGGCTTTGCTGCTGGAGTCATTGGAAGATCATCAACACATTGCCCTTTGGGTTTTGCAGGGGGAGCCGCAAGCAATCCTGCAAGCCCATTATTTGAGTGGCCTTTTGGTTTTGCTTCGAAGATGGGTTCACTTAGAGAAACAGTTTGGGGCCTTGCGGAAGCTTTTGCCTTCGCATTAGCCTTAATCCTCCCTGACCAGGAGGGTACAAAAGTATCATAGTGATGAGGCATCTCATAACCAAACTGTTGAGGCATCGGAAAGCGTAAAGCTCCCGCTTGGACTAAAAGATTAATAAGGGCCTCAGGATACTTGCGGGATACTGCGACATCCAAAGGATATTGTCTATTCCATTCCGTATTGAGATTGATATTTTTTGATATTAAAAATTCAATCGTAAAAAGGCAATCAGACTGCCATCTTGAAGAGTTATCTTTCATTCTATGGAAATAGAGCCATACAAGAGAAAGTTCTGCTCGCACCTTTTGTCCTAATGGATGACTAACGTATGCGGTAGTGTTTATGGAAGCACCTAGTAAAATTAATTGATTAATTTTTTCATTGGTAAGAATATTTATAGAGTTTTGAATGCGCTTATTGACACTGGGGGTAGGCTTAAGAAAGGCCTCTGCTAGGAGCCATTTGAGCTCTTTTTCGGCTAATGCAACGCTTAATTGAACAAGACCCGCCTCATGCGCAAGAACTGCCGCTGTTTTACCCTTTTTATTAGTTATTTCGAGAAGCGCTGGATCCGCATCGGCAAAAAGAAGGGCGACCTCCTCATTTTTGCTCAATACCGCAATATGGAGAACGGATTGTCCTTCCCCATTCAGTGATCTGGTTATCTGCTTTTTATCTATAAACACTTTAATACAAGCAAGAAAGTCAGCATAGCGCGGTTCGTTAGTTGGTAACTGCGCCAGAAAATGAAGCGGGGTCTTATCCCCAACTGTAAGTTCGTGAAAGGCTCCATTTTCAAGTAAACAGGTCACTACTTGAGCTTTGC
Source organism: Parachlamydia sp. (assembly GCA_021372155.1). Classification (GTDB taxonomy): domain Bacteria; phylum Chlamydiota; class Chlamydiia; order Chlamydiales; family Parachlamydiaceae; genus JAJFUZ01. Next base: position 10,361 of record JAJFUZ010000253.1, on the reverse strand, counting down.
CAAATTGTGCGGCCCCATGCAAAGGATTATCCAAACGGTAATCAATGGGCACTTCCATTTTTTTTGCGGTGTAACGTCCATCGCGACCTAAATCAATGATCGCTTGTACAACCTCTACGTGACCCAACTCTGCCGCAAGGCGGAGTAAATATTTTTTGGGATCGACGCAAAAAAGCTAATTAGGGTAACACTCCAAAATCACTTTCGCAGCACTAGCTTTGTTAGAGATAACCGCGAGATAAGCAGGCGTCTCCTTATCAGATATGCATTTCGAGCAACATAAGAGAGCAGTTAATGGACAATTGCCTAACTTTGCAGCCATATGAAGGGGGGTAAAACGCCATTTGTAACCAATGTCTTTATCTTTTTCACCTTTCGCTAAGATGTCGCGCTGATTTTTTATATGTTCTGTGGAATACAGTAATACATCTGGACATCTGCCCCGTATGGCCCAAAAAAGAGGTTCATACCTTCCTGAAGTGGCATCTTTTGCCAAAATATCGGCTCCATTCGCAAGCAAAGCTGAGATTCCTTCCTGATTTCCCTTTTCTGCAGCCCAATGTAACGGCGTTCCTCCCTCTTTATCTTTAGCATCCACTTTAGCCTTTGCTTGCACTAATATCTGAATGATCGTTCCAACAAATGGTGAATATGACGCGGCAGCCCAATGTAGAACGGTACCCCCCCTTGAAGGGTCCGTATATGTCAGTCTTTCCTTAAGAACCTCTTTTCCTTTTTTTTTATAATGGGTAAGAAGTATCTTCACAGCGACCACACTCGACCTGGCAGCTTGATGAAGAAGGCTTAGACCTTGTTCATCTACTTTCATGTCAATCCCATCTTTTTTTAAACCCGCTTCAATAGCTTTCACATCTTCAGTGTGAACATCATAAAATAATTGTTGTGCAGAATCGATATGCTGCATAGCGCCAACAGGCTGCATGGAAACCTCCCTTGTAGGAAAAATGGTGCATAACATGGCAAGTCGTTTAAGGTAAATATATTTTGAATTGAAAAGCAGTGCGTTTATTTCTACAGAGCATTTCCCACACTAAAGCTTGTAAAATGATAAGAAAGGTAGAGTACAAATTGAATCGAAATACGATATTAATGCACCGCTTGCGGCTTAGCAGCGGGAGCCTTGATCGGCTTGCACAGATAAATGATCGGGATGAGGCAGAGGAAACAGATCCCGCCCAGCCAGGAGAGTTCATTGGTTGAGAGCATGTAGGCCTGCTGCTGCACACCGCGGTCGACCAGACTGCTGATGACAGGTGGGGACAATTGAGCTTCAAAACCCTCGTAAAAATTGCTGACGATGGGATTTGCCGCAACAATACTATCGGAAAGGCGTGCGTGATGGAAAATCTCCCGATGTGACCATAGTTCGATGGAAAGGGAGGTTCCAAACCCGCTTCCCACCAGGATTCGGATGAAATGAAAGAGACCCGACGCGCTGGCATACCTCTCACCAGGAATCTCGCCGAGAGATAACTGAACGATGGGCAGGAAGAAGAAAACGATCCCAAACCCCTGTAAAAAGCGCGCCAGCATGATGGTCCTCAAGTCGACCTGGGTTGTGAAACGGGACTGATAGAAAAAGCCGATGGCAAAAAAAACAAAACTCAAGGAAGCCAGAAGCCGCAGATCGAAACGCTGCATGTTTTTTCCAACTGTCGTCGAAAGAAAAACGGGAATGAGCCCGATCGGAGCGACGGCAATACCCGCCCAATAGGCGGTGTAATCCTGTTCTGTCTGCAGCCATAAAGGGACTGTGACCGTGCTGCCAAAGTAGAAGAGAAAGCCCACAGTAATTGCCAGGCAGCCGAAGACAAAGTTGAGGTTCTTAAAAAAAGTGAAGTCGACCACAGGGTATTTCTGCGAGAGGTTCCAAATGACAAAATAGAGCATCGAAATGGCCGAAATAAGAGTAAGGCAGATGATGAAATTCGATTCAAACCAGTCCAGATCCTTGCCCTTGTCCAGCATGATCTGCATGCAGGCAACCCCCAGAGACAGAAGAATCAGCCCGACCCAGTCGATAGGGTTGCGCACGATCTCCGATTCTCGGTTTCTTAAATAGTACCAGGTCAACCCCGCTGAGAAAAGCCCGATGGGTACATTGATGTAGAATATCCAGGGCCAGGAATAGACATCCGTCAGATACCCTCCCAGAATAGGTCCTACAACGGGGGCTACGACGACGATCATCGCCCAGAAGCCCAGCGCCGCACCCACTTTTTCAGGAGGATTGCTCGTCACCATGAGACTTTGCGACAAAGGGATTAGGGAGCCAGCCACTGCCCCCTGGAGAACACGCAAAAAGACAAGCATCGTCAAACTTGTCGAAAGGCCGCAGAGAAAAGAGGTCAATGTAAAGAGCAACACCGACCAAACATAGAGGCGCACGCGTCCAAAGTAATCGGAGAGCCAGCCAGTCAGAGGCAGGACGATGCCATAGCTGGCGGCAAATGAAGTAATTACCCAGGTCCCATTGTCGGCGCTGACGCTCAGGTTTCCGGCGATATAAGGGACAGCCACATTCGCAATCGAAGAATCGAGAATCTGAATAAAGGTGCCCAGTCCCAGCGCCACGTTCAACAGGACAAGATGTCCGCCTTTTATCTCATTCATAAGTTCTCGCTGACCACCTTGTCGATGATCTGATCTATCTTGCTGAAATCAAGGTCGAACACGCGCGTTTTGCCTACAGGCTTAGCTGAGGGTATTCCCGCCAGGCGCGGCAAGTTCTGGTCGCTGATATTGACATCCACTTCGGCAGAAATCCCCAGCCGGGTGGGATAGTGCTTCAAGGCTTCCGGGTCCAGACTGATCCTCACAGGCAGGCGCTGCACAATTTTGATCCAGTTGCCTGTTGCGTTTTGTGGAGGGATCAACGAAAAGACACTACCTGTCCCCGAGGCGATTCCCAAGACCTTGCCTTTGAATTTAGCTTTAGAACCATAGAGGTCAAACCAGACTGTCGCAGGCTGCCCGATCCGCATGTAGGTGAGCTGCGTCTCTTTGAAATTGGCATCAACCCAGACATAATCGGTGGGAATGATGGCCATCAAAGTCGTCGCTGGGGCAGCCCATTGCCCCACGTCAACGCTACGCTGGGCCACATACCCTGTCGCCGGGGCATAGATGGCGCAATGTTCCAGTTCATACCATGCCCTGCGCACCACCCCTTTCTGCTGCTGGATCAGGGGATGTTTCTCGATCGCTGTGGGGCCTGCGGCATCGACTGTTATCTGCAGCTGATATTCGGCCTGCTTGAGCTCCAATTCGGCCATCTGAAAGGTATCCTGGGCATGGGTGAATTCCTCATTTGACACGGCCTTCGAGTTGACCAGTTTGGCGCGATTCTCATAGTCATATTTTGCTTTCTGCAACGCAATGCGCTTATTATCTACATTGGCCCGGTTGGACAACACGCTGTTGTAGAGCTGTCTCACCTGTAAGACAGTCGAAGCTAAGGCGGCAAGCTCTTTATCATAGGCGACCTGGTAGGCCGTGCGGTCGAGCATCACGAGCAGTTGCCCCTCTTGGACGAAGTCGGTGTCGTCAGCAAAAAAAGCCGCGACCGATCCCGGTACAGCCGAATTGATGGAGATCATGTTGCCGTTCGCATAAGCATCGTCTGTCGATTCGTGGTATTGGAGATAGAGAAAATAGTAGAGGCACCACAGGAGCGTCAAAAGCAGAAGCAGACCTGTCACCAGCAGCAGCCTGCGGTTTCTGGTATGATTATCAGCAGGAGCTTTATTTTCAGCAGGAGGTTGCATATCCACCGCCTAAGGCTTTGATCAATTGCAGGATCGCTTGGATTTTTTTGCCATAAGCGACCGTCTCCCGATCGCGCGCCAGCAGGACATTCTGTTCGCTCACCAGATCGTCCAGGCCTGAATTGAGGTTCCAAGTCGAGCGCAAACGAGAATTCTGAAAAATCTCTTCCTGTTCCCCCACAATCCTGTGGAACTCCTGCAGCTGCTGTTCGCTGTTCCGGAGCACGGCAATGCCATCCAGGACCTCTCTAGAAGCTGTGAGGATCATCTCATTGTAATGCAGAACAGCCAGGTCATAATTGATTTCGCTTCCGCGCAGATTGGCAAGAAGCCTGCCGCCGTCAAAAATGGGAAGGGTAAAAGCGGGATCAATGTTATACATACTGCTTGGAAACTCAAACAACTTGCGCAGATGGAGCGTTTGATAGCCAAACAGGGCTGCAAGATTGAAATCGGGATAAAATCCCGCCTTAGCCGCCTCGATCTGCCTCCCGCCCGATTCGATCAGCCACAGCTGCGCTGCAATATCTGGGCGATGGGCCAGCAGATGCACCGGAAGGTCGTTGGGTAGCGGAATCTGCGGCAAAGGGTGATCGCCAACTTTTTCAATCGGCTCTTCGAAATCGCCCGCCAGATAAGCGTGCAGCTGATTTTCATAGACCGCTATCTCCCCTTCCAATTCAAGCAGGGTCTGTTTGGCTGAGGTGGTGTTGGTTTTCGCCGTGAAAAGCTCCTGTCTGTTCCCCAGGTTAGCCTGGACACGCTGATGAGTCAGCTCCTCCTGGCTCGCCTGATTGTCCACCACAGCCTGAGCGATTTGCTGCCGTTTATAGGCGATCTGAAGCTGATAATAGACCTCCGCTATGGAGATCCCCAGCTGCAGGCGCACAAAGGCCTCGTCGGCCATTCGCACGCGCACCTCTCCCAATCCTGCACGCCACAAATTGCGATTTTTGCCCCAGAGATCAAAGTCATAGGTGAGAATCAGCTCTGTTTCATACTGGGTAAAATAGACCGGGATGTTATTTTGACCCCCGGTCGCAGCTATGGGTGCGGGATGGACGGGAGTCGGGGTTGTATTGAATGGGATAAGGCCCGTTTCGCTGAGCTTCTGCCGTGAGATATCTCCTCCCCACGTCAGATTGGGAAAGAGAGAGGAGCGCGTCAGATCGGCTGAATAGGCGGCTGACAGAATTTTCGCCTTGGCAGATTGAAGCGTCGGATGCTGAGCAAAGGCCTTCTCGATAAAATTGGTCAGCTGGCCATCGGCGAAGAGGTTCCACCAATCTTCAGGCAGCTCGCCTCGAGCAAATACCGGCTCGACGATGGCTCTGTCAGCAACATTGTCCAGGACAGCTGGCGATTCAATGGGCACAGCCCTTCTGCCAGTCCCGCAGCCTGTCAAAAAAACCGCGCACAAAATTAAGCGGCAAAAATATCTGTTTCGAGTCATTTCAAAATCACGTGTATTATCTCTCAGATAGAGATTCTACCTGGACAAGTCAAGGATAGATTTCGCCCCTCCGAATAGAGGGGCGAAAATCGGGCAATTAATAGGGCTGCTGATAATAGGGATAGGTTTGCTGCGGCTGAGAGCTTGGTTGCTGCCCAGAAGGGACAGGGACGTACTGGGTGTTGCCCTCCTCATTGTTTTCTCCCTGATTATAACCCCTCATAGCACCGGCTCCATAAGCTCCAGCAGCGCGGCTTTGAGAAGAATAGCTGCGGCCAGTATCATTGTACTGACTATCGCTGCCCTGCCCGGGATGATAAGTCCCTTCGTATTGGCGGTTTTCGTCGCCAGATTGACGACCACGATCACCTTGCCCACCTTGAAACCTGTCTCCTCCGCCCCCTCCTCTCTCCTCTCTGGCAATCAGGCGATAATCAGAGGAATAAGTTTGAGAGAAATAGGTCAATGCAGAGAAGATCATCAGCAGCGCTAAAAACTGTGTCTTTTTGAAACTCCAATACATAAACCCTCCTTTGTGGGTTATCCATTCATTATTATAAACATATTAATCAATTTAATTGGTAAACTTATAAAATAATAAAAGAAATTTTTATTGACTTATTTAACTAAAAGCAATTTCGCTTTACGCCATGGTTTGGATCTCGCTCTCGAAATTTTCTCCATCAATACCCCCAAACGTATTCACCTATTTTTGGAATCCATGGAAATTCGGTTACTCTCTCTTTTTGTTTTTGAGTTTTTGGTTTATGACGAAGAAAAGGACATGCGACAATGCCCACTATCTCAGTAGAAAATCCAGAACGCCAGCGCCTTGAGGCCCACCACGCCGTCAAGGCAAATTGGAAGCATTGGGGGCCCTACCTGAGTGACCGCGCATGGGGAACTGTGAGAGAAGATTACAGTGCGGATGGGGATGCGTGGCGCTATTTTCCGCATGAGCATGCCAGGAGCCGCGTCTACCGCTGGAACGAGGATGGCATTGCCGGAATCAGCGACCGCAATCAGTATCTTTGCTTTGCCCTGGGGCTATGGAATGGGCGGGATCCGATTTTGAAGGAGCGCTTTTTTGGTCTAGCAGGCCATGAAGGCAACCATGGCGAGGATGTCAAGGACTACTACTTCTATCTGGACAATACCCCCACTCACACCTACATGAAGATGCTTTACAAGTATCCTCAAGGCGAATTTCCTTATGAAAAACTGCGGGAAGAGAATGGCAAAAGGGGCTATGGAGAACCGGAATATGAGCTCCTGGACACTGGGATCTTTGATCAGGAGGAATATTTCGATTTCTTTGTGGAGTATGCAAAGGCTTCAGAAAATGATCTATTGATCGAGATAAGCGTCTATAACAGGTCGAAGAGGGCAAGCCCGTGCACGCTTCTGCCCACATTATGGTTTCGCAACACCTGGAGCTGGGGCTATCCCTATGGGCCGATGGGAGATGTTCCCAGCAAACCGCAGCTTAGGCAAATTGCTCCCAACTGTATTGAGGCGCAGCATCCCACCTTGGGCCTCTATTACCTCTATGCTGAGACAGAGCAGTTTCTGTTTACAGAGAATGAAACAAACTTTGAGCATCTTTACGGGACGCCGAATGGCACACCCTATGTCAAAGACGCCTTCCATAGATATGTGATCCAGAAAGAGGCTGGAGCAGTCAATCCTGCAGGAATTGGAACAAAAGCCGCAGCGCTGGCAACGCATCTCATCCCGCCAGGTGAGAAAGTCACCATGAGGCTGCGATTAAAATCGGAGAAGGATCAAAGGCCATTCGAAGGCTTTGAAGAGGTCTTACGAGAGAGAAAACGGGAAGCCGATCTCTTTTATGAAGCCCTGGCGAAACCGGGAATCTCTGATGATGAGCGCCTGGTGATGCGGCAGGCCTTCGCAGGGCTATTGTGGTCCAAACAGCTCTATTACTATGACGTGGAGCATTGGCTCAAGGGCGATCCGAGATGGCCGCCTCCGTCAGATCGAAGGCCTGACATACGCAACGGCGGGTGGGAGCATCTGGTCAACTTCGACATCATCTCCATGCCTGACAAATGGGAATATCCCTGGTATGCCTCCTGGGACTTAAGCTTCCATTGCATCTCCGTCGTTCAGATCGATCCCGACTTTGCCAAGCGGCAGCTCACACTCATGACCCGCGAGTGGTACATGCATCCCAATGGGCAGCTGCCCGCTTATGAATGGAACTTCCAGGATGTCAACCCTCCTGTGCATGCCTGGGCGGCCTTAAAGGTTTATGAGATCGACGCGAAGATAACGGGCAAGCGTGACAGAGATTTCCTTAAGGGCATATTTCACAAACTGCTGCTGAATTTCACCTGGTGGGTCAACCGCAAGGACCTGGAGGGCAACAATGTCTTCCAGGGAGGCTTCCTGGGTCTCGACAACATCAGCATCTTTGACCGCAGCAAACCCCTGCCGACAGGCGGGCAAATTGCGCAGTCCGACGGAACCGCCTGGATGGCCTTTTACTGCGTCATGATGATGAAAATAGCTCTTGAGCTTGCTCAGGATGACCCAGTCTATCAGGACAGCGCCACGAAGTTTTTTGAACATTTCCAGCGCATCGCGGGCGCCATGTCATCCTGCAGCAAAAAGGGATGCGGCCTCTGGAATGAAGAGGATCAATTCTTCTACGACGTCCTGCTTCTGCCAAACGGCAGGAACGTGCCTCTCAAAGTGCGCTCCCTGGTGGGACTGCTTCCTCTCTTTGCCATGGAAACCCTGGAGCCTCAGGTTTTTGAAAAGGCTCCCGTCTTTGAAAGACGCCTGGAGTGGTTTATGAACCGCCATCCTGTCGCCATGCACAACATGGCCTGCGTCTATACTCCCGGAATGAAAAAGCGTCGCCAGATGGGAATCGTCATCGCCGAGCGTCTTGAGGGCATCCTGAAATATCTGCTCGATGAAAAGGAGTTTCTCTCAGATTTTGGCATTCGCTCTCTCTCCAAATATCATCAAGAGCACCCCTATCGCTTCGACGTCGAAGGTGCTTCGTATGAAATTCACTATCAGCCGGCTGAATCGGAGAGCGGCCTTTTTGGAGGCAACTCCAACTGGCGCGGGCCAGTCTGGTTTCCAATCAATCTGCTCATCATTGAGTCCCTGAAACGTTTCCACGCCTACTACGGGGACGATCTGAAAGTCGACTTTCCCACAGGCTCCGGCGTCAAAATGAACCTTCAGCAAATCGCCGACGAGCTGTCACAGAGGCTGATCCGAATCTTCCTGAGAAATCCCAAAGGCAAAAGGCCCGTGTTTGGCAACCTGGAGAAATTCCAAAATGATCCCCATTGGCGCGATAACCTACTCTTCTATGAATATTTTCATGGAGAGACTGGCGCCGGTTTAGGCGCCTCCCATCAGACAGGCTGGACAGCTGTTGTCACCAATCTGATTCTTCAAAGCTAAGTTCTAAGCTGATAGGCTCTTTCCCTGGGAAAGCCCATCAGCATGGCTTAAATTTCCTATGTGCTTTAGCTGCGCGGTCAAAATCATTAATCTTCAAAGCGTTTTCCATTTTCCTTAAATATTTGGCCAGTTTTGTGGCATTCGGGAATAAGCTCAAGTAATTCATCAAATGGATTTTGCGAAATGTGCGAAGTTCCTCCACACAGGCGGAAGAAAAACGCTCCACCCGATGATGAATAATGGTATTGATTGTGAATAATAGATCCTGCAAATGGAAGCTGGCCTGCCGCAATCTGGGAGGGATGTCCGGGGTAACCGTACGTCCTGCCAGCGAGGGACTGGGAACATCTAAGACCGCAATGCGCATGAAAATGTGTTCGATAAAAGCCGTTTTAATTTCTCTGTACTGTTGAGTTAATTGCTCATCCGCGTTCGTGATTAATTCGATGCGAAGGTCGGATAAGAGGGCAAATATAGGGGTTTTCAAACCTGTCTCAGGGAAGACCAGCTTGATCATATTAATTTGATCGGGATTAAAAGGAGTAAGGTGGAAGTGCACGATCTTTAGAGCGCCTACCATACGTGATTCGTCTAAAGATACTGTCATCTGTTTGCCTCTGTTTATTAATCGACCTGACGTGGAGAGCTAATTTCTAGTTAGCAGATCATGCCGGGCAAAATGATCTTTAAGGGAGAGCAGAAGATCTCCCTGCGCCGCAAGGGCTTTGGCTCTGAAGTCGAGCATCTCGGCATCTCCCGGCGAATGATGCAGTATTTCCGTTGTCACCCTGATAATGACCGGCCAATTTTTAAGATGTACACAGGCATGCATTTTCAGCTGAGTAAGTTCACGATCCATTTGAGGGGCAATCGCTCGTTGCCATCTGAAGCAGTGTTGCAGGAGCGCCTCACATTTTTGACAATGAAAAAGACCGCGCGCCCGACTGCGAAGAAGTTCCAGATCATGGGGAAAGTAGTTAAGAAGCAAACAGAGCGCGCGCAAACAAGCTTGAGGGTTAGCAGGATCCAGATCATTCTCCATGTGATTGACCCCCGAAGAAGAGGACCAGGCACTTAATTCCACAATTTTTCGTACATCCTTCAACATGGAATCACACGCTGCGATCTTGAAATAGGCGCAACATCTCTGCGTCAATAACATCAGATCGGGACGATTCTCGTCAATCACCTCATTGCAGTCTGCAATAAAGTCTGTCCATTGCTGGCTTTCAAAATAAGCTTGCGCCCTTAATTGGCGCACACAAGTCCTACAGGGATGTCTTGTTAGAAAATGGCTGCTGACCGCGATCACGTCAGTCCATCGTTGCAATTGGGACAGGCAACGGAGATGGATCAGAAGTAGCCCAATATCCCTGACACGCTCTCTCTGGATATGAGCAACAACTGCGGTAAGCTGATCAACACTTAACTGGGTGGGCAGAAAGTGATTTCTTCTGGCGAGCTCAACTAATTCAGCTGGCTGGGCATTCAAAACAGCAGAGACGCCGGGAAAAAGACTCAAGTCACTTGAGGATGTGCGACCAACGGAAAAAAAGGCTGACATTTTCTCATCTCCTGATGCCTGAGCAGTTTATGACATGGAGATCAATCTGTCAACACCAATGACCCTTCAAAAACATGCACGGCCTCGGCATGCAGTCGAACATGAAGAG
>JAJFUZ010000246.1 GCA_021372155.1 Parachlamydia sp. | reverse complement strand
TGTTAGGCGAAACACCAAGCGGTATCAGACAAAAAATGCACGAAATCGCCGAGTTTTCGGAGCTGGGGGATTTTTTGAATATGCCGGTTAAATATTACTCCTCCGGTATGTTTGTTCGTCTTGCGTTTTCTGTCTCCACCGCGATTCAGCCTGATATCCTGCTTCTTGATGAAGTCGTTGCGGCAGGTGATGCGGGATTTCTTGCCAAGGCGAAACAGAGGATGCAGGCTATGGTGCATAACGCCAATATTATGGTGCTCGTCACTCATGGAATGCAGGATGCCATTGATATGTGCAACCGATGCATTTGGCTTGAACGCGGATGTATTGTTATGGACGGAAATCCCGAACAGGTCACCAAGGCATATGTCGAGAGCGTGCGGGGAAAATAGTTACGCTTGAAACAGACACGGCCGGCATGGGAGTTTATTTTTTTCGGCTGAAAAATAGATCCTTGGTGATGCGGATAAACGGCGAAGGCATTTTGGAGTATTAAAAATACGAATAGCTGTATGAGTAGAATGTTTTTGAGGAGTTGTTTGCTTCCATGTCGGTATTATTTTATCCCAGAAATATTGGAATAGAGCTTGCACGCTTTTTTCAAATGTCTTCAAATGATAAAAAATGTTGTTGTAGTTATATGCCTTTGGCGACATTAAAAAGAGTCGTCTCGGATATGGAACGTTGGCCGACTATAGAGACGATCTTTCTTTTGGGGCTTGCAGATCGATTGCTTCGTCCCGACTACCCTGAAGTTTTGAAGATACTGCTTGCTTCAAGTATAGCTCGTGAGGCTCGGGTGATTCAGTACGAGGATGCTTCTTTGTTAGATGGAGCGAAAGCAGAGGGAATTCTTGACGTCCCTGTAATAGATGAGATTGTTTTTTCTCTGGATGGATCAAAAGATCACGAGAATTGCACAGCGACTTTTGAAGAAGAACATCAAAAGGCAGTGCAAAATCTCTCTAGTTTTGATCGGGCAAGAAATTTGAAAAAACGTGATCTGGTTGTATCGCTGCGTGTGATTGACTCCTCAGAAAAAAATCTTCAAAAGCATAGTAACTCAAAAGAACACATTGACTCGTTTTTGTCGGTTGCGAGTTTGAATATGCACCAATCAAAAGAAATATGTATTAACAAAAAAAATACATGTTTTTCAAATAAAAATAGCAAAAAACTACCATATTCGTCTTTCAGAATTGAAAATACATTAGTGCATACTATTATGCTGGATCGCAATCGCAGCTATGATTCCGAAAATCAACTTGGAAATGAGCCGTCGTATGAAGTAAAAGGTGGCTGCGTCTTTATTGAAGAAGATTTTCTTTTTATTTCCGTGGATGGCTTTGCCAAGCCATGCTGTGCTTCTATCGACAATGAATTTAATGTTGGAAGTATCCATAATAGTGATCTGGGTGATTTGCTTAATAGCGACTCGATGAACGCCATTCGCCATTCTCTAAGCTTGGACCAAAGAGAAGATCTGAAACATTGCAGAGAAAGTTTAATGTCTAATAACATGGCAGAGTTAGCCTCTCTTGAAGCGCTCTGGAAAAAGCGAGATGAGCAATTTTTAGTTGACGATCAAGCGGAAAGAGAATACATTTTTGGGCATCTGTTAAATGTTAAACATAAAGTGAAGAGAGTTGATTTGGGCTGCGGGCCAGTGAAATTGCCCGGATTTATCGGGGTAGACAGATATCCATTGCCAGGGGTGGATGTTGTTGCGGACATTAATAGTCGGTTGCCCTTCGAGGATAATTCCGTCGATTTGGTGTACGCCTCACATTCATTGGAGCATGTAAGTGACTTGCTTTTTACAATGGCCGAAATTTATCGAATCTGTAAAGACGGAGCGCAGGTTTGCATCGTAGCTCCTTATTATATGCAAGGCTTGAACTTGGCGAATCCATATCACGTTCAAGTGTTTAATGAACATACACCTCGTTTTTGGACTAATGAGAAGTTTTCGCCTATTGCTCCTGAAATATTCTCACATCCGCATGCACCAATGTGGGGACTTGCTTGGTCTGATCATAGTGAACAGAACATGGATTTGCGCTGTATGAAAATGGATTTCTTTTATTTCCCAGAGTATCGAGCGTATCCTCAAGAATTGGTTTTTAAAAAAATGAAAACGCACATCGATGTGTGCGATCAAATAATGTATAATTTGATCGTAGTGAAGAATGAGTGTATGAATCATGAAGACATACAGGAGGATAAAATGGAGTATTTTGAGCCTCCATATATTACTATACGAAAATTGCGAGAAGAACTGGCGCGGGTTCAGGAAGCTAAGGGAGCATTGCAGGGAGAACTGGCGCGGGTTCAGGAAG
>JAJFUZ010000243.1 GCA_021372155.1 Parachlamydia sp. | reverse complement strand
CCCGTCATGGCCAAGTGCCGGATCGGACATTTTGCCGAGGCTCAGATATTGGAAGCTCTATTTGTCGATTTCATTGATGAGAGCGAGGTGCTGACGCCGGCGGATGAAGAAAATCATATCGACAAGAATGCCTTCAGGATTCCCTTTGTGTGTGGATGCCGTGATCTGGGGGAGGCTTTGAGGCGCATTGCAGAAGGGGCGGCTATGATCCGCACCAAGGGCGAAGCGGGCACAGGCAATATTGTCGAGGCGGTGCGTCATATACGCGCTGTGACGAGGGATATCCGACGGCTGCAGTCCTGCGATCCGGCTGAGCTGATGGCGGAAGCAAAGCGTCTCGGAGCGCCTTACGATCTTGTCCAGCAGGTGGCTAAGACAGGTAAATTGCCGGTTCCACAGTTTGCTGCGGGTGGAATCGCGACGCCCGCCGATGCGGCCCTGATGATGCTGCTTGGATCCGACAGTGTTTTTGTGGGTTCCGGAGTTTTCAAATCGGAAGATCCCATCAACCGGGCCAAGGCAATTGTCCTGGCTGTGACCCATTACAAGGATCCGGAGATGCTGGCCAAGGTTTCGATGGGTCTCATGGGTGCGATGAAGGGCCTCGAAATGCAGAAATTGGGTGAGCATCTCGCACAACGAGGATGGTAATATGCATGTGATAGGCGTATTGGCTCTGCAGGGAGCTTTTGCCAAGCATGTGGAAATGCTGCGCTCTTTAGGAGCAGAGGCGATCGAAGTGCGCTCAATTGTCGATCTGGAGCGCTGCGATGCATTAATTATCCCCGGGGGCGAATCGACCGCCATCATGCGGTTGCTGAAAGAGGGCGATTTTGCCCAATCACTGGCTGCTTACGGTGAAACACATCCCGTCTTTGGTACTTGCGCAGGGCTTATCCTGATGGCGAAGCAGATCATCGCCGAACCCACCAAACCCTTCGGCTGGCTAGGCGTTGCAGTCGAACGCAACGCTTATGGACGCCAGGCCGAATCTTTTCGCGCCAATGTTGACTTGGAGCTGGAAAGCCAGGGCTCCAGTTTTCCCGCCCTCTTTATCCGCGCGCCACGCATCCGCCAATGCAGCGCAGATGTCGAAGTGCTGGCCCATTTCAATGAAGAACCTGTCCTGGTCAGACAGGGACAATACCTGGGCTCTACGTTCCATCCCGAATTGACAAACAATTCATCTATTCACGAATATTTTCTAAAATTAGTTAAAAATCACAAAAGTTAATTAGTTTTTGTGGTTTTTAAATAATATTGTATAATAAATGGAAACAGGAGGTCAGGTATGCCAGTCACTGCTCCAATTCCCGGCGGCCCACCCCAAGGACCGCATCGTCCTCTCGAAGAACAAACACCATCAGTTACTCCAGAGTCAGTTTCTAAAGTAGCCAAAGCTGCAGGAAGAGAGGGCACTGCGGCTTCGAAGATGCAAACAGTGTCCAGAGAAAAGCTGCCCACGGGAAGTTCCTGGCTTTCTCGTTTTACAAATTGGGTGAGTGGATTGTTCCAAACCATTTTTAATTCGAAGCCAAAAGAGGTGACCCCAAAAAATGTGGTCAAAGAGAAGACTGTAAATCCGGCAATCCAGGCGGCAGAAATCCGTACGCGTTTTCAGGCCTTGCCTGCCGATCAGCAGCGTCGGGTCCTGTTAAAGATGCTCGATGTGATCCAAGAAAGGGGCGAGTTGGGCAAAAAAGGGTTATTTCGAGAAGAGGGCGAAGCTGTGAAGAGAGAGGAGCTGAAAAAAGTGCTTTTGAATGAATTACAACATACGCCAGGAGAGAATATCCGCCTGGATTCAGAGGAGACAGACGATATAGCCGCAACATACAAAACTTTTCTGGGTGCCTATTTGAATTATGCTTTGCCTGATGAGGGATATGAGGCATTGAAAAGGGGTGGATCGCAGGAAGAGATTTTAGCTGGACTTTCAGGAGAGAATCGAAGTTTTATGGAGAGTTTTTTCGATTTTTACAGCAACTTTGTCACGCAACAGATTGCGAATAAGGGAATGGATCACAGAGGAGCTGCAGTTGTCTTTGCCCCCTGTTTTGTGAAAGATAAAGATGATGCTGATCGAATGGCTTTCATGAAAATCATTGGGGCTTTGGAAAAACTTGCCCCTCAAGGGTAGAGCCTTTCGAGCGTCCATCCCCCCTCAGCTTTCAGATAGACAAAGCGATCGTGAAGGCGGTTGGGACGCCCCTGCCAGAATTCGATGCGATGGGGAATCAGGCGGAATCCACCCCAGAAGGGTGGCAAGGTGATTTCTTTATTTTTAAACTCGTTTTGATAAAGCTGATATCGCTCTTCAAGCGCATCTCTGGATGTCAAAGGGCTGCTTTGTTTTTCCGACGACCAGGCCGCGAGGCGGCTTTCGCGCGGACGGCTGGAAAAATAGGCGGCAGCTATGTCCGGAGATACTTTTTCACAATAACCTTCCAAGGTAACCTGGCGTTCAAGCTGACGCCACCAGAAAGCGGCAGCGGCTGCGGGATTTTGCTCAAGCTGGCCCGCTTTGCGGCTATTAAGATTGGTGAAGAAGACAAATCCCTTATCGATGGCTTTGAGTAGGACATGCCGGCAAGATAAAGATCCTGTGGCTAAAGCCATGCCATTGGGTTCAATTTCTTCTGCGCGGATGGCCTCTTGCAGCCAAAGGCGGAACTGCTCAAAGGGGTCATGCAGGAGGTCTGCTTTTCGAAGCTGCCTCTGCCTGTATTCCTTTCGTATAGAGCTCAAATCCATATTTTGATACATATAGCTTCAAAGCTACTTTTTAGGGAAATCTATATGCAGAAGTTGTCATTGAGGGATCTGGATCTCATGGGCAAGAGGGTCCTGATGCGAGTCGATTTTAATGTGCCTCTGGATGCTGGCGGTGAGATTGCCGATGATACCCGGATTATAGCAGCCTTGCCGTCGATTCATTATATCCTGGATCATGGCGCTTCTCTGATTCTGATGAGCCATCTAGGGCGACCCAAAGGCAAGCCCGCCAAGGAATTTTCTCTTCAGCCCTGCGCGCACTATCTATCAGAACTGCTGGAAAGGCCTGTCATGATGGCTCCAGATTGCGTCGGACCCGAAGTGGAAAAGCTCGCGAGAGAATTGAAACCGGGCGATATCCTGATGCTGGAAAATCTAAGGTTCCATCGTGCTGAGGAGCATCCTGAAGAAGATCCGGCTTTTGTCTCGCAGCTGGCATCTCTTGGAGATGTTTATGTCAATGATGCTTTTGGCACCGCGCACCGCGAACACGCTTCAACCGCCTCTGTGGCGCGTCTGTTCCCGGGCAAGGCTGCTGCTGGATTTCTGATGGAAAAAGAGATCGAATTTTTAGGAAAAGCCCTCATGGAACCCAAGCGACCGTTTTATGCCATCATTGGGGGGGCGAAAGTATCCACAAAATTGGGCGTACTCAAGGCCCTCATTAAAAAGGTGGATGGACTCCTTATCGGAGGAGGCATGGCCTACACATTCCTGAAAGCGCAGGGCATCGATGTTGGCAATTCTCTGCTTGAAGAAGCCTCTTTACGAGAGGCTCAGGAGGTCATGGATAGCTGCGCCTCCAGCCATGTGAAATTGCTCCTCCCAGTGGACCATGTCGTGGCAAAAAAACTGGACGATCCCACCAGTCAAGTGATCGAAACTTCTCAAGGCATTCCCATGGGCTTTCAGGGTGTCGATATCGGCCCCAAAACGGTGGCTCTGTTTGTCCAGCAGCTAGCGGACGCTGCCACCATTTTCTGGAATGGACCTTTGGGTGTCTGCGAAAATCCTCAATTCGCAAAGGGAACCGAGGCGATCGCGAAAGCAGTGGCTTCCCTTCCCGCGATCAGCGTGGTTGGCGGAGGAGATTCTGTCGCGGCGCTATCCTCAATGGGTGTCACAGACCAGATTTCACATGTCTCTACCGGCGGGGGAGCCTCACTTGAATTCCTGGAGTTTGGCATTTTACCCGGAATAGATGCACTTTCTGATAAATAAGTATTGTAAAATTAATCAAAATTTAATAAAATTTTAGTAAAGATTAATTAACATTACTTCACCGATCCGCTCGGCGCAAAATTGCACCTTGCTAGAAATGGCGAGCATTGCATATAGTCTTATGTCAAATGCCTGCTCAGCGGCCGGTCTAAGGTAGTTTGAAGCCTATGTCAAACTCGTCCTCCCATCTTCGGCGACTCACGCGAGAAAGGCTCTTTCTTTTTTCAATAGTGTTCTTCGGTATGCATACTAAAAGGGTTGCAATACTTGCGCCCAAAGGGGTAGTAAATGCCAATAGCGGATAGGAAACGCGAATTCAGTAGATGGAGGACCTATTTATGGCCCATTCATCGCTACGAACTCAAGAAGTTCCTGCCTATGCTGTTGATGTTTTTTCTTGTGACTTTTGACTACAATGTGCTCCGGACGATGAAGGACACCCTGGTTGTCACCGCGAAAGGGTCGGGAGCCGAGGTCATTCCCTTCATTAAGGTCTGGGCAATGTTTCCCATGTCTGTCCTGATGACCTACCTCTTCACGCGCCTCTCAAATCGCTTCAGTCGCGAAACGGTCGTCTATACGATGTTTTCGATGTTCCTTGTCTTCTTTGTGATCTTCAGTCTCATCCTTTATCCCGCCCGAGAGTCGCTTCATCCCAATCTGACTGCAGACTATCTGGAAAAGGTCCTCCCTGCCGGGTGCAAGGGGTTGATCGCCATGTACCGCAACTGGACCTTCACCGCTTTCTACGTGATGGCAGAGCTGTGGAGCAACATCGTGCTCTTCATGCTCTTTTGGGGCTTTGCCAACCAGGTTACGCGCCTCGGCGAAGCCAAGCGTTTCTATGGACTGTTTGGGATCGGGGCCAATTTTTCCGGTGTCGCCGCGGGTCTGGCAGCGGCGGCTCTCTACCGCGATCAGCTTGACACCAGTCTGCCTTTTGGTTCTACTGGCTGGGAACAGACCATGACCATGCTTTTAGGATTGGTGCTGCTTGCCGGCCTGGGGACTCTTGCTCTCTTTTACTGGATGAACACAAGGATTCTCAAAGATCCACGCTATTATGATCCCCAGAACGCCAGTCATGAAAAAGGTGTCATTGGAAAGCTCTCCCTTCGCGAAAATCTCTCCTATCTCCTCCGTTCCAGGTATCTCCTTTTGCTGGCTTTCATCGTCATTGCCTACAACCTGGTGATCAACCTGGTTGAAGTTCTCTGGAAACATGAGCTGCGCGTGCTCTATCCGCTTCCTGGCGAATATAATCTCTACATGAACAGCGTGACAACCTTGACAGGGATTCTCGCGACCCTTTTCGCCTGGTTCATCTCCGGCAACTCGATCCGCAAATTCGGCTGGACCTTCACCGCCATGCTGACCCCCACCATCCTTTTGATTACAAGTGTCGGCTTTTTTGGCTGCTTCCTGGCAGAGGGGACGATGAGCGACCTGATGCAAGGCATTCTGGGAACAACGCCTCTGGCAATGGCCGTTTTCTTTGGATCCGCGCAGAATATTCTTTGCCGCGCAGCCAAATATTCCGTCTTTGATTCGACGAAGGAAATGGCCTTCGTGCCACTCTCGCCTGAATGTAAAATCCGGGGCAAGGCAGCGATCGACGGCGTGGCGGCCCGCCTTGGCAAGTCAGGTGGATCTGTCATCCATCAAAGCCTCCTTTTGACCCTTGCCTCCTTCGCCGCAAGCGCTCCCTATGTAGCGAGCTTGCTCTTTGCCGTGATTGTCTTCTGGATGGGCGCAGTGCGCCTGATGGGTCGCCAGTTTACGGATCTGACAGCGCCGAAGCCTGTCAACGCCGACAACGCTACCCGCCCGCTTCCATTAGGGAGCGATGGTGTCCTCACGGAACAGAAAGCAGTGTGAAAGTACACGCTCCCTGTGTAAAATCACTCTTTAAACGGCCTGACTTTTCGCTGGAAATGAATTATCCAGTTATGCTATAATTATTGCTTACAAAGGCTTTTACATGGCTTCTTCAGGATTTCTCGGAACCATACGTTCCTGTGTCTGGCCCGTGCAGCCGCACGAACGTAAAAAGCTAGTGCCGATGATGCTGATGCTCTTTCTCATCATCTTTGCCTATGATCTCCTGCGCAACATGAAAGACGCCGTTATTGTCACTGCTGCAGGCGCCGAAGTAATCCCCTTTGTCAAAGTCTGGGCCCTTCTGCCGGGCGCTATCCTGCTGACCTTTATCTTTACCAAGCTCTCTAACCGCTTCAGCCAGGAACGCGTCTTTTATATCATGCTCTCCGGGTTTTTGATCTTTTTTATCCTGTTTGCTTTTCTGCTCTATCCGATACGCCAATCCCTTCATGCCGAGCAGCTTGCCGACTGGCTGAAAGAGCAACTTCCCTCTGGATTCAAAGGTTTAGTCTCCATGATGCGCTACTGGTCGTTCACGTTGTTTTACGTCATGGCGGAGCTGTGGGGGACGATTGTCATGACCGTGCTCTTCTGGGGCTTTGCCAACGAGGTGACCCGCATCCATGAGGCCAGACGCTTCTACAGTGTCTTCTCCATCTGGGCTAACTGTGCAGGGATTCTCGCTGGGCAGCTGGCCGGTTTTCTTCCTAACGAGGGGGGGGCGGACTCCATCCGAAGTGAAGATTGGGGCAGCTCCTTGATGATCCTGGTGGCCGTCATCTGTGTTTGCGGTGTGGCAGTGATGGGGCTTTTCCGCTGGATGAATCGCAATGTTCTGAATGATCCCAGCTTTGATGAACTGCACAAGACAAAAAGAGAGCTCAAAGCCAAAGGCAAGCTGTCATTCAAAGAGAGCTTCTCCTACCTCTCCAATTCCAAGTACCTTCTCTGCATAGCAATACTGGTTGTGGCCTACAATTTGGTGATCAACCTGGTCGAGGTTGTCTGGAAGGATCAATTGCGCCTTCTCTACCCATCTCCAGGCGACTTCTATGGCTACATGAGCAACATCACCTCTCTGATTGGAATCGTTTCTGTCACAGTCTCGATCTTTATGGCGCGCATCATCAACCGCTTTGGTTGGACGCGCACAGCCCTGATTACACCCATCATGATGTTGGTGACTAGTGCGGGCTTCTTTGGCTTTTTCCTCTTCCGGGATTCGATGAGCCTGGGCATGCTGGCTATGGCTGGCGCAACGCCCCTCGTCATCGCCGTCTTCTTTGGCGCAGCCCAGAACTGCCTGAGCAAAGGGATGAAATATTCTGTCTTTGATGTCACCAAAGAGATGGCCTTTATTCCGCTCAGCCATGAGTGCAAGCTGAAGGGCAAGGCGGCAATCGACGGCGTCGGTTCCCGTCTGGGCAAGTCGGGCGGATCCCTCATTCATACCGGGTTGCTCATGACCTTCGGATCGCTCAGTGCGAGCGCTCCCTTCGTCGCAGCCATCCTCATGGTTGTGATTGGCTTCTGGATTATGGCGACACGTTCTTTGGGACGGCAGTTTAATGCCCTCACCAGCACCGAAGAGCCGGAGAGCGTCAAAGCGCCTATCCTGGCTACTCAATTGCCAGCAGAAGCTAAGTAAATAATTATACAGTCGGGGACACATCCTTAGGTGTGTCCCCCGCGCCCTCTTGAGCCTCACTTCGAGCCTCATCTCACTTCGAGCCTCATCTCGCTTCGTCAAATCGTCTCCTCGCCGCTGAGACCCAGGTTACACACCTTACTTTCCTTCTGGGACAGCGCCAAAGCCGCGAGCTGCTCGCCGCTCATTCCCCGCCAGCTAACGCTTTGGCGGGGCGCCTCTCGCGTCGGCTCGCAGAGGTGATTGGTTGCTATGGTGATATCGTAGAGCTGCGCTGTCGGCTCGCAGAGGATGTTAGGATGATGTGACGCGCTTGCGGCTGCGGTCGGTTTTATAGAGCTCGCCCAGGGCCAGGATGCCAAGGATAATGAAGACTCCATAGAGATAGGAGGGTACGGAAAGGCGCAACGCGAGGCAGAGAAGAACCGTGAATTGGAGCACTGTCGTGATCTTTCCGCACCAGATCGCGCGAAACTGATAATCGAAGAGCCTGCCGCGCCAGGCAAGGTAGAATCCATAGAGGATGACCGAAAAGTCGCGGCAAATGAGAATGGCGCTTTCAGTTGGAGAGATGCGGTTTTCGCTGATCAGTGTAAATAAAACGAAGAAGACGAAAAATTTGTCGGTGATGGGGTCGAGGAGTGTGCCTACGCGTCCCTTTTGCTTGAACTGGCGGGCGATATAGCCGTCCAGGCCATCAGTCAAAAGCGCTGCAAGGATAGCTGCGGCGCGATAGATGGGGTGTTCCTGCAGAAAGACGAAAGCGAGCGGGATGCGCAGAAGAGAAATGAAATTAGGAACCGTAAGTATCATTGACCCGCCGTATTTTGATTATCTGCGATGTTTTTGGAACGAAACCACCAGAGGATGGTACAGAGAGCCACCACAATAGTTCCCAGGATTGCCAAGATAATTAATTCATATTTTTTAAAATACTGCAGAAGAACCTGATGGTTTTCGCCAAAAGCAAATCCCAGTGAGAAAAGGGTTGTGCTCGAGATAAGGCAGGCGAAAAAATCGCGCATCAGAAACTTGGAGAAGGGCATCTTGCTCAACCCCGTCGTCATGAACAGGGCGTTGCGGACCCCGCCTGGAATGAATCTGCCGACAATGAAGGTGAGGATGCCGAATTTTTCATAGTAATGGTGCAGGCGATGAATCCGCGCGGGATTGATGATCCTGCCAAACCAGCGGCTGTCGTAAAGCTTTGGTCCTAAAAGGCGCCCGATCCAGTAGGCTTCCCAGGCGGAAATCCAGCAGCCCATAAAGAGCCAGAGCCACATTTCGAAGGGATGATGTTTCAAACAGGTGCTGGCCAGGGCTCCTCCTATGATGAGCATGGCATCTTCGCTGATGGGAATATTAAAACCTGCTAAAAGCAGGAGAAAAAACATCAGCCATTGCGCTTCGTCGGCGTGCGCGCATACATAATTAAAAATTGTTTCCATGATCGATAAAAACGTAGAAACAATTGTATCGGGTAGGGCGTTTATTGACCAGCAATTCCCACTGAAAAATTCTCTCGTAAAAGCCCATCTCCGTGATCTTTTTTCGCCGCCCTGCTTCGACAACCCCTCCGGGGTTGCCTGCATCGGTCCTCAAAAAAATCTCTACGGATCTGGACTTTTCCGAGAAAATTTTTTCAGCGGGAACTGCTGTTTATTAGCAAACATGTTCACCACGATGGCAATGGTGGTACATATTCACCACCCCCATCCCTCGCCTGGGAGGCTGCGAAACACCAGCTTCTCTCGTCGTCAATAGCGCTTCGGCTAGCGCAAGGATGTTCGTCACGCAACTGAGCCCTGGAAGGCTGCGAGGGTCACCCTGCTCAGCTTTCTTCTTCGGCATAGCGCTTCGGCTATGGTCTCATCAGAAATCTGAACATTGTGTCCCTCTCGCTCTTCCAGCGCTCTGAGTTGCGTGACGAACATCCTTGCTTTGCCTCCTCGCGAATCTGGCCATTGCATCCGTCTCGCTCTCCCAAACGAGGGTGGGGGGTGATGAACATGTACCAATGGTGAACATGTTTTTGGGCATCATTATTTTTTTTCAGCAGAGGATGGAGCTGATTGTCTTGCATCCGGTTTAGTCTGAGAATTCTCCTTCTTCTCTATCCCTGTCATACGATAGATTGCATAGTGGGTGACGCCTGCGAGGCCGCAGGTGAGCAACTGATATTTGCGATCTTCGATTTGAGCTATTGCGACAGGGCTCCCGAAAGCAATTGACAGCATGGCAAATCTGCACAACATCGTGACCATAAAATGACCTGGATGGATGAGCTGTACCTCTTGGTTTTCTTTTCGTTTGTGAGATGATCTTTTCCTTTCACTCGATTCCGATTTCTTGTCATCAGCTTGCGGTTTTTTATCATCTACCTCTACAGGTTTTGGGGGCTTTTTCCAGTTTTTTATAAAGGGTATTTTCTCAGATAGAGATAGAAGAGGGGGCCAATAGAAATACAGGCTGCTGCCGGCCGCCAGAATCAGAGAGGTTCGTAGAATATCATCACGACCCATATCTTGAATGTTCAGCCGTTCAAATAACTTTGCATGGGCAACCTGCCCCACTTTTATAACCAGGAAACTGGCTGGAATAGCCGGGAACATATAAAATTGCGCGGTTCTGGAAGCTTCATGCAGCTTCACAACAAAATCAGAAGGTTGGGCGGATCCATTTACAGATGAAGACATAAAAACTCCATGTTAAAATTGAATTGTGACGGCGATCATATGGGTAAGGACAATAGGAGTCAAATTAAATATGAAGTTATGCTTACATATTAAAGTGTGTTTTTGAAAAAAGGCGTGCAGCTGGAAATGGTCTGCACGCTGTTTTCAGGCAGTCAGAAGAGGCTTGCAGTCGCGCTTTTCCCAGGCTTTTTTCAGAGCGTCGTTCTTTTTGTTGGAGATTCCGCCCAGGAATTCGATGGAGCGTAAGAGGCGCGCGCGGGTGCGGTCTTTGCCCAGCAGCCCCACAGAATCGAAGAGGGGCGGCCCTTGGAGCTTGCCCATGATGCTGGCAAAGAGCAGTTGCATGACGACCTTTTTATGGTTCACTCCAAAGGCGTCGGCAACCTGTCTTGAGGCCTGATTGATTCCGGCGCTTCCCCAGTTTTCCTGCTCGTCCATTGACCAGATAATGGTCTGAAGGATCATGCAGCACTGATCGGGCAGCAGTTCTTTGACAGAAAACAGTTCTGGCGCATACCTGAGATTGTTAATAAAGAAAAAGTCGCATAAATCCATAAAATCGCCGAATGTCTTGATTCGCGAATGGCAGAGCGGCATGAGAGACTGCATGTAGTTGTCGTTGAAGCTCCAGGCTTTTAAGCGGTCCCACAGTTTATCTACAGGGATATTCTTGATGAGGTACTGCTGGTTGATCCAGTCGAGCTTCTGTACATCGAATACAGCGCCAGAAACGCCGATGCGCTTGTAATCAAATTCGTTGATGACCTCGTCAAGGGCGTAGATTTCGCGGTCGCCAGTCATGCTGTAGCCCATTAGCGTCAGAAAGTTCAGAAAAGCTTCTGGCAAGTAGCCGCTGTCGCGGTAATAAAAGATAGAGCAAGGGTTTTTGCGCTTGGAAAGCTTTTTTCCATCTTTGCCAAGCAGCAAAGGCATATGCATGAATGTCGGAGGAGTCCACTCATAGGCTTCATAGAGGTAGACATGTTTAGGTGTGGAGCTCATCCATTCATCGCCTCGGATCACGTGGGAGATTTCCATCAGATGGTCGTCGACAACAACCGCAAGATGGTAGGTGGGGAAGCCATCGGATTTGAGCAGCACCTGGTCATCGACATCTGCCCAAGGGTAGGTGATGCGCCCTTTGATCAGGTCTTCGTAAACACATTCTCCTGTCAGAGGCATCTTCAAGCGGATGACGTAGGGTTTGCCCTCTCGTTCACGCTGATCGATCTCTGCCTGGCTTAAGTTGCGGCAGCGGCGGTCGTAGCCCTGGCGTCCGCCCTGCTTAGCTTGCAGTTCGCGCATCTCTTGGAGATCTTCTGACGTGCAGAAGCATTTATAGGCCTTGCCTTTATCCATCAGCTCGTGGGCATATTTTTTATAAATCTCAGACCGTTCAGACTGCCTGTAGGGGCCAAAGGGGCCGCCGACATCAGGTCCCTCATCCCACTGAATGTTGGCCCAATGGAGTGCTTTATAGATGTTCTCCTCATACTCTGGGCGGCTGCGCGCGCGGTCCGTGTCTTCGATGCGCAAGATAAATTTGCCCTTGTGATGGCGAGCAAAGATCACATTGAAAAGGGCCATGTAGGCTGTCCCGACATGTGGGTCGCCAGTAGGAGAGGGAGCAATGCGTACGCGTACAGTCATAACTTTTCCTTATTGAAGGTCATCAGTTTAGCAGAGTGAATGATTAGAATTCAAACAAGACGTCTCCTTTGACTACAGAAGATAGATTATGACTTCTGAAGGTAGAGGAGGTCTTTCATGATGTTGTATGTTTCGGTGAGCTGAAGGTCGACCGCGCCGAGTTCGGTTAAGGTATCTTCATCAATGGGCTCTTTCTTTTGAATTTCGGTGAGTAATTTCTGATAGCTTTTGTTGGTTTTGATGCGGTCTTCGGAATTGGTTTTTAAAACAGCCAGATATTTGTCATACATGTGCACCTGGGGTTGCAGATTGAACTTGTACAGCATCCTGACTTTTGCACGCTGCAGATAGGGCACATCGGCTAGATCGTCGTCGAAATTGGGCTTAATATGGTCGTTTTCAAGGGGATACTTAGCAAATTTCTCCCCGATCTCCATCTCTGAGAGAGGACCCGGTACGATAATATCTGCCAAGACGCCGGTCATTTGCGGGGTCTTGCCGGATACGGTATAATAGAGGCCTCGGGTCACCTTATATTCTCCCTGTGGGTTGACCAGGTTTTCTTTGGCGGTATTCAAGGTGAATGTCTGGAAGGTGCCTTTGCCGTAAGTGTGGTCGTCCCCTACAATCAGGGCCCTGCCATAATCCTGAAGGCTTTGGGCGACAATTTCCGAGGCGGAAGCGCTGGCGCGGTTGGTCAGGATAATTAGAGGTCCATCCCAGGCCATCTTGCCATCGAGATCGCGCAGGTGCTGGATGGCGCCTGTTTCGTCTTTGATCGAGGCGATCGTTCCTTTAGTGATGAAAAGGCCGGCGATTCCGACAGCCTGTGAAAGCAGCCCGCCTGAATTATAGCGGAGATCCAGGATGACCCCTTTGATCGGATGCTCTTTGCGCAGCTGCTCGAGAGCTTTGGTGATGTCGTCGGTTGAGGAGCTTTCTGGGTCCTGATAAAAGGAATAGAGACGAAGATAGGCGATAGCGCCATCACCGAAGGCTTCGTGAGATGATTCAAAGCGCGATTCTTTGAGAACTACTTCTCCCCGGGGAATGGTGATGTCGAGCTTTTCTTCCGTTTTCGCTTCTCCTTCGCCATCTTCACGAATGACTGTGAGCGAGACAGGAGTGTTTTCTTCCCCTCTGATCATCTCCACGACGTCGACAATGTCCATTCCGACGACGGGTTCCCCATTGACGGCGATGATGCGGTCTTTGATCTTAAGCTGCTTGTTGCGGGATGCAGGGCTTCCCTCGACGATTTTTACGACGCTGAAACCATTCACGTCATCCCGCAGCTGAGCGCCGATGCCAAACAGGCGCTGCTGGACATTAATCATAAACTGAGTGGCTTCGTCGGGAGTAAAATAGGCTGTATGGGCATCCAAAGCGGCGGCAAACGCTTTGAGGACATCGGTGAGCGTGAGATGCCGCTGGTAGACCGGATCGGGGTTGAGGAACTCTTCTTCCGTCAAAGTCTGCCTTTTGGCAATTCTTTGGAGGGACTTTTCTTTTAATTCTTCATTGAGTTTCGCTGCCGTTTCAATCTGGAGTGCTTTCAGTCGGGTGATGCGGCGCAGGAGCTCTTCTTCGCTTATGGTCCATTTCATGTTTTTGAATTCTTCAGGATTCACTTTGGATGGCAAGGTTTTCAGATCAATTTCTTTGTCGAGCTTGCGGCGCCTCAAGATGGCTTTGACCATGGCCTGGTTGATTTCTGAAAAAGTATCGAACTGGTTCTGGCGGTAATCGGCCAAAATCTTTTTGACAAGCGCGTCCGATGGTTCCAGCCAGGCGCTGATGTCTGATTCGATAAAATAGGTTTTAGTAGGATCCAGTTCATCCAGATAGTTGAGCAAGACGCGCTTCACAAGCATGGAGGAGAGTTGGTGATGGACCGCATGGGCCTTCATAATCTCATTGAGTTTGCTTGTTGTCTGTGCCGCAGTGATATTTGGGAGCTTAGCCGCGGCATAAAAAGGCGTCAAAGCTATTGCGAGGAGGCAGATAAGTGCTCGAAACATGCTAGTCGGTTCCGCTTAGTATTTTGTGTGTACGCCAGCACAGGACGCGTTTGTGCATGAGCCAAATACTCTATTGTAGGGCATTGCGGCTGCGGTGCCAATCAAAAAATGTAAAATTTATGTAAAGAAATGCTTGATTTCAATTCTTTTCTATGAGATGATAGATATCTTGAAGGTAGAAAAATGTTGGTTTTATTGTTATTAAATAGTTTTCTTTTGCTACCACTTGATTTAAATTTTAAAAAAAGATAAAATTGAAACTTAAAATTTTTTGAAGATTTTACATGGAGGTTAAAATGTCTAAAAATAAAGAAGGTCTGAAAGTGCAACCTGAAGATAAGCTAGTTTCGATCACCGAAGCTGCTAAGATCAACAAGGTAACGCGCCAGGCTATCTATGTCGCAATCAAATTGAATAAGCTCAAGGCGCGCAAGGAAACGACGCGCTGGACCATCCACCTGGATGATCTGGAAGCTTATCGCAAGCAGAAATATTCGCGTTCGAAATCAGTTTTCAACGGCGAATTACTGTTCGATAACCATAAAGGTTATTTTTCGGTCAATCAAGTAGCCGATATGCTCAAAGTGCCTAATCAAAAGATCTACTACGCGACACGCGTGGGACATCTGAAGGCACATCGCAAGGGAGCAGCCTGGGTCATTCATACTAATGACATCAAACTTTATCAGGATAGCTACCTGAAAAAGAAGGGCGCTAAGCGCAAGGCGAGCTAACTCTGTAAGATTGCCACGGTTTCGACATGTCCCGTTTGAGGGAACATGTCGAAAGGTCGGCATCTTTCAAAGCGATACTTCTGGCAGAGAAGCTTAAGATCTCTCGCCAGAGTCGAAGGCATGCATGAGATATAGACAATCGTGCGAACCTGAGAAGCAAGCAAGGCCTCAATGACTTTACTATCCATCCCTTCCCGTGGTGGATTGACGATGACAAAATCGGGTTGCATGCTGCTGAGCTGATGTTCAGCAGTATTTTTCACATCCCCCTTCACAAATTCGGCTCCAGTGATCCTGTTGCGAGCGCTGTTTTCCCGCGCAGTTTTGATGGCTTCTCCATTCTGTTCCACACCTTTGACTGCTATTCCCTGACGTGCGAGCAGGAGGCTCAGGATGCCAATACCACAATAGAAATCGAGAGCTTTGCATGCTTTGGTTGTTTCTGCCTGAGCTTGCACCATCCGGTAGATGTTCAGGCTCTGCTCGGGATGGTTCTGAAGAAAAGCCCGTGAGGAGAATTGAATCGAAAGTCCATCGATCATCAGCTCCAGGTTGGAATTGCCCAGCTGATGCAGTGATCTTGGGGTTGCGATGCAACATCCTGCCCATTGTGAATGGACTGTGAGAGCCTTTTCCATGATAGCTACTGCATTCGCAGGCAGCTCTTTGAAATGCCATTGAAGAAAAAAACGATCCCCTTGCTTGAAGATCATGAGCTTTCCTGAATTGCTCGGAGAGGCCTCCAGGCTATTCGTTAATTCCTGTATCTGCTGCAGAAGAGAATGAGAAGGATCGAGAAAGATGGGGCATTGAGAGACTGGCAGAAAGGAAACATGATCGTCTGCGATGTATCCGACATTAAAGCGACCATTCGATGCTTTCACCGTCAGCGCGATGTGACGGCGATAGGCCCATCGCATTTCAGCGGGCACCACCGGTTCGACCTGGACGTTCAGCTTCCCAATCCGACTGAGGGCATCGCTGACGCTTTGACGCTTGTATTCGAGCTGAGCTTCGTAGGTCATGTGCTGGAGCTGACAGCCGCCGCATTTCCCAAAATATGGGCAGAGTGGTTCAACGCGTTGGGGACTTGGCGAATCGAGGGTAACAATTTCAGCTTCAGAGTAGTTTTTATGCTGGTGAGTGATGCGGCACGTGACGCGGTCTTGAGGAGCTGTATAAGGAATGAAGACAACTTTTCCTTCATGCCGAAGAATGCCTTTGCCGCCAAAAGCGATGCTTTCAATCTCGCCGGAGATCAGAGTCATACCGCTTCTTCGAGAATGCGAAAATCGCGAATCATGAGCTGGATGCTCTGTCCCTGATGGAAGTCATTGATTTGCGGGGTAAAAGCGACGCGGAGGGTGAGGTTTTTTTTGCGTAGCATAGGGCTTAGGGCAGCTTTGCCAAAAGCAAAGCCCTCCAGGATGCGGTCGCCCTGTTCCAGGTAAAGTTTCAGGTGGGTTTTTCCCACTACTTTTGGAGGCCACGCCTGCTTGGCGTCGCAGTAGAGGATGGGGGCTGGATTTTCATTCCCGTAGGGTTCTAAAAGCCTCATCGATTCCATGAAATCGAAAGTTAGGTCATCGAACTTGATTTCGCTGTCCAGATAGAGCTTGGTCACTACGTCGCTGTCTTTAAGACGTTCATCTGCTGCTTTGATAAAACGTTTTTTGAACTCTTCAATATGCTGTTCTTTTATCGTCAGGCCTGCTGCAAAGTCATGGCCACCGAAATTGAGCAGAATGTCTGCGGACTCTTTTAAGACAGGCAGGAGAGGAAATTCGGGAATGGAGCGCAGCGAACCTTTGCCGATCTCTTTATCGATCGCGATCATCACCGTAGGGCGGTTATAATGCTTCGCAATGCGGGTGGAGATGATGGCGATGACCCCCGGATGCCAGCGATCGGATTGCATGATGACCGCTTTATGATGCAGAATATCGGGATGCTCCAGGATGGTGTTTTCTACATCGGCCGACATTGTTCTTTCAATTTTCTGCCGCTCTATATTGTTCAGGTCCAATTCCTGGGCCATTTTTTCTGCCGTAAGCACATTGCGGATCAACAGCACCTGCACACCCTTCTGGGGATCGTCGATGCGCCCAAGGCTATTGAGTCTCGGCGCGATTTTGGAAGCGATGCTGAATGTGGAGATGTCATTGAGGTCCACGTCTGAAACGGAGACAAGCTTTGTCAGACCGATGCGTTTGGTCTTGCGCAGCTGGCGCAGGCCGTAGTGCACCAGAATGCGGTTTTCACCCAACAGCGAACCCATATCGGAAATAGTTCCCAGGGCGACAAGATCCAGATAGCGTTTGAGGTCGACCTTTTTAGGAGCGATTTTCCCTTCGGTTACAAGCTGCTTGGTGATGCCGTGGGCAAGCTTGAACGCCACCCCGACACCGGTAAGATCGCGATTGGGATAGGGGTTATTTAACAGCTTCGGGTTGAGAGTGGCGATGCAATGGGGGATTTTATCGGTTGGCTCATGGTGATCTGTCACAATGACGTCGACACCTTTCTCAACGACTTTGGCGATTTCAACTGCAGCAGTGATCCCACAGTCGACTGTAATCAGAAGCTTGCATTGATTTTTCAGGGCATATTCAAGCGCTTCGACAATCAGGCTCTGCCTTAACGGACCTCTATTGGAAACATAGTAGAAGACATTGGCTCCGATATACTGCAGAAATTCAGTCAGGAGAGCAGTGCCTGTCATGCCGTCCACATCGTTATCCCCATAGATCAGGATGTTTTCGCAGTCACGGATCGCTCGGCAGACTCGGTCGACGGCTTGTGGCATTTCAGCTAGAAGGAAAGGATCATGCAGATCGGGCAGTTTGGAATAGAGATAGTCGTGTATCTCCTCTAAAGAGGTAAATCCCCGGGAGACAAGGATCTGAGCGATCACCGGGTGGATTTTAAATTCCTTGATCACACTCTCTTTTAAGGTGGGATCGAGACGCGGGTACATCCAAAGCGGATCTTCAATGTGTTGCCATGTTAACATAATGAGCTCCATTCTACCGTGAAATCGTCGGAAGTCAAGAGATATACCGAAGAATACGGAAAATTTGGCAACTGGATATGAATCTTCAAACCCCAATAAATAAAATATAAACATAACCTTTATACCATCTTTATTTTTATTGGTTATAATTAGTATAAATTAACAATTAAAATAATATGATCAATTTTCCAAACATCACATCTGCACCTGCTAATCACACCGTTGAAGCTGGATGCACACCTGCATGGGCATGTCATTTTCCTAGCTGTGAAGAAGCTATCGCGCTGGCTGATTCGCTTATCAATAAGCTAAATCCCTTCGGTGAACTCCGCGATCATAACCGTGCCCTTAAAGAGTTGAACATCAGACGTTCGAGAATTCGCCTGATTTCTGCGGATTTTAAGAAAGGGATCCAGGAATATCGGAATCTGGGCTGTTTGACGCTCAAGCAAACGAAAGAGATCGAGGAAGTTGAAAAGCGCTGTAAATCCATGGCTGCAGTATTGACCCGCCTGGACGAAGAAATCAACTACGTAGAACGCGATGCGTTGTTGGAAAGATGCAAGAAAATGGGACGTTTTGCCAACCTGGCAGTGCCCTGTGGCGGACGCATCGTGGGATTAAGCGCCTGCGCATTCAAAGCGGCGCATGTGGGCTATTTCTCGCTCTTTGGTCAGTGTGCTTCCAACGTTAAGTCTGCGAAAGTTCAAGCGGTCGCAAATCAGATCGCCATCGAAGGGGCTAAAATCCTGGCTTGTACTGCATTTGCCTTCGCGGTTTGCTACATGTACACCTGCAGAAGCTCCAGCTGAAAGATTTGTCATCTGAAATTTATTGGAACGATCTCTTCGATCTTCCACGGACACTTTTTATTGAGATAGGTTCATCTAAGCCTGTTTCTGAAAATGCCTCCAAACGGGCTGAGAAAAAGACACGATCCCAGTTTTAGGACTGGGATCGTGCAGACTTATGCTTTTTTGAAATGCAGAGCTTCTTCTTCGCGCTCTTCGCGATCGTGGAAGTAGATCATCACTGGTGTAGCGATGAAGAGGGACGACAGCGTACCTACAATCACGCCGATTGTCATCACCAGAGAGAAGGCGAAGATCGACTTGCCTCCCAGGAGGACGAGGGCAAGCAGAACCAGCAGCGTGGTTCCAGAGGTCATGATCGTCCGGCTGAGCGTGACGTTCAGGGCATGGTTGCAGATCTCATGGAACTTCATCTTGCGCATAACGCGAATATCTTCGCGAATTCTGTCGAAGACGATGATCGTATCGTTAAGCGAATAGCCGACAATGGTCATGATCGCTCCGACGACCTGAAGGTCGATCTGCACAGGGAAGCCGAGTTTATGGAACAGCGCCAGAATGCCTAGGGTGATGATGACGTCGTGGAGAAGTCCCACAACAGCACCCACCGCGTATTTGAACTCGAAGCGGAAGGTGATGTAGATCAGGATGCTTAGCAGGGCGATCCCTAAGCCAACGAGAGCGTTGAAGCGCATCGCATCGGAGAACTGGCCACTCATGACCGTCCAGTTATTGTCGATTGTTTCCAGCTGCGAAGGTTGAACCTGCAGTCCGGCATCTTCTAGAGATTTGACCAGCCAGGCCAGGCGTGGATTGCTCTGATAGTTGTAGGCAAATTTGCCTTCGGCAGTCTCTTCAGGCATCTGATAGAAGGGATGCCCCTTCTCTTCCATGCCCATGGCTAACTGGATGCGCAGCTGGTTAGGACGGCTCAGCTCGCGGATCTGATAGTCATTTACAGTTGCTCCATGTGCCTCAAGGGCATTTCCGGCCAGCAGACGGTAATTGGGATTGCCATCTTTTTCAACCATGTCGACCACAACAGCGTAACCGCCCGTGAAATCCATGCCAAGCATGGTGTGGAGTTGTGAAAAGAACAGGGCTGTGCCTGCAACCATCACGGCAATCGAGATGAGGACGGCCTTTTTTGTCTGAGCCAGGAAGTCGAAGTGCGTCTCGCCGAGGAACTGCATCATCTTCAGCTCTTTATTCTTCGGATTCTGCACCCAGCCGGCGAAGAAATAGCGCGTCATGAAGAGGGCCGTAAACATCGAGGAGATGATACCGATGATCAGCGTCACAGCGAAGCCTCTGATCGGACCAGAGTCAAACTGGATCAGAATGAAGGCGGCCATAATGGTTGTAATATTGGAGTCGATGATCGCACTAAAGGCTTTGCGATAACCGGCCTGGATCGCTGAGCCAATCCTGCCGGAGATCTTAAATTCTTCGCGCACACGCTCAAAGACGAGCACGTTGGCGTCTACAGCCATCCCGATCGTCAGGACGATACCTGCGATCCCTGGCAGCGTCAGGGCGGCATCCAGATTTTGAAGGACTCCCCACATCACCAGAATGTTGAACAGAACCGCGCATGAGGCGACAATCCCGGCAAAGTGGTAGTAGCCCACCATGGCGATGACGACGAGCAAAAGGCCGACGATAGAGGCCATAATCCCTCGAGAGCGCTCCTCTTGGCCTAATTCAGGACTGACGTTCTCTTCAGACAGGATGCGAGGTGTGAAGGAAAGTGAGCCCGCCTTCAGGTCAGCGGCAAGCTGGTTAACTTCGCGCTGAGAGAATCGTCCGCTGATTGTGGCTCCATCGCGCAATGCGGCGCGCAGCGACGGGTTGCTGATGACCAAGCCGTTCAGGATAACGGCCATGCGCCAACCGCGGCCTTGCGAATAGGCTTCTTTTGGAGTACCTGCGATTTTATCCTCAGCGAACTGCGAAGTCCAGGCATAGAAATCATCGCGCGGACTGCCGCTGCCTTTAGAAGCCCCTTCGTAGGAGCGCTTGACGCCAAAGGTCAGCACGTTGCCTTCGCTGGGGTCGTAACCAACCTGAATGTTGTTTAGGCTGGAGCCTTCCAGGGCATAGTTATGGAAGATAACGAGGAGCGGATGAGTCTGATTATCCCACTCGGAATAATCCTCACCGCGCAGCATGCCGATAGAAGAGAGAGTATCATCATAAGCGCTGCTCTTAGCGTGCTCTTTGAGGTTAGCAAGGCGCAGGCCATTTTCATATAACATTTTGGCAGATTCGCTGCGCGGGCGTTCTTCCTCGCCTCCGCCTAAGTGCTGCCAGGCAATTTCGTTAATGCTTTCGATGTCCTTGCGGTTCGTGACGACCGCTTCATTCCAGACATTCTGCAGGAACTGCTGCACCGACTCTTTCAATGCGGGATTGAAAGGTCCAAACTTCTCATTTATGATGTGGAAGGACATGGCTGAAGCTTTGACCAGTTCAGCAGCAGAGAGATTCTGCGATCCAGGGAAGTCAAGAATGATATTTTTGCCTTCAATGCGGATCGTGCGTTCCGAAACGCCCATCTTGTTGACTCGGGTGTACAATTCATTCACAGCCTGCTTGAGGTCATCCGGATTAGTGACAGCCTTTCCATTCTGGTCGCGCAGACCAATGCGAACAGTCTTTCCTCCCGAAAGGTCGAGACCCCATTTCAGGATCTTGCGATCGTCGCCGCGGAAATATTTGAAAAAGCTGGTCTTGAAATTTTGCCAGTAAACATTTTTTGTTGGAGGAGGAACCTGGTAGCGGCTGGTGATGTTCAGATCAACCTGGGCT
Organism: Parachlamydia sp.; assembly: GCA_021372155.1. Lineage (GTDB taxonomy): Bacteria > Chlamydiota > Chlamydiia > Chlamydiales > Parachlamydiaceae > JAJFUZ01. Next base: position 2,097 of record JAJFUZ010000243.1, on the reverse strand, counting down.
GCATTGTACTCCTCTTTCCATTTCAGCAGGTCTTCCTGCTCCTTGTCTTCGATCTTATTGCGCGTCAGGATGCGCTGCTCGACATCAGAAAAGTCTAGCACGGCATAGCGTTTGCTTCCTTTGACCTGGAAATTTTCCCTGGTTGCCTTGAGGAGGGCACTGTAGTAATCGTCCAGTTCGAAAATGTAATCTTTGCTATACTCTTGGGGCATCCCATAAGCCGCTGCAGAATAGCCGATGAAGCCGCTCTGCTGCAGAATTGCCGTCAGTTTATTGAGATCCTGAACCAGCTGCTGGCTTTCAGGTGCTTCAGGCGTCTGACGGTACTTTTGAATGATGGCATCCAAGCCGCGCGCGATGATGTAGATCGACCCGTTGCGGAATCCTGGAAGTGGTTTTTCTGTGTCCATGCTCGGAGCATAGACGACAAGGCCCAGGCGCTGATCTTCGCTTTTCAGTTTGCTGTAGTCTTCATAGCGATTGACCGGAAAAGTCTCTGCGGCGAGATCGGGATGCTGGGGATTCCAGCCTGCAGCAATCTGATCTTTGATCTGGGCGCTTTTGATCGAGGCAAGCTGGCCTAAGTCAAATGCCAGGAAGCCTGATGTATTTGTCAGCGTATTGAGCGCTATGGCAAAGCTGTCATCCGCGGGTGTCAGTGTTTCATCCGCCATCCGGGAAGCGCGCGCCATTTCATTGATCGCCAGCTGGTTCACTTTTTCTAGGCGCAGGCTCGCTGCTTCGCTCTGTCCCTGTCCCTGGCGGATCTCTTGAACATCCGGATAGAACTTCACCAGAATGCGGTCGTTCGGCCAGTCGATAACCAGCGCTTGAACGATGGGGTTGCGCCCTTCCAGACTGACAACCTGCTGCTGGGTCTTGGGATCGATCTGGCTGCTGCTCTTTTTCAAGGCCTCTTGCACTTGTGCAAGAGTCAAGGCTTTCTGACTTTTATACTGTTCGGGAGCTTTGCGCAAAAGAGCGGCGGTCCTTTCCAGAGCGCTGCGCTGGCTTTCCAGCAGCGAAAGGGTCTGTTGCTGTTCTGTGCTGAGAATCTGCCCGTTAACCTTTAATGAGGTCTGCTCCTTTAGAACTGCATCGATCTGGCTTGTCAATTTAGTTTTTATGCTGTCGGCGCGCGCGAGAAACTTCTGAATCAACTCTTCGCCATTGCCTGCGTCGCTCTGTGCAAAAGCGGCATACAGGCGCTTGGCGATCGGACTCTCTTTTCCAATGGACTGGTCGATCTCTAGAAGTTCCATGGCTGCTGAGATGGCCAGATCGTCGCTGCGCCCATCTGTCTGCTGTGCAAGGCCGGCAAGCTGAACGGCGCTTTTGCTTGGTCCGCCAAATGCCAGCGCTAATTGGGCTGCGCGATCGTTTACAAGCTCGCGATAGAAGGGCGAAATATCTTCTTTATTTTCATACTTGGATGTGAACCGGAAAAGCGTATCGGCGGAAGCAGGGTCAAGATGAACCCCGATCTGGCGCAGTACGACCACCTTGCCGCTTTTCTCTTGAGCAGAGGCTGTGTCGAGTTCAAGCTGAGAAGGGTAAAAGGGGATCAAGGTGCCTGCGCGGGGCAGAAAACGTTTGAAGAGCGAGGCCTCTTCAGCAGATTTAAAGGTGACTTCTATTGAGTGCGGATCGCTCTCTTTGAGAACGATTGAGGCAGGCTTGACACCCAGCAGACGGCTGAAGGAGTGCAGCCAGGCCTTGGCATCGTCTTCAAGAGAATCGACGCGGGAGATGATTGTGAGAGCTTCTTCATGTGCCCGCTTGGCGTCGATAGGCGAACCTAAAGGCTGCGAGTAGAAGAAAATGGTTGGGAGAATGTTGTAAAGCGTCAAGATGATGACTGCAAGAATCAGGTAGAACTGCCAGCTCTTTTGTTTTTCCATAGACGTTCAAAATCCCTTGTAGATATGGAGTAAGAACCCTAGAGGCTTTTGCGAAACTCCAATTTGGGGCCAAATCCGAGCTTTTGCCTGCGGATCCGCATTCTGCGCAAGTTGCCTACTTTCAACCAAGTATGTCAACTTGCGCAGAAAGCGAACCGCTGTCAAAATCATCGAATTTGGCCTCCAAAGCGAGTTT
>JAJFUZ010000241.1 GCA_021372155.1 Parachlamydia sp. | reverse complement strand
CGATAACCTCACAGGTAACGTTGAGGCTCATGACATCCGGCATCTCTTTCTGATGATGGGCGCCACTCCCTGCACGAACTGGCTTAAAGGCTGTGTCGCCCTTGATGAAAAAGGGTTTATCAAAACGGGTTCCGATCTATTCCCCAATGATTTGGCCGATGCTCATTGGCCCCTCTCCAGGCAACCCTTTTTACTTGAAACGAGCCTGCCCGGTGTGTTTGCCGTGGGCGATGTCAGAGGCGGCAATGTCAAGCGAGTTGCCTCTGCGGTAGGCGAAGGCTCGATTGCCGTTGCCTTCGTCCATGAGCTGCTGCACGATTAGTTTCATTTACACAGGACCATCTTTGAATTGAAACAATTCCCAGGTTCTAATAATCTCAACTTCTAATTTTATCCTGCAGAAGATCATGATTTGCATGCGTTTATTTTTGTCCGCTTTTTTTGTGCTTACCACTACCTTCATATTCACGAATGCATCAAACAATTCTTATCTGAAAGACCTTGAAGAGCAAGGGTATTGCATCATTCCACAGATACTCTCGAGTCCTGAAGCTAAGCTATTATACCAACGTGTTTGGCATGAGTTCATTGAAAATGCTTGGCCTGATTGTAAGATGGACGACAGAAGTAACTGGAAAGAAGCGTTTCCGATGCATAACAGAGTTGGTATCTTTGCAGGGCCTGCCGGCCAGACCCAAGTCATGTGGGATTTGAGACAGGATCCCCGCATCATTCATGTGTTTGCTCAAGTATGGAATACGAGCGACCTTATTGTAAGCATGGACGGGTTATCGTTCATGTGTCCTCCGGCAATAAGAGAGGGTTCTTTTAAGCCATGGCCTCATGTTGATCAGACGATCTTAAGACGGCAAGATAATGTTGCGCACAATAATAACCCACCTATAGATTTCGTCAGTGAATCATCATTGAAAACCAATCCATATACAATCCAAGGGCAGTTCCTGTTTGAAGATTCCTTCGACGGCGATGGAGGTTTTTACTGCATTCCGAAGTCGCATCTTAGATTCAATGAATTTGCTCCCCAACTCGAAGCTTTCGACACATTAGAGATTCCCAATGAGGAAAAATGGAAGGCCCAGGAAGACTATTTATGCGACTTTTTTGTCCAGGGTACAGATGAATTCGGAAAACCTTATTGTATGAAACATATCACAGCTCCTCGGGGTTCACTTATTTTATGGGACTCAAGAACCGTTCATTGGAATCAACATCCCATTAAGGAGAGACCATATCCAAAAGTGAGAATGGTGGGATATTTGTGTTATGTGCCAAAGGCCAGATTAACCAGTGAAGGCAGAATCCTCAGGCTTCAAGCTTTTGAAAAGGGTGTTTCCACGGGCCACAATCCGGCCTATCCCGAGCTCAAATATACGAAAGACCACATTCATCAGGAATTTCTACGCTATCTTGAAGATCCGTGCTATACCCAGCCAAATATTAATCTCACCCCAGTTGGAGAATCATTACTGGGTCTCTGACCTTCTCGAAAAGGAACAGAGAAATGCTCTGTTTGACCTCTGCGGGAATTTCCGTTAATCGGCAAACCCTCGAATCATTAAATTGCACCCAGCTGCTTGAGTCTGCTTCTTTTACGTAGGCAATGGCATGCATGGGGGCAGCATGAACAAATCCTGCAAGGCGGTAACGGACAAGCTGACCTCCACAGCGCAGCTGGATTTCACTCGTGGGTTCGATTGCAAGCTTCTGTATCCCATAAGGAGTGACTGGCAAGATTAGAGGAACGACATCCAGAGTTCTCTTCTGGAGATCAGTGAAAAATTGACTATCACGTTCAACCAGGTAGTTGCCAAAAGGGGAGAGAGAATTTGTAATTTTAGGGATCTGCAAAATGGAACACAACACGGTCCAAAAATTCCTCGGATCGCCCGCTTGTCTTGGAGGAATCGAAACGGAATCATACTGGCTCAGCAAGTTCCATAAGTCGCTCATGTCTTGCGAGCCAACGGTTTTGCCAGCTTTTGAACTTGTCAGGACCTGGAGAATCATCTTGCGGATCTGCAGGCGGAGTTGAAATTTTTCTGAGGACTCGTTTTCCTTTTGACTTAGAAGGTGAGTCTCATCTTTGAGCAGAGTCCAGAAAGCGGGAATGTTTTTCACGCACTGCAACGTGGCGCCAATGTAGCATGAAAGACCTGCATTTGCGAAACCACCCGTTGCTGCAAGAGGTATGTTGATCGGGGCAGGTTTTACCACTTCTGCTGACTCAAGAGCCTTTTCTCTGGCAATGTCATCAGCCAGTTTCACGGTCTCTTTTGCCTCCGGCTTCTTCTTGGGAATCTCGTCAGCCAGTTTTACGGTCTCTCTTGCTTCCGGGGCCTTCACTCTGGGAAGGCCAGCAGTCGGTTTAACGGCCTCTTTTGCCTCATAGGCTTCAACGACTTGTCTGATCTGTGGAGGATGCGCCCTTTCAAACGCCTTTGCTTCAGGAGTTCTATCAATCAGTTTGATGATCTTAATTTCTTTTTCTGAAAATGTTTGAGACCATAATTTTTGAACGCGCTCCAAGGCTAGTCCTATGAAGAGCGTAAACACTGTCGCTAGTAGAGCTTGTACACCTTGCAAGAAGCGGCAGGCAAAAGAATTGTGTTTGTCATAAATGAGAATGCGATACTTTCTGCCCTCATGGAAGACCTCTTGGGCCTCTTTTAATTTGAAAGAGGGGCGGTCTTGATAGGGATCGACCTCAAAGAGAGGAAGGTGCACATGTTTTTCAGCGACATTAAAAAAATAATTTACATGCATTATGTTGTAGCTTTTTGTTTTAACAGTTAACTAAAAAATAATAGCAGTCTGACAATAAAAAGTAAATTATTTTTAAATGTTTGTTTAATCTTGCGGAGTGGCATCCTAGATCCCGGTGACTATTCTTCGCTTAACACGCAATCGGCCTCTGTCTCTACAAGCCACTCTTTACTAATGAAGCCCTTTACTTCAACGAACGTACAGGCTGGGCGAATATCAGAGAAGAATTCGCCGTGCGCCTTAGCAGCTTCTTTCCAAGAGCTCATATCCACGAGCATGATCCGAGTTCGAATGACACTCTGAAGCGAACCACCTGCTTCTTCGATTGCCTTCTTCATAATTTCGATACAATATCTGGTCTGCTCGTAGACATTATTGATGCCTGCCGTTTGGCCGTCTGGGCCGATTGCAGCCGTACCGGCTACAGCTATGATGTTTCCAACTCTGCTCGCCCGTGAGAAGCCAATAGGCCCCTCCATAGGTGAACCCGATGATATATTTTTTCTATCCATCTTTAATCCTTTCAGGTTGTCTTCCATTCTGTCATCGCAATTTTTCTGGGTTTGCAAATATTATATAGACCGCTTTCGAATGTTGTGGCAATTTATTTTTTTCTGTTTTTGAGGATGAAAGGATGGCGAATAGCGGAAATTGGGAAGTCTACATGATCCAGGCTAAATCCGGGAAATTATATACAGGAATTACAAATAATTTAGATAAGCGCTTTGACGAACACGTCAAAAAGCGAAAGGGCGCTCGCTTTTTTCGATTTTCTTCTCCGGATGCGATTGTCTTACGGGAAGCTCATCACAACAGATCAGAAGCTTCTAAGCGAGAGAACGCCATCAAGAAAATGACCCGCCAGCAAAAACTGGCTTTGATTCAACAAAATAGGATGGAAGTTTCACCTCTGTCCGAATGCAATCTGTGCTCAACGCCGGACTCGCATCGACGACCTTCGCATTTCTAATTTTTTGTTCTCGTGCAAGAGCAAGAAGATGATCCAGCCGGGTGTACCGATAAACTTTTTGACATTGCTTGTCAGGGCATATCTTCATTTCGGTAGAACTTTACAGCCAGCCAAACCCCTATAACAAGACCTGCTATTGATCCTAAAACTGCATGCACAATAGTTTCCTCTAGAGTTATCCCAACCCAGTTGTAACCAAGACCGGGTCTTTTCTGTAGATAGGGGCTTGCTACAAATAATACTGCTCCACCCAAAATGCACCCAAATATGATCCCAATTATTTTTAAAATGCGCAAAACCGTATCTTTCCGGTGAGATTCGTTCTTTGTTCCATTATTCACATTAGATTGAGAAGGGTTTGCTAATGTAATAGGGTGCATAAATCCTCTGGTTTTTTTATCTCGTGATTATATCTCAAACAGCAATTCCCACAAGAAAAATTAGGACATAGATCAACAAGCTTTCGTGGCGTTATAAGAGGAACAATTACTCCTAAAGAGACCTGAAAGGATTTATCCACATAAAGACTCCGATAGATGCACTTTTCAATTTCCTTCAACACAC
>JAJFUZ010000238.1 GCA_021372155.1 Parachlamydia sp. | reverse complement strand
ATTGCTGGGATACAGCAAGAGAATCGAGTCCCAAATGGCTCCTGCAACCATTTTCTTATTGAGAAAACCAGCGCCCTTGTTTTTCATGATGGTAATTCCTAAAAAGAGCGATTTGCAAGCATGAGGAGATGCTCAACGATCGGCCCTAACGCAAGGGCCGGAAAAAAGGAGAGCGCTCCGACAATTAAGATGACGCTGATCAGCAGGACTACAAACAGCCAGCTGTCCGTTGAAAATGTTCCTTTGGAAGGCGGAGTGCCCCTTTTTTGTGCTAAAATTCCTCCCATGGCAACGCTGGGAATGATGATGGCAGCTCGTGCAATCAGCATCACACACCCTAATGTCAGATTATAATAGCTGGTGTTGGCATTTAACCCCGCGAAAGCACTGCCATTGTTTCCTGAAGCCGAAGTAAAGGCATAAATGATTTCAGACAAGCCATGTGGCCCCTGATTCCCAAGGCTGATCAAAGCCTCAGGAATAACGCTGGAGAGCCCAGCGCCAAGCAGAATCAACGCGTCTGGAGTCAACACAGCCATCATCACCCATTGGATTTCACGTTTTTCTATTTTTTTGCCCAGGTATTCAGGGGTCCGACCTACCATCAACCCAGCCAGAAAAACAGTAAGCAGCACAAACATGAGCATGCTGGCAAGTCCAACGCCTACACCCCCATAGATAAGTTCGCCCAGCATTATATTGAACATGGCAACGCCTCCCACAAGCGGTGAGAGGCTGGAGATCATCGCATTCACAGAACCATTAGCTGTGTCCGTTGTCGAAACGGTCCACAATAAACTATTGGCAGCTCCCAATCGCGTCTCTTGCCCTTCCAGGACAGGATAGGCCTCTAAAACAGGGTTGTGCACATGCTCTGAGTAAAGGGATATCGCCATGCCCGACAGCCAGAAAATGCCCATGACAGCAAAGAGAAGCCAGGCATGTCTTCTTGAGCCGATCAGGAGGCCAAACATGTAGACCGTAGCGGCTGGAATTAAAAGAAGGCATACCATTTCGAGAAAATTGGTGAAGGCTGATGGATTTTCAAATGGATGGGCGCTGTTGGCACCAAAAAAGCCCCCGCCATTTGTTCCCAGCTGCTTGATGGCAATCTGAGAAGCGACAGGACCAAGAGGAATAGTCTGCTTGGCATTCTCAAGAGTTGTGACCTCGACATAAGGGGAAAAAGTTTGAATTACGCCATTGCTAACGAGCAGAATCGCCATCAAAATAGAAAGAGGAAGTAACAGATAGACGATGGAGCGCACAAGGTCGACCCAGAAATTGCCGATCGTCTCCGCATTCTTTCTTAAAAACCCCCGCGTCAATGCCAGAAGGGCTGAAAGACCTGTGGCCGCGCTGAGAAAATTCTGCACAGCCAGCCCCGACATTTGTGTGAGATAACTTAAAGTTGTTTCCCCGCTATAAGCCTGCCAGTTGGTATTGGTGACGAAGCTTGCCGCTGTATTAAATGCCAGCGGCCAGGGTACGGAAGGCAAATGCTGCGGATTCAGGGGAAGCCACTGCTGAAGAATCTGCAATAGAAAAATGGCAAGAAAACCAAAGAAATTAAAGATAAACAGAGCCTTCAAGTAGCTTTTCCAGGGCATCTCTACTTTCGCATCGATTCCACCCAGACGATAGCTTAGCCTCTCCAGCCATTCCAGGAATGGATGCGCGAAAGTAGTTTCCCCTCGAAAAATGCGCACCATATAGCTTCCAAGCAAAGGCGTCATGCACATCACGAAGAGAGCAAAAATGGCAATCTGAACACCAATCATCAAATTCTCGGTTTAAAATTTTTCAGGGTATATCAATGTATAAATAAGGTAGAGCAGCAAAAAAAGGGCGACAATACCCGCGAAAACGAACTGGATCTGCATGGATTTCAATCAGTTATTAACAAAGTGGGCAGCTTAACAATCAAATTTTTTTATTGCAAGACCATTAGCGTCCTTGACTTGGTCTGCATTTAATGTTATAAATGGTATCATAGTGATACCAATGAAAGGGATGACATGAATTTATCTAACTTTAATCTACGAGGAATTTCCCCAGAGGTTATGTCTCTCTTAAAACGTGAGGCAAAGGGTCAAAATACCAGCGTCAATTCTCTAATCATACGGATGATTGAACAGGGAATCGGCTATAGCAAGAAGAGTAAAAAAACCAGGTTTCACGATCTGGATAATCTCGCAGGAATGTGGTCCGCTGCAGATTGCAAAGCATTTGAAGAAAACACAAAGTTGTTCGAAACGATTGACAAGGAACTTTGGCAATGAGACCTGTAATCATTGACACCAATGCCTATACTGCCTTTATGCATGCAGATCAAGATATTGTAGAAATCATTCAGTTGACGGAAACCATTGCAATGAGCCCAGTCGTTCTGGGAGAACTTTTTGCCGGTTTTGAAGGTGGCAATAAGGCCAAAAAAAATCGTGCCGAGCTGGAGGAATTTTTAGACTCTTCGCGCGTGAAAATTTATCCAATAACTGTAGACACCGCCCATTTCTTTAGCAAAATTTATATGATTCTCAAAAAGAAAGGACGTCCTATACCTACAAACGATATGTGGATTGCAGCCCAGGCTCTAGAACATGGTTGTGTCATCTGTACCTATGATAAGCACTTCAGCGAAATCGACGGACTTTTGACAGCGACTTCTCCTATCGATATCACTTTTTGATTGCCTGTGTCTTTTTGATCGCAGAGGCAGTAACTGTTCCAATCGCTTTCAAAATCTTATCCTGAGGCAATTGTCCGAAATACTGCACAAACGCTTCGACGGTTGATGGGCTAGTGAAATGGATCTCATCAAACTGAGCAAGATCAGGTAGCCGTTCGGGTCTTAATGGTAATGTATCGTACAGCGGGCATTCACGATAGCGCATGCCTTTCTGGTCAAAATAATCTCTCAGAACAGTCCGAGCTTGCGCTGAATGCGGCCAGAAAAGATAAGCTTGGCTCAAATCTCTCTTCTCGAGAAGAGCAATAATACCCTCTGCACGCTCATCCTGAGCCGTTTCAGTAACATGTATCCCATGCTCCAGCAAGCAAATCGCGGTCGCATGTCCAACGGCGAAGACCTCCTTGGCACGCACCTCTTTCTGATAGGAGCAGAAGATTTCCACCGCGCTCTTGCTGGTAAAGATCAGGTGGGTATAAGAGGCCATTTCAGCGAAGGCAGCAGCATCTAAGGGTCGAGGAACAATGCGGATGAGGGGGCAATGGACGATCTTCTCGCCCGCCTTGGGGGAGGGGGGCTGCAGGCCGACGTGGAGGATTCTTTTAGGAGCCGCCTGTCTGACATCCAGGCAGGCGTAAAGACGGGCCATCTCCTGATCATCCTGACGGGCCAGGATTGCCAGCTGGCCCTGGTGAACTGCTGTTTCTCCAGGAAGGATCATTCGGTTGAGATGGGTCAGCTTCAGGCGGATCAGCGCAGCTTCTGCGACGACGACGCCATCGGCCTCGCCGGAATTGAGCTTTTCCAAACGCTCTCCGATCGTGCCACGCAGGTCGATAAAGCGAAGATCCGATCTCAGGGAGCGGACCATCATCTCGCGCCGCTCCGACGAGGTGGCGATGACCGCACCCTGTTTCAGGGAAGAGAAGGTGTCTCCAGAGCGCATGATAAGGACATCGGCTGGATCGACTCCGCGTGTCAGGGCTATGATTGCCAAACCTTCGGGGATAGGTTCAGGGAGGTCTTTTGCAGAGTGAATTCCAATGCGACACTCACCGCTGAGGAGCATGGTGTCGATCTCTTTTGTGAAAAAATCGGTTTTTTCGAGCGTTCTGAGAGATGTTGTCTTGTCTTTGTCGCCAAGAG
>JAJFUZ010000236.1 GCA_021372155.1 Parachlamydia sp. | reverse complement strand
CAAGCTTCCTCTCGCTCAGGAAAACAAGTGAGTCTTGTAACCGTTGATCATCTGTCTCGCAAATTTGATCAGCAGATCGCCCTCGATGACATCAACGTCTCCATTCCTAAAGGCAAAATCGTCGCCTTGGCCGGGCCAGATGGAGCAGGAAAGACAACTCTGATCCGCCTCATCGCCGGTCTGCTCCTTCCGACTGAGGGGACCATCACGGTCGCTGGTCTGGACACTGTCCGCCAAGCCGAGCAGATTCATGCCATCGTCGGCTATATGCCCCAGAAATTTGGCCTCTATGAAGATTTAACGGTAATGGAAAATCTGCTCCTTTACGCCGATCTGCAGGGCGTTTTAGGAGAAGAGCGGCAAAACGTTTTCAAGCGTCTGCTTGATTTCACCAATCTGGAGCCCTTCCAAACACGTTTGGCAGGGGATTTGTCAGGCGGCATGAAACAGAAACTGGGTCTTGCCTGCACGCTGCTGCGCAAACCTGCGCTGCTTCTACTCGACGAACCGAGCGTCGGCGTCGATCCGATCTCGCGCCGCGAACTATGGAACATGGTCTACGAACTACTTGCAGAAGACATTTCTGTGATTTGGAGCACAGCCTACCTAGACGAAGCTGAAAAATGCGATATAGCCCTCCTGCTCAATGAGGGCAAGCTTCTTTATCAAGGTCCTCCTCAGGATTTGACCAAACGCTTGGCAGGCAGAACGTTCAAAATCACTCAAATCAAGGAGAACCGACGTCACATCTTGGCCGATGTGCTCAATCTCGAAGGGGTCATCGACGGCATCATCCAAGGCAGCGATGTGCGCTTTGTGACCAGACAAGGGGCCTCTCCACCAGACCTGGCGACACTGCAGGCTGGGCCTGAAGCCAAAATCATCCCGACACCTCCCCGATTCGAAGATGCTTTCATCGACATTCTGGGAGGAGGGCCAGGCGGGACCTCAGCACTTTCCGCTCTGATGCCAAAAAGAGAAGGCCTGAAAGATAAAATCATCGATGCCGAGGGGCTAACAAAACGTTTCGGCTCCTTTACAGCTGCCAGCGATATTACATTTCAAGTCAAAAGCGGCGAAATTTTTGGCCTGCTCGGTCCCAATGGCGCGGGGAAATCCACAACCTTTAAGATGCTGTGCGGCCTCTTGCAGCCATCTGAAGGGCGCGCGTTCGTCAACCAGATCAACCTCCAAGAGGCTCCTGGAGAAGCACGCGCCCAGATTGGATACATGGCTCAGAAATTTTCGCTCTATGGTGACCTGAGCGTTCTGCAAAACCTGGAATTTTTCTCAGGCGCTTATAATCTTATGGGCAGCAAGCGGCGGCAAATCATCGATCAGATGGTTTCTACCTTTAGCTTTAAACCCTATCTGGACAGTTCCGCTTCTGAACTTCCACTCGGATTTAAACAGCGCCTGGCCCTCTCCTGCGCCGTCATGCACCATCCTGAGGTCCTGTTTCTCGACGAACCTACATCCGGCGTCGATCCCATCACGCGCCGCGAATTCTGGAATCATATCAACGGACTTGTGGAAAAGGGGGTCACTGTCATGGTGACGACCCATTTTATGGATGAAGCGGAAAACTGCGATCGCATCGCCTTAGTCTATCAAAGCAAAATCATCACCATCGGCACTCCGGACGATCTAAAAAGACAGGCAGTCACCCCAGACAATCCCTCCCCTACCCTGGAAGATGCCTTCATCTACCTGATTGAGCACTATGACAAAACGAGATAAACTGCGGCGCTTAAAAGCTCTGATTATCAAAGAATTTCATCAGATCGTGCGCGATCCGAGCAGCCTTTTGATCAGCGTAGGCCTGCCCATTCTTCTGCTGTTTCTCTATGGCTTTGGAGTTTCCCTGGATCTCAACCATCTCCGCCTGGGTCTCGTCCTCGAAGACACTTCTCCAGAAGCCATGAGTTTTGCCAACAGCCTGATCGGCTCACGCTATTTCGACCTGAAAATTGCCAAAGATCGACGAGAGCTTGAGCCGCATATCATAGACGGCTCGATCCGAGGCATGGTCATCGTCCCCTCCTATTTTACCGATTTCAGACATAGGCCTGAAGAGGTCGCCCCGATTCAAGTGATTGCGGATGGCAGCGAGACCAATACCGCTAATTTCGTCCAGAACTATGTGCGGGGAGCCTACCAGTCCTGGCTGCAGGGTGAAGTAATCAGCAGCAATTTGACTGGCCTGCCGGCCGTGACCTTGCAGACACGCTACTGGTACAACGAACAGTTGGAAAGCCGCAATTTTCTCATCCCTGGTTCGCTCGCCATCATCATGACGCTCATCGGGACACTCTTGACAGCCCTTGTGGTATCGCGTGAATGGGAACGCGGCACCATGGAGGCCCTGATGGCCACGCCGGTGGGGATTGTGGAGCTTGTCATGGCAAAACTGATCTCCTATTTTATCTTAGGGATGGTCTCCATGACCCTCTGTGTCAGCTTCTCCGTGCTTGTCTACGGCGTACCCCTGCGCGGCTCCATCCTCCTCTTAGCCCTTGTTTCAGCTATTTTTTTGATCAATGCTCTGGGTGTCGGCCTCCTGATCTCAACCCTGACAAAAAATCAATTCGTCTCCGCGCAGATATCCATTGTGGTCGGCTTTTTGCCCGCCTTTATCCTGTCAGGATTCATCTTTGAAATAGCCAGCATGCCTTTTCTGATTCGGATGGTAACCTATGCTATCCCCGCACGCTACTTCGTCTCCTGCCTCCAGACTCTCTTTTTAGTGGGCAATGTCTGGAGCCTGATCCTCTTCAATGTTGCCATCATGCTGGTCATGGCCAGCGTGATCTATTTCACGATCTCGCGCAAAACGGTGAAAAGGCTGGATTAAATGCTAGGACGCATTCATGCACTCATTATCAAGGAGATACTCGCAGTCTGGCGCGATAAAAAAAGCCGCACCGTCCTGATTGTCCCTCCCCTGTTTCAGCTCTTCATTTTTGCCTTTGCCGCAACCCTGGATGTCACAAATGTGCCCATCGGCATCCTGAATCGCGACAGCGGCGAAAGGGCCTTTGAACTTGTGCAGCGCTTCCATGGCGCGCCCACCTTCAACCACATCATCTACCTCCAATCTGTCAGCGAGATGGCCCCCTTTATCGATGAACAGCGCGGCGTCATGATCCTCTCGATCGATCAGCAGTTCTCTCGAAATCTCGACGCAGGCAAACCTGCCGATGTCCAGCTTATTCTCGATGGCCGGAAATCTAATTCCGCTCAAATTGTGGCCGGCTATGCCCAGCAAATCGTCTCACAGTATAATCAGGATTTTGCTGCCTCAGTTGGTGCCAAAGTTCAAAATACACAGCTGTTTCCGCGCAACTGGTTCAATCCCAACCTGATCTACCTCTGGTACAACGTCCCCAGCCTCTGCGGCATCTTAACGATGGTCGTTGCGCTCGTCGTGACCGCCCTTTCGATTGCGCGCGAGCGGGAAATGGGCACCTTCGACCAGCTGCTCGTCTCTCCTCTGCAGCCGCTTGAAATTCTCATCGGCAAGGCCATCCCAGCCATCATTATCGCCATGGCGGAAGGTTCCATTATCATCTTAGCCGCAATCTTCATCTTTAAAATCCCTCTGACAGGGTCGCTTGCGCTGCTCTATTTCAGCATGTTTTTCTTCGTCTGCGCCATCGTCGGCGTCGGCCTCTTTATCTCTGCCCTCTGCTCCACCCAGCAGCAGGCCATCTTAGGTTCTTACGTCTTTATGAGTCCTGCCGTCCTGCTTTCAGGCTTTGCAACGCCAATCGAGAACATGCCTGTCTGGCTGCAGTATATCACCTATGCCAATCCTCCACGCTACTTCTTGAAAGTGGCGCGAGGTGTCTTTCTTAAGGCTATGCCCGCTGACGTGGTGTTTCAGGAGACATGGCCTCTTGCCCTCATCGCTGTCTTCACCCTGACTGTCGCCACAAGATTCTTTAGAAGAAGGTTGCTATAGAAGTTGATCCAACTCGAATCACTTACAGATTCAGTAAGACAACATCGTTCCAGAACCGGATCATATCTGCTGCGATTTTAGCAGTTAAGTCAACCATTTTTTACAAAAAAATTTACTAACATCTCTCGAATTGCGATGTTACTAATCACAGTAGAAGTTAATTAATTGTAGTAAATCTTAAAAGCATTTAAACTATTAAAGTTAAAGCAGGAGGCTTTATGTCACAGAACAACAAAATCTCTATAGGGAAAATTCTCGACCAGAGCTTTACCCTTTTCTTTCATCAAATGCACTGGCTGCTCGGGATCGGATTCCTCTTTGCCTTGCCTGTGTTAATTCCGCACTTGTATGAAAAGATGACAGGCGCACAGGAGCTCCTTCCAGAGTGGTACTACTCCGTCATCAAAATTTTGGTTAACGTTTTTGGACTTTTATTCACAGGCATGATGGTTCTCGCCTGCCGCGACTGGCATATCTCCAAGCAGGTCTCATGGAAGGCCCTCTTCCCTGAAGCTGGCAAGCAATGGCTCAGGATACTGGGAGCCTCGATTCTCTCTTCTTTCGCTCTTGGCTTAGGCTTCCTTTGTCTTGTTATTCCCGGATTTATTGCTTTGGCAAGCTTCAGCTGTACATTTAGCGCTCTACTCATTGAACGCCGCAGTATCTGGAATAGTTTTGAGAGAAGTTCTCAGTTAACCAAAGGCAACCGCTGGCGAATTTTAGGTTTATGGGCTCTGATGGGTATTACCTACCTGATCGTGCTTTTCCTTTTTGCGCTCTGCGCGACATACCTCATTTCCTCACATTGGGCTGAAAGAGTCCAATTAGATGCTGTTGGGATTCCTCTGTATGCCCTGATCGTCTTTCCCAGCACCTTTCTCTATTATGAACTGAGAGAGAAAAAGGAAGGGTTGGACCTGGAGGTGCTGAATGCTCAAGTTGAACCAGTGGTACCTACAATCTCTGCATGAACCCTTCAGCAGAAGAAATCCTGGAGAGCGCCAGAAGAATCCTGTCTGAACCGGGGTTTCAAAATAAACCGCAAGAGGATTACACCTGCCTCAGGCTATTTTTAGAATGGCTTTTCCAGCAGCCTGTCGTACAGTGGCTCTTTCTGTTTTGCATCCTGGGGATTCTTGCGCTCGTTCTATACAAGATATTTGTAAGAAGCTGGGGCAGGAAAAAGAAAACGATGCAACCGCCTCCGGACACTAAACGTATCATCGCAATCTCAGCGCCATCTCCCCTCCTGCGTATGCAGGAGGCCCATAGCGTATTGCAAAAGGGCGACACGCTGACGGCCATCCGCATCCTGCATGGCAGTACCATCGATTATCTGGACTCTAAAAAACTGCTGTCAAAACAGCGTTGGAAAACCAATCCCCGCTACACCCAGGAATGTCAAATAGATGCGCACTGGCAATCTCTTTTCTGCCGTTTGAGCCAGGATTTTGATCGCGCCGTCTACGGCCAAACCATTCTCTCAGAAGAGTGTCTGCAGCAGCATCTGAAGAATATGGAAGAGGCAAGCCGATGAAAAATCTGCATGCTTCCCTTCTGTTCATTGGCCTGGGCATCCTCGGCGTCCTGATTGCCTTCGGCAATCATCACCCCTTTCAAAACCCTTTCGAAAGCCAAAAGCCCGATGGATTGAAGGGCTTTTACCGTATTTTGCAAATTTGGCAGCCCGAGATTGTGCGCTGGAAACGCCCCTTGTATACCTTGACAGATCAGGCAGATAAGGTCGGGACGATCGTGATCGCGGATCCGGTCAAGCCCTTAGGCCCAAAAGAAAAAAAAGGATTGGACAGCTGGTTAGAGCGCGGGGGGCTGGTGGTGCTCATGAAATGGGGCGACTGGTCTGTCAAGCGGTTGGCGTATCATCAGGAGGAAGAAGAGAGCTTCTACGAACTCTATGGCATCGATATGTCCGAAAATGAAGATCTCTCTCAATCTTTTGGCGACGAGGGCCGCATCATGGTCATTCCCGGACTCCTGTATAATAGCACTCTTCTGGATAGGCCAGAATGGCTTGCGCCTGCCATTCAGGAAATTGTGAAGCAAAAGGGCCCGGTCTACTTTGATGAGTATCATCTGACATCAGGCTCAGAAAACAATTTCTTCAAATCATTAGCCTCATTTTTTCAAACCGCATGGGGATGGGCTTTTCTGCACCTTTCGACTGCCTTCCTGCTTGCGTTCTTCATTTTGCAACCTCGCCGTGAACTTCGTGTGGAGTCCAAAGAAGATAATCGAATGGCTCTTATCCAAGGACGAGGACTGTTGTTGCAGGAGGCGAAGGCGAAGGAATTCTGCCAGCAGGCCATAAATAATTATGATCACTATTTTCATCGGAGATCACGTTGATGCATGCAACATTAAATGAATTAATCAGAGTATTGAAAAAAATCGTTGTGGGACATGATGAGCCCATCGAAACGCTGGTGACAGCCCTGCTCTCGGGGGGTCATGTGCTGCTCGAAGGCCCTCCTGGGATTGGCAAAACGCTGCTGGCGCGATCGGTCGCAAAACTGATGGACCTGCAGTGCACGCGGATCCAATTCACCCCTGACCTTATGCCAGCAGACATTCTGGGTGTCAGCATCTTCCATCCGCAAATCGGAGAATTCCAGTTTAAACAGGGGCCTATCTTCAGCGACCTGGTTCTAGCAGACGAGCTGAATCGCGCCCCAGCCAGGACGCAGGCCGCCCTGCTCGAGGCTATGCAGGAAAGGCAGGTCACGCTTGATGGCCGCACCCATATCCTCTCAGACAATTTTTTAGTTATCGCCACGCAGAACCCTTTTGAATGTGCCGGCACTTATGGATTGCCTGAAGCCCAGCTGGACCGTTTTCAGATGAAAATCAGGTTGAATTATCCAAGCAAAGAAGAGCTAAGAAATCTGCTCGGCAAAAAAACAGATGACAACATTCTGAACACCATTTTGACAAAACCAGCATTGACAGAGATCCGACGCGACACGGTAAACGTCAGAGTTGAAGACATGATTCTGGATTATATTACAGAAGTGATCGCGAAAACACAAAGCATGGATGAACTGGTTGGAAGCGCAAGCCCAAGGGCATCTCTGATGCTTCTGGACGCCAGCAGGTGCTGGGCCTATCTCAAAGGTCGGCAATTTGTGACACCCGATGATGTGCAGAAGATGGCCGTTCCCGTCCTTGCCCACCGCGTGAGATTGACTCCTCAGGCTCGCATCGACGGAATGACTCCTGAAAAAAGCATCGATAAAATATTAAAACAGATCGCGGTGCCTCGTTAAGATGCTTCTTCCAACAAAACTCTGCTTCGTCCTTTTCTCGTTTGGTGCGGTCTTCTGGCTGTTGAGCATCCCGATCGCCCTTCTCTACCTTGCCCTCCTTGCCGGAGCGTGCCTGTTGGAGTCCTGGTGCTTTCCATCAGTTTCAAAGCTGGATGTCGCCCTCAACCCTCCACCTCATTTTGTGCAGGGCAGAGTACAGACAATTGAGATTGCGATCCGCAATGATAGCAAGCGCTGGAAAGCTGAGTTTGAAGCATATTTTCCAGAACCATTCCAGCCGGCGTTGATTTTTGAAACATTTGATTTGCCCGCCCATGGTGAGCTGACGATGTCCATCAAGATGGCAGCTCACGAACGTGGCCTCTTCTCGCTGAAAGATGGCTGCATGAAGCTGTCTGGAATTTTGCTTCAAAAACAGTTTCCTTTTCCGTTCAGACAGGAACTGAAGGTCTATCCCGACTATCGCCTGGAAAATGATATCGCCGCATTGAATATCGGAAACCCCTCCAGCGAGGAGAAACGCATTTCTGCTTATGGAGCAAATGAAGGAGAGTTTGATTCCTTGCGTCCTTATGTCCCAGGCGAAGAGATCCGAAACATCGACTGGAAGGTGACGGCAAGGCGCGGCGAATGGATCTCCAGGAACTGGACAGAGGAGCTTCAGACCCATCTTCTGCTGCTGATCGATTGCGGCCGCAGAATGGCTGATTCTCTGGGAAAATATCAGCGTCTCGACTGCGCCCTCCAGGCAGCGATTCAATTGTGCCATGCGGCCATTGCTCAAATGGACAGCGTCTCTCTGATCGCATTTTCTGATCGCATCGACGCCAGGATGCCCGAAACGTATAAGCAGGAGATCCTTCCCCTGGCTCTGGAAACGGTCTATCAATTAAAACCCAGAACAGTAGAATCGGACTACTGGCAGGTCTTCGGGCAGGCGCTGCTGCAGACAAAAAAGCGCAGCCTGATGATTCTCTTCAGCGATCTTCTGGACATCCATGACAGCGCCGGCATGCTCAGCAACCTTTCCAAAGCTTCTCAGGACCATCTCGTCATCTGCGCTGTTTTAAAAAACAATCAACTGATTGAGACAGCCCAATCGACACCTGTTTCAGAGGCAGACTGGTATCTCAAAGGCGCGGCATGCCATCTGGCACTGCAGCGCCAGATCGTGCTGGAGAAAATGAAAAACACGGGCATCCATATCCTTGAAGCTGATGCCCCCTCATTGAGCCTCAAAATCGTCGAGACCTATCTAAATTTAAGAGTGAGAGGCTCATGAAATTTCACACCATCACCACGATTGACAATGTCGAACTGCAGTTTGAACTGGCAGGACTGGGCAGCCGTCTCATCGCTGGGGTCATCGATACTTTGATTTTGACCCTTTTATTGATAGTGCCCGCCGTGACAATGACTCTTGATTCCAATTTTGTAAAAGCAGCAGCCATCTTTGCCATTTTTGCTTGCTTGTGGGGCTATCATCTTGTGTTCGAAGTCATCTGTCAGGGCCAGACGCCCGGCAAACGCCTGATGGGCATCCAGGTGCTGAACCTTCAGGGACATCTTGTCAGCTGGAGAGAATCAACCATCCGCAATCTGATCCGCCTCCTGGACAGTCTCCCTACCCCCTTCTACCTTCTGGGAGGCGTCTTCATCGGTTTTGATGGCAAGAACCAGCGCCTTGGCGATATGGCCGCAGGGACAATTATCGTGAAAAAATGGAAAGCGACAGGTGGACATGCGTTTGGAGCCAGCTGGATCAGCCGGCTCGAAAAGGGTGAAATGCCTGTTGCCTTGCGCCTGCAGCATGGATCTTTAGACGCAAAGCGGCTGGGAATCATTGTCAGCTTCATCCAACGTCGCGAAAGCCTGCAGCAGCCTTCGCGGGGCGCTCTCGCCTGGAAAATTGCCGAACCTCTCCTGGATATTTGTGGAGAAAGTCGCGAAGATTATGCATCTGACGCAGAGAGACCACAGCGCTCTGAAGCTCTTTTAGAGAAGATCTTCGCATCTCTGCAGTCTTCCAAAACTAAGCAGAGCGAACAAAAGCTGAACTTGTGGAGATCATTTGCGAAGCAAATGATCGCTGTATCCATCAAAAAACTCCCCTCTGTAGAGCTGGCCCAGTTGCTGGATTCCTATCGGAAGATCATTTCCGACCTCGCCAGAGCCCGCTCAAAAGCTACGGACAACGAGACCTTACAAGAGCTCAACCAGCTTGCCATACGCGGGCATCAACTGTTCAACCGACCCTGTCAACGATGGCAAACCCTCAAAGTTCCCCTCTTCAGCAGCTTTCCCAGGCTGGTCCGCCGTTATTTCCGATTCATGCTTTTTTCCGCGTTTTTATTTTTCGCGCCTGCGCTAGTCACCTACTTGGCTATCCAGTGGAACCCAGACCTTGCCTACGACCTGGTTTCCGAATTTTTTCTGGATTTCAATCCCTATCAGGAAGACAACATGCATGGGATTCCACCCCTCACGCGTCCCGTGGCGGCATCAGGCATCATCACCAATAATATCCAGGTGACTTTTTGCGCTTTTGCCTTCGGGGTCACAGCAGGGATTGGAACAGCCTACCTGCTCATTTTTAATGGAATTCACTTAGGAGCTATCCTCAGCTGGCTGATGCTGCAAGGACATGGCAAAGCCTGCCTGGGATGGATCCTGCCGCATGCCGGCACAGAGATTCTTGCGATCATCCTCGCTGGAGGAGCGGGCTTCATTCTGGCCGATGCGATCTTAAGGCCGGGCCTGTTGTCATTCAAAGAATCACTGAAACGCGCTGCCGCCAAAGCAGTCACCATTGAGATCGGATGTATGGTCATGCTTCTTGCAGCAGGTTTAATCGAAGGCTTTATCTCTCCTAGTTCCATTGATTTTTCTGCCAGAGTCCTTTGGCTGGCCGCCAGCTGTGTGTTCTGGAGTGTGTATTTCTGCTGGATCGGCAGGAAAAGTTCGAAATTTTGCTAGATAATAATCTAAAATATGTTATCATATACCCTCAATTCGGTAGTCATATGTCAATAAGCATTCCCCAATCCTCCAAGCTAGGCTCCCCCTCCTTCATTGAACAGCAGTGGAAATCAATAGGAAAAGAGAATTCAGAAGCATTGTCAAAAGAAAGGGAACCTGCGAAAACTCCTCTTCTAGCACAGCATAAAACGCCTGAGAACAACAAGCGGGTTCCCAGCTTTATCGCTACACTGAGCCCCAAAAAACCCAAATTCAGTGCTCCGCAGAAAAAAGTTTGTCCGTCCAGCCCGATTAAGCCTTCGCTTACCCCGCAGGCAGCCGCCTGGAACACCTTTATCCCACTTCACTATTGTCAGCAGCCTTTTGAGCTACCTCACAATCAGATACAAGCCATGATCGCCAGTATCAAATCCGCAAGAAAATTGCCTCCCCTTCTGGCTCAAGGTGCGATGTTAGCTAAAATTGCCGAACTGGCCCATACCTTTATTCCCAACCTCCTCGTGCATTATAAGAAGCAATCACCCTTGGTCCATCCAGCTAATGCATCTCCTCCTAACAAGGGGCTGGCTGGCTCCTTTTTTGCGGCCTCTTTTACCGACAGGATCTACGTCATGGTGTCGAACCGGCAGGTTCTGGCAAAAGGCAGTCTAGGCAAGGTGACGGAAGCTACTGGCCTGCTGTTCAAAAGAAACGGATCTAAAATAGAATTTGAAGGCCTGTTTGATGCAGTCAAACATACAGTAGCACTTAAAGAATCGGAACATGATACACTTGACTCTGTTTTAAAACGGGTCAAAACACGCGTCCAGGCTGCGACAGATCTTTCGGGTGTTCCTCACGTTGCCAATCCTTTTTTTCATGGCGTCCTTCAAGGTCAAAAGGGACGCAAAATGGTCATGGTGTATCCCCGGTATGGTGGCGATCTCTTAGCTTATCACGTCCAGCATCTCTTGACCGACGAACAGCGTCAATGCAACACCCTGAAAATCGCCGAACAGCTCGGCACCGCCCTGAAAGGAATTCACGACAGAAATTATATTCATCGGGATGTCAAGGAGGAGAATCTTCTGGTCAACTGGACTTCCGACCAGCTGCTTGAAACCGTGGTTCTGGCCGACTTCGATCTCAGCACAAACGCAATTGACAATACGCCCTGCGGAACCTTGCAGTATATCTCTCCCGAAATGATGGCAACAGCTTTTAAATCGGAAGAGATCGCACAGGCCCTTGGTGTTCAAGACCTCAGCACCTTATTCGGAGCTTCCCTGGACACATGGGGGCTTGGCCTCATCCTGCACCATTCCCTCTACAATCGCATGCCTGAGCACGTCAATCTGCTGATGGAATTCCTCGCCTGGAATAATGAGATTCAGGAGGCTGAGCATACACCTCCTGAACATCAGCAAAGCTTGCGTCGTTACGCCGATGAAGCCAAAGAGAAGTGGATCCAGTCGATGCTTGAGGCAATCGAAAAGGAAAAAGTGCAGCAGCCTCCAGAAGACATCACATGGGATAATTTTATCCAAAGCCTGCTGGCCATTGATCCGAGAAAACGGCCGGATGATGCTGCCATTCAGAAAGCAATCGTCAGTCTAAAAGCTTCAATGAATCCTGGGCCGCTTCAAAACTGAGACGCTGCCATTTTTTGCTTGATTTCCCGCCACTTTCAAGTCCACGACTTCCTCACCGGCAGCAAGCGAGGATCGATACGGCATAAGACCACAGCGAATGCGCAAGGTAGGATTTTGGAAAAACAGTAAATGCATTATAGGAAAAATCATTCACACACTACAAAACAAACTTAGGAAGTTGTGTAATATGATTTCAGCAGTTCTTTTTTCGCTATTGCCTGCCAGCGCGCATCCGGCATGAGCGAGAGGGTCACTCGCAACACCAGTTGAAGATTGCTTTTCACACACATCTTGGCAATAGCGATCATTTGTTTTTCATTAGACACTGGGTTTTTTGCTACTGCGCGTTTCTTGATGAAATTACCCAATTTTCTCTCAAGAAGAACTATAGATTTTTCTTGAAATATCTCATTTAAGGAAACGAGGATATCCTCTTCATTTTGGCCCATAATACTTTTTATTTTCTTATCAGCGCTCTCCGATAAGGGTTTTCGAGGAAGAGCGTGAGGTAATGCGGCAGGGGGTATTGACTGAGGGTGAATGTCGAGAGAAATTGCAGCAACCTTCAGAAGACATCACTTGGGATAATTTTATCCCAAGCCTGCTGGCCATCGATCCGAGAAAGCGGCCGGATGATGCAGCCATTCAGCAAGCAATCATTACGCTAAAAGCCTCATTGAATCCTGGCCCTCTTCAAACTTGAGACGCAGCCATTTTTTGCCCGTTTTCCCGCCACATTCAAGTCCACGACTTCCTCAGTAGCATGCGAGGATCGATAGTCCCGGCATAACTGAAAACAGCGATCGCGCAAGTTAGCGTTATTCAGAGAACCCGCAAAAGTCTCAAGGATATTCCAATCCGGGCAAAGCGCGAACAGGTCGCCAAAACGGGACTCAAAGGATTTGGTACACTCACTAAGAACAACAGCTGCTTCTTGATAGGCGGCGCAGTGGATGAAATGCACGGCACATTGCAACAGGTAATTCTCTTTCAACATTTTATCATGAAAAGAGCGGGCAAATACAATGAGCTGGGCCAACTTTTCTACAGCTACCGGATGATCAGGTAAACTAGCCGAGCTAAATACCTCATCCAGTATTCTTTGCTTAGTCCAGTCAGTCTCTACAATGAGTATCGCTTCATCGACCTTCCCCTGTTGCAAAAACTCGCGCGCAATCTGAAAATAGGCCGCTTGAAATTGGGGATTGCCCTTGAAGAGCTGCTGATAACTTTGGAGATAGTCTAAGGCCTCCGCTTGATACCCGTGCCGGCAGAATTGTCGAAAGGTCTCAATCAATTGCGGAGAGCTCAGGGTTCTCAGTTTTTCTAAAGTAAGCGGAGCAGAAGGGTTGGATCTAGAACTGGGGATCCGACCCAGACAAGAGTGAATCTTGGCCAAAAGTTCATCTCTGGGGGTAAAGTGCGGGGTTCCACATCGAGAATGTCTAGGTGCAAGTCCTTGGATGTTAGAAGTCAGTGCGTCCATCTAAAAAAATCTCTCCTTTTTTTCCGTATAGGGGATTTTTTCAATGAACGCAACACATTTTCTGATATACCCATTCTGGGTCAAGACGATTTTGATTGGCCGTGCACCGAGAAAGCGATGCGGGTGACTCCTCTCGAGAACTTTGTTTTATTATGAAAAGAGC
>JAJFUZ010000235.1 GCA_021372155.1 Parachlamydia sp. | reverse complement strand
CTTTCTGCCATGAGCTGCCTGGATGAGTTGCAAGAGGCAAAGCGGTGGCAGCGGTAAGCTGGAATATTATGCGGCAGAGCCATGACATGGTCGACAACTTCACTCAGAGTGTTTCCATGAGAGGAGTCCAAGCCAAAATAGGGGTGGAGGCCGACATCCAGACTTTTGAAACAGGCCTCAATGCATGGGGAATGGTGTGTGACAAAGACAGTCGGGACAATCTTTAGCTTTTCCAGAAAAGAGAGAGTCTCTTCAATGGCAGGCTCGCAAGCCCAGTCTAGATCCAGCGTGACGATCAGGGAACTCATCTCTTCAACTCATGGAAACGCCGAAAAAGGCTTTCGTCAATGTCATGTTTGGCGAAAAGATCCCCCATGGAAGAATAGGTGCGTAAGTCCTCTGTGCGCTGACTTGTCGACCATGAATCCTGTTTGCGCATATACTGGGCGTTTCCGTAGGAAAGAATATTAAACAGGGAATCATTCATTTCTTCATTGTCTTTAAAGTGAAGGCGAAGGGGGCGTCCTTGAAGCTCCTTTTGGACCTTTTCTTTAAACTGCATATAGGTTTCCTTCGGAATGGCATGCACATGATCTCTTTCAGGCACATCGTAAGACATGTATTGATAAAATTTCCAGACTCCGATCCTGGCTCCCGAATCCTCGAGGGCGTCGAGAATCGAGGCGACCTGTCCAGGTAACGAGGCGTGCGTCTTTGTGCCGATGACGCTATGCAGCTTAAGTTCAATTCCGTTTTGGGAAATCAACTGGCAAACGCGCAGAATATGCTCATAATAGTGCGGAAATTTTCGTGTATTGCGTCCCAATTCAGACAGCAGATTGTCCTCGTTGCTATCGATGGTGACAGCAATCTGGTCCACAACTCCTTTGACTGCTTCGGCAACCTTTTCATCGAAAAATGCGCCATTTGTATAAAGTTCGATTTCGAGATTCTTTGTGGGATCAGAGGAACGGAAGGTGCGTATGTGCCGGATCAATTCGAGAAAATCCCTTGGTGGGGATTTGCCGATGAGCGTCACTTCTCCTCCTGATAAAGTTAAACGACGAAAGCCAAGTTGATACAGATGGGTGACAAGTTCCTTTTTGCCCTCCAGATCGAGCTCTTGTTTCAACTGATGGTGCGCATTTTCGAGGACGCAGTAATGGCATCGCAGATTGCAGCGATTGGTGACCATCCAGTAGCCTTTATATTGAGATTCAGACATGAATTTTCTCCGTTGTTTGTGGGATAAGCGTCCCATCGAAGTAATGCACAAGTTCGTGATCGTAGGGTCCATCCCCAAATACCTTTACCTGTCCCTGCCACTTAAGATGGCAGAGCAGTTGATGCACAGCACGAAGCTTGGATGCCTGCCAGTCGGATAAGTAGGCAATCCCTTGGTAAGTTTCCCGCCGAATTCCAGGTAGAAAAGGCCAAGATTCTCCGCAGGATGGAACAGAAACCTGCATCACATGACCTTCTGAAAGGATAAGGGTCCCTTGCGGAAAATGACGTTTGAGGCGTGCGAGGTCCTCAGTTGACAGGGGAGTCTGCCAGAGGACTTTCCCGGAGCCATCAGCGACAACCGCACCACTGTAGCCAATTAACCAATCGGCTTTAAGGTTAAAGGCATCGAGCTGTTGAAACAAATCAGGGACAGAGCGTGCGCTGCAGACCGATCGCACAGGATAACGCATGAAAGCCTCCATGCACTCCTGGGTTTTAGCTGGATTGTTTTTGTGATACAGCGTTCCATCAAAATCGCTGACGGCCATCCATTCGCGTCTGCGGATTTTGGCCAAAAGCAGCCGTGCAAGCAATTCGTCATCATAAAGAGCGCCAATTTCACAAGCCATGGACGAGAGAGCGGGCAAATCCACGAGGATTTCCTCAACAGACGCTAAGGCAGCAGAGGGATCATCATGAAATCGGGCGTAGGGCAACTGCTCTAGAAATTGAGCTGCTGCATTTCCTGTTTTCCGGGCAATGTTGGGCAATCCGTTGGCGAGAGTCTCAAAGATTGCCCGGCCAAACGTTTCACACATGGAAGTCGACAGATGGATATGGGCATCTAGGATTGATTTTGCAAGCTGTTCAGGAGCGAGGTAGCCAGTAAATTGCACGGCATCTTTGAGGCGGCAATGATCGATAGCATGGCACACTTTGGCATGATACGCAGCATCCTGGATGGGCCCAATAATCTGAAGCGAGGCCTGTGGATGGCGGTTACGGATCTTAGCAAAAAGCGCGATGAGGCCCAGGGTATTTTTTTGAGGCTTGATACTTCCGATGCTGCAGAATCTGGGTGGACCATTACAGGAACGCTTTTGCGGAATCAAAAGAGTGCTCTCAATTCCTCGTGGAATGACATGTATGCGCTCTGATGGGATGAGATAGTATTCTTGCAGCTGCATTTTCTCAAGATAGCTTGGTGTCAGAATGTTTGTACTGGAAGCAAGAGTCTGCTTTTCCCTTTCTGTATAGCTTTCAGGCACGCTTTCTTCCGATGCCAGGTAGGAAGGCGTCAAAAACATTGGAAAGGTCCAAATTTCAATTCCTTCCCTCAGAGGCAATTCGACAAGTCCAAACTGCATGGAGAGATGGATAAAGAGCACATGGGTATAATCATTTTCGACATGCTTCACCTGCTCTGCAATAAATCGTGCATTAGCTAAGCGGCGCTCAAAGCGATTGGGAGAATGAAACGGATAGTCAAATCGCCATGTGGCTGAAGTGCCAATTTCCATACCAAATTGCATGATGTCCAGGGAATTACCTAATGAACGCCTCAGCGTCTCGACGAGCCTTGAGCCTCCATCCCTTTGGGATAGCTCAGGGGAGCATTTTTCTGTCACAATCAGCATTCTCATGCGCAGCTCTCCATAAATGCTTCATAACGCTGGAATAGTTTTGACCAGTCGTAGATAGGCGTATGTTCGCTTCGCGCGGGCGGATGCAAAAGCAGATGATCCAGGGTATCCACAAGAGAATTTCGATCATCCAGGCAGACCAGCAGGCCTCTCTGAGAAGTCACAATTTCGGAGAGGGCCCCGCTATTGCCTGCAATGACATACGTTCC
>JAJFUZ010000210.1 GCA_021372155.1 Parachlamydia sp. | reverse complement strand
ATCAAAGCAGACAACAAGGGGAGGGCAGGCATACCAGGCGAACCCGACGCCAAATCTTTCTGGGACATCGATTCTACCCCTGACGAGAAAACCGTTGGATCGGTTGAATTTTGACATATGTGTTCGGAACCGATAAGTAGCGCCTACGGCCAGGCAGTCAAAAATCTGGGTTCTCCATCCGATGGTTGCTCCCACGCCGTGGGCATAGCTGTTTTTGTTATTTGTGACATGTCCTCGGTGGATTGTGACAAAGGGATCATCGAAATTTTCAAGACCGTCAATTCTCAATCGCTCAATTTGCCAGTCGACTGAAACGCCCAAGGAATGGCACTCCCAGATTTGAAAGGCAATTGCGGGGGATACCGTATAGTTGATAAATTCCATACCCTGTTTTTCTGTGCCGAAAAGATGCTCGACTTTTTGGAAGCGGGTTTTCTGGAAGTTGTTGTTGTAAACGGCAACGCCCAAAGACCAGTTGAAGCACTCCCAGCACCAGCTAGAGGCCAAACCAAAGTCGCCGAAATAGAAATTTCTGCGCCCCATGCCATTGAAACGGCCATTGGCATCTGAAGTCAAACTGTTGCGGATGTGGATATCGCCAGTGTTGTTCAGATAGTAGAAACCACCATCGACGCGGTTTCTAACCAAGACCAGTCCAGCAGGGTTGTAGGCGATGCAAAGGGAATCCAGAGGATAGGCAATCGCCGCGCCGGCCATACCAGTCGATTTAACGCTGGCCCAAAATGCCTCAGCTTTGGCAGGGGGGCAGCAAAGGGAAAAAAGCATCCCTAAGCAGGCTATTAGAGATAGTTTTCGGAACATTCGACACTCCTTGAGGATGTTTTTTTCAACCACTTTTTGTGGCCGTACATATGTGTAAGAGAGATAGTAATAATCAAAACAGAATAATTTTGTAAACAAAAATTCAGCTCTTTTTCAGGAGAGCATTGTAGACTTCCCGTTTAGGAAGGCCTCTATTGTTAGCCACCGCTTTTATCGCCTCTTGACGACTGATCCCCAGCTCGCCTTCAAACTTCGCGACCTCCTCCTCAAGTGTGAGCGTACTTTCAATACCTTCCTCATCACCCCCGGAAATAAGCAAAGTGACCTCGCCCTTGATCTTCCCTACCTTTCCCAAAAGCTCTACTGCAGTACCCCTCAGGTACTCCTCGAACTTCTTGGTCAGCTCCCTTGCAATCACAATCTTTCTTCCCGGAGCCATCTCTTCTATCTCCTTCAAAGTATCCTCGACTCGATGTGGAGATTCATAACAGACGCTTGTCCCCCTATATGCCAACACCTGTCCCAACATCATTCTCAGTTCGCCCTTCTTCTTTGGCAAAAACCCCACAAACTGAAACCGTTCCGTATCCAGCCCCGAAGCCGTCAATCCCACAATCACTGCACACGGCCCAGGAATTGCCTGCACTCCCAAACCCTCCTCCACGCATCTCAAAACCATCCTGGAGCCCGGATCAGCAATTCCGGGCGTTCCCGCGTCCGAAATCAGACCAATCGTCTTTCCTTCCCTCAAATCGACCAGGACCTGTTCTTCCCTGGCTGCTTCATTGAACTTGTGTAAGCTTTTCAAAGGTTTTTGAATCTCATAGCGCCGCAGAAGTGGCAAACTATGACGCGTATCTTCGCAGAGAATATAGTCGCAGCTTTTCAGAATTTCGACCGCCCGGTAGGTAATGTCCCCCAGATTGCCGATAGGAGTTGCGACGAGATAAAGCATAAGAGATTAAGGTGGCACCCAGATTCGAACTGGGGATCGAAGCTTTGCAGGCTTCTGCCTTACCACTTGGCCATGCCACCAATACCAAAGAGCCATTTATAGGAGATCGACAATAATTATGTCAAGAGACAGCCAAAAAGGCAAGCCAATCCGGCTCCCTTTAATAAATCAAAAAGATGGCGTTGCGCTTTTCCAGGTTTGGAAGGGGGCTTTTTTTCCAGAGAGATATGGGTTGAGAGACAGTCCCTTGAGAGGGGAGAGTCAGCTCCCAGGCGACGCATAATTGGGTTTGATCATCTAGAGTTTCCACGAGCATTTCTAAGACATGTTTATTGCGGTAGGGCGCTTCGATGAAGATTTGCGTGCTATCTTCTTGCCGGGACCGTTTGGCAAGGTTGGAAATCTGCTTTTTGCGCGTGGCTGGGTCTTTGTCCAGATAGCCGTGAAAGGCAAAGCGTTGGCCAGGGAGGCCAGAGAGCATGAGAGAGAGCAGAATGGCTGAGGGGCCGACAAAGGCCTGTACGTTGATGCCTGTTTGGCGTGCTCTGGCGACGAGCTTGGAGCCAGGGTCGGCGATGCAGGGGAGGCCGCCGTCAGAGACAAGGCCCCAGCGTTCGCCTTTGCGGATGGGCTCTAGAAGGAAATCGAGATCCTGGTCAGAGTTATGTTCATTATAGAGGGCGATGGGGATTTCATGAGCGGGTTTTTTTGTTTGGAAGCGGCCTAGGTAGCGGCGTCCGGCTGTTGGGCTTTCGGAGATGAGGTCATCGATGCTTGCGACAGCGCGATCGACGCTGGCCGGCAGAAACAGGTCATGGTGAGGCTGTTCGCCAAGGAGGTTTGGAAGAAGGAGCAAGGTAGGTTTAGCGGGTAAGTCTGACAATCAATCCCTCCATCAGGTTGAGTTCTGGGGCTCCATTTTTGGCCTGGAGCTCTGAAGCGTCTATTTTAAGCAGGCCTTCCTTGAAACGAAGGAGGCCGTAGTTGCGGGCGGCCTGGCAGTGTCTTTCAAGAATATTGCCTTTCATGTAGGCGAATTGTGACGTAATGTCGGAAGGGGCGCCCCCGTTGGCGAGGATAGCGCAGACCTGCAGGTCGGTTTGAAACTGCGAGCGGATCTGCCGTAAAAGGCTTAAGAGAGGGGTGCCATCTTCCAGCAGGGCATGGCTGATTCTAAGGGCTGTGGGGGCATCCAGGCGGAAAATAGCCTCGCCGAGTTGCCAGACCGTTTCGCTGTTGATGCCTGTGCAGATCGTCTGGATGTCTTTTGGGGAGATTTCGCGTCGTTCACCTATGTAACAGAGCAGCTTTTCCATCTCCTGTTTGAGGGTTTCGCCATCGGTTCCTACTTGCTTGACCAGGGCGAGAGCTGTCTGGGAGTCAAGGCTTTTACCAGCCACTGTGAGGGTTTGATGCACCCACTCGGTACAAGAGCGCTCTTTTTCCCAGGGCTTTTCTTCGGCGATATCCAGGACGACGCCATATTTTTCGATCTTTTTAAAAAAGGTAGTTCCATGGTGTAGGGTAGAGGCTGTCAGGATCAGAATCAGTTGAGGGGTTGGCTTGGCAAAATAGGCTTCAAGCCACTCCATGCAAGGCTTTGTCAATTTATCGCAGGTGTGGATGACGACGCAGCTTTTTTGGGAAAACAGGGATGAGGAATAGAGGGCGTTTGAAAGAGCTTTGATGGCCACTCCGTCGCCTTCTAGGACTGTCATGGCGAGATCGCTTTGAGGCAGAAACTGCTTCAAGCGGGCATAGGCAGTTTTGCGCAGAAAGTCGTCTTTTCCGAGGATGGCGTAGAGGGCTGCCAAATGGTCTGGAGCCGCCTCGGTGAGATGGGCTTCAAGAGCGCGCAGGCTAGTATATTTCACAGCGTTGGCAGCGGTTTCAGGCGCATGATGTTGCGGGATAGCTCAACCCAGAGCTTCCAGTCAGCTTTGAGATTTTTCTTCATGCGGGAAATTTCGCTTTTCAGATTGTCGAGGGTCGAGGGTTCGACCTGTTCGCGCTGCAGCTTGCGATAGTGTTCTTTTAACTGGTTAAAGCGCGCCAGCTCGGCCACAATCCTTTCGGAAATTTCGTTTACTTTATCTGCCAGTTCTTCACTTTTGACATACCAGAGCTGGTGGATACGGTCGAGAAGGAGGTTTTTGCGTTCCATGACCATCCTCTTAGCAATGACAGACGGGTCCATCTGCTTGAGATGATGCACAAGGCCCAGCTTGGATAGGGTCCAGATCAGCCATTTGGTTGGATCAAAGTGGTACCAGCGGATCCCATTGCGGTAATCGTTTGCGAAGACATGGTGGTAGTTGTGGTAGCCCTCACCAAACGTGAGCAGAGAGATCACGTAATTGTTGACGGCGGATTGCTCCTGGCAGAAAGGCTTGTCGCCCCAAGTATGGGCGAGAGAGTTGATGAACCAGGTAAAATGGTGCAGGAGAAAGATGCGCGTCCAAGAAGCCAGGAAAAAAGCACCCCAGAAGTCATTTAACAACCAACCCACAAGCAAAAACACCGCCACGTTGGAAGCAATGGCGCATGTGCCATAGTAACGGTCCTGAAACATGATGCGAGGATTTTTCATAAGGTCGGGAACGATCTTGGGATCAATGTTGGCCGGTTTTTCCATCAACCAGAGAAAATGGGCATACCAGAATCCCTTTTTGATCGAATAAGGATCCTCGTCTGTATCGACATGAGCATGGTGCAGACGGTGTTCAAAGGACCAGCGCAGGGCGCTACCCTGTACGCTCATCGAGCCAAAGAACAGCAGGATCGTCTCCATGAAGGGATTGGTTTTGTAGCTGCGGTGCGAAAAGTAACGGTGGTAGCCGGCCGTGATGCTTAAGCCGGTAAGATAGAGCAAAGTGATGGTTGCCGCCCACATCCAGATCGAAGGGAAGTTAAAGGTAAAATAAAAGGGCAGGGAGACAAGCAAAAGAACTTGATAGATTATCAAAAAAAGCGCCGGACCCCAATTGAATTCCTTAAACACCTGCCAACTCCTGGTTTTTCAATACTATTATACACTAACCCCATAAAAATCAACAGCTGTTTAGAAGATCATGCAAAGATATTGATGGCTGTCTTTAAAATGATTGGACCAAGTATAAAAGTAGTGATGGTGCCAGCAACCACTGCAACAAAGGCTCTACCGCTTGAAATCCTGTGTATTTCTGATAGCATCCTAGACAATATGATCAGGGTATAAAGAGTGAAGATAATGAATGCGAGGGCTGCCATGCATTGTAAACAAAATGTAAAAAGGGGAAAATCAGGGCTTTGCTTAACAGATTTGATATTTGCTTCCCCACTCCAAATAAACAGCAAGAAAGTTAAGCCGATTGGAATAGTTGTCACACTTGACCAATAAACAGCAGATTTCGTATGAACAAATTTCCCAAATCCACCGATCATGTAAATAAAGAAATGTAAAATCAGTGTCGCTAAATTTATGATAACAACAAGCGTTCCAAAAAGAATAATTAAAAAAGATGCGAGTTCGATATAACTAGATTTATCTAAAATTTTAGTGACTGTTGACCATGAGTTTGCTAACCAAAAATAAGCCAGAAATTGACTTGCGAATATAAATGTTAGGAAAAGTATTATTTTCAAATGAATTAAAGAGTTTTCTTGTAAGATTAACGCGTTTATCGCTTTTCTCAATTGCAACCAAAGAGGGAAAAATATCCTTGTTTTGTTAGGTTGTGCTTGTTTCATAATGCTTTTTTGTCAAAGTTTTATAGATTATTTAAACAAATTAATGGCTGTCACTAAGATTAAAGGGCCGAGAATACCAGTGATGATGACGCTGGCAAAAACTGCAAGTAAAGTGCGTTCACTCGGAATTTTATGAATTTCAGATAACATTTTTGTTACAATTATAAAGGCATATATCAAAAAAACAAAAAAACCGAGCACTGCAGAACATTGCAATAGCGATATAAATAAAGATTTATCCAATCCTTGTGCCCCTATATTAGCGTTTGCCAGACCACTCCAAATAAAGACAAGGAAAAATATGCCCAATGGAATAGTGCTCATGGTAGCCCAATAAATGATCGTTTTTGTTTCCGGAAAATTCCCACTACCTCCAACTATTTTTAGAAGAAAATAAAAAATAATAGTTCCGATATTCAAAATTACACTTATTGCTGCAGCAAAGCCGATGACTAAAGCTAGGAATTCTAAGGACTGATTTCGCGATAAATTATGAATGAAATCAGGCAATAGATTGCCCATCCACATAAAAATGATAAATTGGGAAATATAAATTAAAGTTAAAGTCAATAATATTTTTAAATTTGTAAACTGAGTTTTCTTTTCGAGTAATAAATGTGTGGTGGTTCTAGGTTTTAACCATATCGCAAAGAAAAGCGTTAACAAATTATTCGATTTGATAGTCTCTTCCATAATAATCTATAATCCATTTTTCATTATATTTCCATGCGTTTTGTATAAACGCAATAAATTCATTTGTGGCTGTTGCTAGCATTTGACACATTTGGTTTCCTTTTTCGGTTTCCAGACCAGTTTTAACCATGCCTGCTGTAACATATGTTACCGTTCCTACAACCGCAGCTCCAATAACCATCAGAACGCAGGTGCCTATGATTGGAAAGGAAGCGAGAATGAGGCCGCCAAGCGCAGCCTCGCCTGCAAGTGTGCTGATAGCGCAGGCGCCCCATCCGGAAAAAGAGGCGACGGAACCCATATAAAGACCAGCGCAGAATCCCGCGGTGCCGGATAAAAAGACCTTTGTGAAGTCTTGTTTTTGTTTAGCAGCTTCATAGGTATCGTAGACTACGAAGCCAGCTCCTAGAGCAAAGGTGGTCTTCTCTGCATACTTTCCTAATTTGATTAAGGAACGAAGCAGTTTTTTTGTCTTTTCTATGCCAGTTTTTTCCAAGAATTCCAGGCCAAGCGTCGCGAGCTTTCCTTTGCGGGCCAATTTTTTGCTATAGTGGTTGCATCTGGTCTTATAGAGATTGATTCCCCGCATGTTCAGATATTTGACCAGTTT
The DNA here is from genome assembly GCA_021372155.1 of Parachlamydia sp. Lineage (GTDB taxonomy): Bacteria > Chlamydiota > Chlamydiia > Chlamydiales > Parachlamydiaceae > JAJFUZ01. The sequence goes on along the minus strand of JAJFUZ010000210.1, from coordinate 747 downwards.
TTCATTTACCTTTTTGGGAAGCAACTCTTTGATAATTTTAGTTTGATCACGCACTAATTTCTCCAGCTGCGCGATTCGAGCATGATATTTGTGTTTGTTTTGTGATAGTCGGGCAATCTCGGTGTTTAACGCATCGCGTGTGCACATAGCTTCATATAGGGCATCTAAAGGATCCACATAGCGCACTCGGCGCAAAGCTCCTGCGGCGATCCCACAGGCTCCTGGAATTAGATCAAAAAGTGTATTGTTTGTCAGAAAAGGATCTGTTGACCAGGGTTTAGAAATCAGAGGATCGTTGCAGAATTGACGAAATTTTTTGGCATATTTTTGTGCTTCGCACATAATTTCATTGGTTGCCAGAAGAGTGGGAATGTCGATGTTGTTCTCCTGAAACAACCAGAGGCGCTCGCGTTCTTCGGATGATAAACTGTTGACCTCAATGACATGCTGTTTCAATTCAGGAAACTCATCGGTTAAGAGAAGGGGAGTGTGTGGAGGGAGACAAGAACCAGGCTTAAAACGAATCAAGTGAGGATTAGCCTGGTAAAATTTTTGGGTATTGCTGATAAAATCCAGAAACTCACTTTGAGTATTTGGATCGCCCAAGGTTTCGTTTTTGCCTGTGATGTAAATCATGTGCTGACTCCTCGTATGACAAAATTGAAAAGACGACCTTAACACGCTGAAAAAATGACGTCAATAGGTATGGGTTCAATTAATTTTGTCGTGAAGCAGCCTTAGGTGCCA
>JAJFUZ010000206.1 GCA_021372155.1 Parachlamydia sp. | reverse complement strand
TTAGTTTGAAAAGCTAATTTATTGTCAGTTTCTGAAAAAATCTCTGTTGTTGATGTGATGGCAGGTGTTTGAGGTTCCGTTTGAATATACGATTTGCTGTTAGACCGTGTAGAAAAATGTAGTGAGGTTAAAGAACGAGTTTTATCTGAGGGTTGAGTAGGCGGTGTAACAATTGGATCATAGATAAAGGGAAAGACAGAGGTAAAGCGACAGGCTCCGCGGCTCTTTGTGAAGGGGCGTTTATAGAAGAAGTTTGCGCGTCTAAGGATCTCGATAGTATTATAGCTTGTGCGGATGAGTGTCCTGCCGGTTCAGAATAATTTTGTGCCTTTACCAAAGTAACGATTTGCTGCATATAGATTATATTTCTCTCAATCTCTGAAGTAGCAATTCTCAGTTCAAAAAGACTTTGCGTTGATGCTAATAAGAGCTTTTCAATTCTATTTAATTGATCAGATTGTCCATTGCCAAATAGCTTACTGGCTTTTTTACGGAGATAAAGAGCCATACTTTCTCTTAAATCCCTCTCATATTGCGGTAATGTATTATTAAGCAATTCTTGGAATAACATTGTTAAATTTTTGTCTTCGCGAGTTGCGTCAGAGTAAGCTTTTCTTGCACTTTGAGCAAAGTTGAGATCGGATAATGCAGCATAGACTTTTGCCTTAATTGATATCTGGGAAATGTTGTGGGAACACATAGATCCTCCTAATTTGTAAATTTAAATTTTGAATAGCACAAGATCAATCGTAAGTCAAGTGACGATCTTGGCAAGTTAGGTAGGGATACTTGAGTTTTTGCAACTTTTCCAAAGAGGCGATTGCAAAACCCCTCCTTCGTCGGGGTTTTGTGATTGTAAAATAAGCCTACCGACTCATATCAGCCCCATTTTTCTGGCTCATTGGGATAAACCCGCCGGTTTTTCCAATAAAATGTCCTTTTTGGGCAGCCTCTTTCTTTTAGTTTTCGTTCATTGACCTTTCCTCCCCTACTCCAAGCTTCACTACGTAAAGGCTCTCGGCCGCCCATCACCTGGACTGGAAATCCCCCTTCTTAAGCCGCGAGCTGCTCGAATTCACCGCCAGCCCTCCCCGCTATAGCGCGCCTGGCAGAAGAGGAGACCGGACGCTGGCTCAAACCCCTGCTCAAAGGCAAGATTCCCGATGCCGTGATCAACCGTGCCAAAGAGAGGCGCCCCGATTTTCTGAAGAGCTGGGGCACCTCTGCTGAAATCAGCGAGGTGCTCCACCTCCTTCCGCGCGGTGCGCTGGCAGAGTCGGGACTTGTGTCGGGAAGCTGGATCGCCAAACAGCTGCAATCTTCCGAATCGACGCAGCGCCACTTCCGTCATCTGTGGGCCATTCTCATGCTGGAGATCTGGTTCCGTCTCTACATTGAAGGCCCCATCCAGACCCATCCGCCTCCAATAAGTGTGAAAGAATTGCTTTCATAAGTTGCATTTTTTGGCTACGCGGACTAAAAATATTGCCATATGCAGAAAAAACTTAACATCATCGCGACAGATAACGCAGTTGCTCAGCCTCAGCCATCCGAACGCATTTCAAGGCGCAAAGAGGCGGAGGCTCGCTTTGACCGCCTCTGGCTTGTCAGTCCAGAGCAAATGAATCCGCTCCGCAATATCCGCGAGCGCGAACGTCTGGATCGCACCCTGGATATTCTCAAAGGAATAGACCTGCAAAGCAAGCGCGTCGTGGACTTAGGGTGCGGGGGCGGAGTTCTGTCGCGCAAACTGCGCGACTCTGGAGCCGAGGTCGACGCAGTCGATATCTCGAGCAATGCCCTGAAGGCACTAAAAAGCCACAATCTCGACCATATTCGCCCTGTCCAGGATTATGCTCCGACTACCATGCTCCCCGATAACGCCTACGACATCGTCCTCTGCACCGAGCTCATCGGCTTTATGCCTCGCGAAGAACACCGTATGCTCTTTTCGGAATTGGCCCGGATAGTAAAACCTGATGGCCGCGTGGTCTGCTCGTCAGCCCTGGACATCAACTCACTCGATGCCCTCCAGCAATTTGCCGACCTCGCCGAAACGGAGCTCAAGATTGATCACTGGGTCTTCAGCTACCATCTCTGCTGGATCCGCCTCAAAGACTTTTTTATCGCGCCAGCACGCTTTGCGCGGGCCTGGCGTGATCCAGAGTATAAGCTGCAAGCTCTTGATAAAAGAAAAGGCGTCAGCCGCTGGTGGTTTCGCCTGAACAGCCACGCTTTCCCGGGGATGCTCTGGTCGCTGGTGCAAATCCTCAGCACGCCGATCGTCAAACTTTTGAAAACAAATCGCTGGCTTCTGCTTACACTGGAAAAATTCTGTCGCTTTTTCTGGAGTGAATCGGGGATTAGCCACGCCCTCTTCATTGGACAGCGCAAGCCTCTTTATGTGCCTCCTCCAGAGAATGAACTTCCCCGCGAGACAAAACATAAGAAACAGCTCTGGGAATAGAATAGAGACTTGCAACAATTTCCGATAATTGTATATACTATGTATAGACAACCTTATGGAGATCCCTATGCATTCACATATTCAAAAATGGGGAAACAGTCTCGGAGTTCGCATTCCCATTCAGCTGGCCAAACGACTCAACCTGCACCCTGGCAGCCCTGTGACAATAGATATTGAAGACGGTCGGATTGTGGTCCAAACTCCCCAATACAATCTGGAGACCATGCTTGAACAAATCACTCCCCTAAATCGCCATCATCTTCAACTGGATGACACAAGAGAAGGGAAGGAAGAATGGTGATTTATACACCTAAAAGAGGAGATATAGTGTGGCTCGAGTTCGATCCACAAAAAGGCAGAGAGATTCAGAAGACCAGACCAGCGCTGGTAATTTCTCCTTTATCCTATAATCAAAAAGCGGGATTGGGACTATTCATGCCTATCACAAGTCAGATCAAAGGATATCCCTTCGAAGTACTTATCGATGAAAAGGAAATAAAAGGGGCTATCCTTTGCGATCAAATGCGATCATTGGACTGGAAAGCGCGCAAAGCAAAATTTGCAATCCATATTTCGCCTTCCATCCTTGCAGATGCTTTAGCAAAGTTGCAAGTGTTGCTTCACTAAAAAAGACCGGAGATTGCCCAAGGCATCGGGAGAAGTCCTTAAGGCTGCTACATTCCTGTCCTGACCTGGTTCGGACGACCCGATTCCATGAGGTCCCCGGTCGAGAAAAATTATAACTGTTTTTGAAATTTAGAGAAACTGCTTATTTTGTCAGCCAATCGTAAAAGGAATCCTCTCTCTTGCCAGGATAGACTGTCGGGGCTTCCAGCTCTTCGTCATAACTCCACGCGCGCTCACAAGGCATGCGCAGAGGATATTGTTCCCTTTCTTCAGCCTGGCATTCTTCACAATTTTGCTCAGAACTCTCTTGTTGGGCATACATTTGCGTCGCACCCGACGTAAGGCACAATAGGCTGAATAAGA
>JAJFUZ010000201.1 GCA_021372155.1 Parachlamydia sp. | reverse complement strand
GCAGTTAATGGAGTAATAAACAGTAAAAGAAAAAAGAAAAGTTTGTTGAACATTGTCCATCCTTGGAATAAAGAATTATATTATATCAAAAAAGGAGATAGATTGACAGAAAAAAACTGGGAGAGGAATAAGCCGGATTTTGTCGGCCACCGCCGAAACGGTGACGCACAGGCATTCCTCTAGGGGTTCTGTCGCCAGAACCCTCAAGCAGCTACCGGAGAGCACAGCAGAGAACTGTATTGCTCCCACTTTGCTTTGCTTCGGATAGGGTTTACCACTCCCCAGGTTGCCCTAGGTGAGGCCGGCTCCTGAAGCCGGCATTTCACCCTGTCTATCGGGTTATAAGCCCCGATAGCGGAATGTTTTCTGTGATACTTTCCGTAGCCTTGCGGCCCCCAGCCTTTCGCTGGTATCCTCTCTTGCGAAGTCCAGACTTTCCTCTCTCATCCCTTGCGGAATGACAGCGCCTGCGTCCCTCTCCCAGATACGATGATGCGCTATCCAACAGTCGATGTGCGGCGGCGGCGCGTTTTTGGCGCAACCGGTGTTCCTTCCAAAGCAGCCTGGCTCTCTTGCCAATAGTGGATGCGCGAGCAATGTTCGCAGAAGACGAGCCTTTCGCCCTTGCGGACCAGGTTTTCGTCTTGCGCAGTCAGCATGATGTGGCAGCCGCTGCAGCATCTGTTTTCAATAGGCACGACAACGCGGTCTTTCTTGTTGCGGAGCAGCCGCTCATAGATGCGGAACACTTCAGGGTCTGCCACATGCACCAGGTCATCCCGTTTTTCTTTGAGGGCGCGGCCCTCGTCGTTAATGCGACCGACGCTTTCATGGATCTCATTTTCCAAGACCTTGCTGCCTTCAACGGTTGTGTCAAGGCTCTGTCGGATCATCTTGAGCGCCTCTTCTTCAACTGACAATTTGTCGATCAGATCGCTCAGCTTCTGCTCTTTTGCAGCCCGTTCACGGTCAGTCTGGGACATCTCCTGGCTTAAGGCGTTGAATTCTTCGACCTTTTTGATCGCATTCTGTTGCGTTTCGAGTTTTTTCAGTTTTGCGGCAACTTCGCTGACATCTCCTTCCATTAGCCGGATATTCTTTTTCATCTCAAGGATTTCTTCTTCTTTGAGGCGGACTTTTTCATTGAGGTCCCCTTTGACGCTGTTGATGTTATCCTGATCGCTCAGACGCTCTTTTTTAAGCCTCATGAGCTGGATCATCTGCATGTCAAGTTCTTGGATTTCCAAAATCGTTTTCAAAGCTTTGAGCATGGGTCTTCCTAGGTTGATGGTAATATATTACTCTGTAAAACCATATTTCTCAAGGGAAAAGAGATCGGAGCCAAAATTTTCCGGCACACGGTTTGCATCTAGGAACTATCTTGTAAATTTCGAATAATATAAGTGAAAATTAAAATTAATTTTGATATAATAAAATTATCAAAAAGAGAAGTTTATTACTCTTTCAGAGTGAAGGAGTCCTTTATGTCAGACTTAAGTCACACACACGGTGGACATAGACAGGTTCATGCCCATCAACAGGCCTTTGTGCAGCCGGCCACAGAAACAACAAACAAAGCTGCTCCAAAAGTCGCAAAGCAAAAAGGACCAGCTCCGGTCAAAGATACTATTGGGACTTCGGGGACGTCAACTTCCGATATCACCATGCAGACTCATCAGGCGCTTTATTATTCCGGCGCGCCTATCCTGGCGTCACCGCATCTCCATGGAATGAGCAGCGCCGATCTGATGGAAGTAGTGGGTAAAGCTTTGAACAAGCACCGCCAGCGCCAAATCCAGGACAGCGTCAAACTGGACCCTTCCAATGTCCCTGATTTGGAACAGCACACAGATACTTACACAAAAGAGGTGACGACAACAGATGACAAGGGCAAGACAAAAACGGACACTGTCACAACAACTGTGACAACCACGACGGTGCAGAATAACGTTCTGGGAAGAATCGCCGATACCCTCACCGATGACATTTTCGATGTTATCAAAAAGCATTCCAGGAATAAGGGGCAATCCTTGTCGATGAACCAGATACAGGCATTCGTCCAGCAGGCCCTCACAAGCGGTGCTCTCTTATCGATCATGCCTGCTTTAGATCTTCTGCAGATCAATGGAAATCAGCCCTCCTTTTTGACTGATACCAGTGCTGCAGGTGCAGCGACCGCTGTATCCTTCGCAAACCTCATCAGCCGGTCCGGTGCAGCCTTTGAGACATTTGCAAACAAGATCCTTCCCAACAATTCTGAGCTGGCAGCCGAATTGGCATCTGCTGCAAAGGAAGCCTTTACCGGTCTTGCGCTCCAGCAACTGGGAACAGCCCTGAATCTGCCAGGCCTCGGCAAGCAGGTGGTGGCCCAGGCTGCCGTCGTCCGCAAAGAAAACAGTCTTCTTCAAACTGCCTCCTTTACACGTACCCTTGTTCCCAAATTGAGTGCAACTATCGTGCAAACGACGAGCTTGAGCAACCCACAGGCGCAAAAACTCATTAACAAAGTGCTGGATCAGGTGGCATCGGAAGGGGATTTCAATACCCGCCAGGAAATACTGACTGCTCTTCAGAATGCTTTTAAGAAGGCCTTTCCCGACCAGCCGCAACTGGCAGAACAATTGGCTGCACAGGTTGAAGCGGATACTTTGCAAGTTGCGCTCTCAACGAGCGGTGGCGTCTATTCCCTGCAATTCAATCCCTTAAAGCTGGATGTTGCGACACTCAGCGACAATATCAAGAATTCGATCTTGAAGGAGTTTGCCGACAGCGAACGGGAGCTGCATGCGCAGGAAGTTGCAGATGACATCGCGACCCAAATCAAAAAAGCAGCCGTCGATGGCCAATTGAAGAGCGCCCAGGCTGTGCGGGATGCCATTCAATCCCAATTAATAACTGCAGGCTATACTGCCGGAGAGGCTTCCCAGATCGCCTCTCAAGTCGATCTGGGCTTGCCACCTCCCGAACCTCTTGTTGATCCCAACAGTAGAGGCGTCCTATCGCCAAGCGACTTCAGCGCTTCGGTCAACAATGCCCTCTTAGCCAACAACATCTCGCCCGATTCTTCTCTGGGGCAGTCGATCATCAGCTCCTTAGGGGTCTCGGACCACCCGGCATCCACCGATATGATCGGAATGATCAACGCAGATCATAGGACCGATCAAACCAGAACTCCCAATTATCTGCTGCTGGAGCCTTCGCAGCAGGGAATCCTGCAGGAGCTGAATTTTTTGGATCCATCCAAACAGATTGTGCTCGCCTGGAGCTCGGTGATGAATGGTACCCCCGATCGCGAAAATTATAAGCGCACCTCCAATAACACAGTTTAAGAGCTAATTGCGAAACTCGTTTTGGTGAAATCGAATTTGTACACCAAAGCGAGTTTCGCAATTAGCTCTTGATTTTCATTGACTTCGTAAAGAGGTCATTAGATATAGGAATTCAAACAGAAAGGAGGTTGGAAATGATGAAGCCGCAAGCAGTTAAAGAGATGCAAAAGCCCTCCGTCTCAAATCAAAAAGCAGGCAAAACGCGTATCGTCGTAAAGTATGATGTCGGTTTTGGCAACATTCTTTACATTCGCGGCAAAGGTGCCAACCTGAACTGGGACAGAGGCATCGCCCTGAAAAACACCAAGTCAGATGAATGGGTATGGGAAACGGATCTTCCAATTGCAGCTGGGGAATTCAAAATCCTGATCAATGATAATCGATACGAATTGGGTGATAACCATCCCATTAAATCCCATGCGGCTGTAGAGATCAAACCTCGGTTTTCATAATCCTCCCCCTTTAAGGGGTGGGGATTCCCTTTACAATTCGCTCCATTTGCCTTATCTTGTCTCCCTGTTTTCATAGGGGAGGTTGCGATGGGGCGTTTTCAGAATTATTTAAAAGAAAAAACAGTCGATCAGCTCAATGGAGCCGCAGTTGCATATCTGGCTGGCCTGGATCAGATCGAAATGGTCTATCCGGAGATTGCGGCAAGTATTGTCGACGAACTGCGCGATCAGCGCTCGCATTTGAAGCTGATTGCCTCTGAAAATTACTGCTCCTATGCCGTTCAGCTGGCTATGGGCAACTGGATGACCGATAAATATGCGGAAGGCTATGCGCACCATCGTTTTTACGCAGGCTGCGAAAATGTCGATGCGGTGGAAGAAAGGGCGGAAAATGAGCTCAAAACCCTTTTTGGGGCTGAATATGTCTATGTCCAGCCCCATTCGGGTGCTGATGCCAACCTGGTCGCTTTCTGGTCGTTGCTGATCCAACGCTGCCAAACACCAGAGGTGGAAAAACTCGGCAAGAAAAGCCTCGATGAGTTGACTCCAGAGGAATATGAGCGTGTTCGTCAGCTGATGCTCAGCCAGAAACTTCTGGGAATGTCCCTCAATTCGGGAGGACATCTTACGCACGGATATCGCCACAATATCTCCTCAAAATTCATGCAGGCCTTCCATTACGATGTCGACCCGTCGACCGAACGTCTCGATTATGGACAACTCGCCGAAACAGCGAAACGTATCAGGCCGTCGATCCTTCTTGCAGGCTATTCGGCCCACCCTTGCCGCCTGAACTTCGCCAAGATGCGGGAGATTGCTGACAGCGTCGGGGCCATCTTCATGGTCGATATGGCTCACTTTGCTGGCCTTGTCGCCGGAAAAGTTTTTACGGGCGACGAAGATCCCATTCCGCACGCCCACATCGTCACCTCAACAACGCATAAGACCCTGAGGGGCCCTCGCGGGGGGATTATTTTGAGCAAGAAAGAGTTCGGAGAGGGGATCAATCGCGGATGTCCACTCGTGCTTGGAGGGCCTTTGCCGCACGTCATGGCCGCGAAAGCTGTGGCCTTCCGCGAGGCAAACAGCATGGCGTTCCGCGAGTATGCACGCAAGATTGTCGACAATGCCCGGTCGATGGCGGATCACTTCATCCGCAACGGGGTCCGCCTGGTATCGGGAGGGACCGAAAATCATCTGATGATCGTCGATCTGACTCAATTTGGTCTCACAGGCCGCCATGCCGAGACAGCTTTGCGGGAAGCGCGCCTTACCGTTAACCGCAATGCCATCCCCTTTGATAAAAATGGCCCCTGGTATACATCTGGAGTGCGTCTAGGAACCCCTGCGACGACGACGCTCGGCATGGGACCCGACGAGATGCGCGAAATTGCTGAGATCATCATCGATGTTTTGAAAAACACGCGTCCCGCCATGGCGAAGAGCGGTCAACCCAGCAAAGCACAGGCGGTGACCGAGCCGGCGGTACTTGACAGGGCAAGAACGCGCGCCACTGCGCTGCTTCAGCGTTTTCCGCTCTATCCAGAAATCTTGATTTAATACTTCGATATTCGAATAATGAAATAAAAGGGAGAGAACCATGGCTAAAGCCGAGAAAGACAATACCCCATACACCAAGATCCATGATAAAATCGAAGGCGCTCTGCTCGATTCGCGCCGCATTTTCCTCTGCGATGCTGTCGACAGCGATACTTCCAACGAGATCATCCGCAAGCTGTGGTTCCTGGAGCTCAAAGATCCAGGAAAACCGATCCTCTTTGTCATCAATAGCCCCGGCGGTGCGGTCGATTCAGGTTTTGCGATCTGGGACCAGGTAAAGATGATTTCTTCCCCGGTGACGACACTTGTCACCGGACTTGCCGCTTCCATGGGATCGATCTTAAGCCTCTGCGCGGCTCCCAAGCGCCGTTTTGCGACCCCACATGCCAGGATCATGATTCACCAGCCGCGCCTTTCAGGAGCCATTCAGGGACAGGCCACGGACTTAGAGATCCAGGCGCGAGAAATCATTAAGACCCGCAAGCTGCTTATCAAAATTTATGTCGAGGCGACGGGCAAAGATGCGGACACAATCGACAACGCAATTGACCGCGACATGTGGATGTCCGCGGAAGAGGCGCTCAATTTCGGGCTTCTGGATGGTATCGTGAAATCTTATGATGAGCTTCCGGCTTGATATTTTCCAAATATTCTGGTTCGGGAAATGACTTCATTCTGATCGATGACCGACAGGAGCAGTTTCCTCAATCTGACCGCGCCTATATAGCTTCTCTCTGTCAGCGACAGCGCGGCATAGGCGCCGATGGGCTTATTCTGCTTCAAAACTCAAAAACTGCCGATTTTCGCATGCGCATTTTCAATGCCGACGGCGGTGAAGCGGAGATGTGCGGAAACGGCATCCGCTGCCTGGCAAAGTTTATTCGCGATTTAGGAGCTGTTGGCTTCCATTATCAGATCGAAACGATGCAGACGATTCTCCGCGTAGAGGAAAAAAAGGGATTATTTCATGTTGAAATGATGCAACCATTTGATGTTCAATGGGATATGAAAATTGAACTCTCTACCGGTCCCATGATCATCCAGCGTCTCAATACCGGGGTTCCCCACGCGGTTCTCTTCGTCGATAATCTAAATGAGGACAAATGGATGGCGCTTGCCCCATCCATTCGCCGCCACAGCGCCTTTGGATCAGCCGGTACCAATGTCAATTTTACTTCAGTCGATGCTTCAGGGACTGTCCATCTTCGGACCTACGAGCGGGGAGTCGAAGGGGAGACTCTGGCCTGCGGAACTGGCGCAACAGCGACAGCCCTGGCCGTGGCTCGAAAGTTAAAACTGACTGGTCCTATCCGCGTGCTTCCACGCTCTCAAGAAGCCCTGGAAATCACTTTTTCCTGGGAAAATGAGACGCCCACCCACGTCTCTTTAGCGGGACCCGCTAATTATATATTTTCCGGCGAAATTAAATAATTAATAAATTATTGCTTTTTGCTATAATAATTAAATGAGGTTATTATGGCTTTAATAAAGGCTGAACGTGGGCAAAGTTTCTTTGTAAAACAGTATATTGTCAGTCAGCTGCTCGAAGAGAAGACGCCGCAGGAGATTTGGGGCATTGGGCCAGAAAAGATTGAACAGATGTTTGAATTTGCCTGCGATCTCTACGATGAAAAGCGCTACAAAGACGCCGCTGATCTGTTTCTTCTTTTGACGACTCTTAATCCCCATCGATTTAATTTTTGGAAAAATCTCGGATTTTCATCCCAGATGCAATCGGAATTTGCCGCAGCTGCCCTGGCGTATGAATGCGCATTCTCAATAGATCCAAGAACTGCTGAGCTCTATCCCTATTATCTGCGCTGCTTGTGCGAACTCAAACGCAGGGAGCAGGCGCTGGTCGTTCTTACAGAGCTCCTGGATAAAGAATTCGACGAATCCCCTGAAGACCTGGCAGCCATCCGCTCACAGTGTGAATCAATTGTCAAAGCAAGCCTTGAGCTTTTGAAAGGAGGATGAGAGCATGCAACCCGTCACACCCGGCCAACCCGTGATTCGCGTGCACCAGGCAGCTGATCCAGCTATCGCTGTAGGTGGTCAGCCCCCCGCCAAAATGAATCGGAATGAAAAAGTGCGGGAGAGGACCTATACGGCTGGTCCAAAACTCCTTTTGAGCCTGATCGTCCTTGCTCCCAGGCTTGCGATCGGCGCCGCGTATCTCACCTCGGCAACTGTCAAAGGGATACTTGCTGCGTTTGCCTTTACCAGCGCAAAATCGGGCGTTTACCGAGGAAAAACGGACACTGTGAAGGATTTTGCCGGAGCAAGCTTTAAAGATGCCCGAAGGGATTTTTCCAAGGCCATTTTACTGGCCGTGGCGGGCATTTTAGCACCCTTAGGCCATCTTCATGCCGTCTGGGACGAGCATGAAAATGATGGGCGGCCAAGCGAATGGACACACTCCAATTGGGGCAGCGGGGGCTATGGCCCTAAATTTTATGTGCGCCTAGCAGGTACCACTTTCCAGGATATTGTGAATGGGCAATATGAAAGTCCCAATTCCAAGCCACATACCTGGAAGAAAATCGAGGGCAAACTTGACGCCGTCGCCGACTTTGTGACCCATTATCGGGGCATCCACAAGGCCATGAACAAGTTCCGCGAAAAAGTGCATATGCCCCTTAGGCCTCCCACATCTAAAGGAGGCGGGCCATGAAACAGAACAACGATGCTGTCAAAAAGACCTTGGAGCCCCTTATCAAAGTAGTTCTGGAAGAGGAGCGGAAAAACTTCCGCAGCGAGGTGGAATCATGGGAAGCGCATGAAGCAAAAATACGCGCCGAATTTGAGACGATGGCCGCCAATTACCAGGATAGACTCACACATGCCTGCGATCTAATCAGACAGCGTTTTCGTTAGTAAAAGATACCACTTTTACGCCTTGGCCATTGTAATCAGGAAAGAGGCGATACGAGACAGCGTTAGCGCCAGGCTTGTGGTGAAAGTGAAGGACTCTCAGAAAGGGGAATTTACCGAGAAGATCCGCAACAAAAGCATGATTTTGATCGATGAACTGATTGGATACATGAAAATATTTGTTTGCTTCAATGCGTATGCTCTTCTCTGAATAGCAGACCTCACAAACAAACAAATGGTTCCAGGATGCCTCGAATTTGAAGGTGCCCAATTTAGGAAACGTCTCACCAAAGGGGGATGCGAGCTCATCCCCTAGGGTTCCAGCGATCTCAAGGTGAGTTAAATTCTGCATGACAAAACCATTTAAGGACTGCAAACAGCTTGAAGCACAGACAAGCCGTTCTAAAATGGGACAATGTTGGGAAAGCCTGGTTAAATTCAAATCATTATCCCTGTAATCAAGCTCTTTGATTTTTTGCGCTCCTTCAATCAAGGGTAAGTAATTTTCATCTCTAAAATGGCTGAAATGAGAGAGGCGAATGACCTCTACATCGCGGAAGTTAAACCTCTGAAGTAGTGCTGTGCGGTGCCAGGATAGATGCAATGTCCGCGGCCACGGCTGGGTAGAAGAGCGACTCTTTTCTAACAGGGTAGAGAAAGTATGAAGTTGCGAAGAGGATTTGTCTTCCCTTTCTTCACGCTCTTTCAGCAATTCACTGATAGTCTGGTCGCGCGCTTGCTCCCATTTGTTACGATAGTGTTGTTTTGAGAGAGATTCTTGCAGCTGGCATAGCTTTTGCATCCCTTCCACACAATCTCTTCCAACAAGAGTCTCTTGAAGTTGGTCGAAGCACTCGTCAATAAAGGCATCCATTCCAAAATAGTCCGCAAGAGCCAAATCAGACTGCACGCCAGTGAAATCGATGAGCTCCTTGCCAGTTAAACGCAAGTAAAAGTGCTGGAATTGCTCTTGAGAAAAGGGCAGTCTGATTTTTGAAGGCAACATTTTGGCAAAGGGTTTTGAGATTGAGGCAATGGCTTCAGTAGCCTCCTCGTTGAGCCTCAGCGATTGTCCATCATGAAATTGGATCTCAGACGTAGAGAATAAGTTAGGGGCCTTGCATAGCTGCAGCAAGCGGATTCCTGCAGCAAACTCCTCAAATAGTTCGCATGGCTTGACAACGTTCCGATGAACATCGCTTTGCGCCATGACCACATGGTTGGTAACTGTGTTGCAGCCACTCACAAGGCTGACGCGAGGTTGTGTGACAGATTGCTTGACAATTGGCCACAAATTCATCACAAGTTGTTGAAGGCCTGTTCGAATTTGTTTTTCGGCATAAATATTCGGATAGAGATCACCTAGCAGCTCTAGCAGTTGCAGATAGTTGCAACTGGTCGTCTTTGGATGGATCGTGTGAAAAAGAAAGCGGCGCAGATCGGGCAACCATGCGATCAGGTTTTTATTCCAGGACTCTAATTTTTTCTTTAAATTGGGCACAAGCAATCCACATTGAGATTCCAACCATAATGCTTCTCTATTGAGCTCTTTTCTTTTTTCAGGATAGAGCGTGCACAATTCACGGTGCCACTTGGGCACGAGACTCTGCAAACATGCTTGTACGCGCGCATCCATTCTCACACTAGGCCTCTCTTTCAAAAATTCGGCCAAAAATGCCAGCCATCCAGCAGGATTTTCCAATTTTCCCTGGCACAAACCAGAGTTGACAGCCTCTTGGACTTTGCTTGCGTTGCGTTTCAGTTTTTGCAACTTTGTTGTGATGTCGTCCAGATAGATCTCTGAAGCAGTCTTCGCAGCGCTATCCAAATTCTGCGGTGTACAGCTTCTTCCACTAAACTTCTGACTCTTCTGGTAGATTTCTAGAAACTGATCGACATGTCCAAATACATCTTGGATCACACGTTTGTATGCTTTCCGATCCATGCTTAAATCTTCATTATGCATGGCTTCTTTCATCTGTTGTATCCAGACGCAACCCTTTTGATGGGTGATCACGCCTGCGTTGGCAAGCAGATCGAGGCTAATACGGGCGGTTTTGAGTAAGGTCGGAGCATCGTGGTAATCAACGTCGCACTCTTGCGTCTCTGACCCCCTTTTTTTCAACAGTAAGTCTTCTTCAGAGCTTTGTCTGGGACGCTTTCCAGTTACTTGCTGAGATTGCATGAATTGCTTCCTCTAGAAAATTGCATGCTTGCATAATAGTCCAGCATCTCATGTTGAGATATTAACGACTCCTCATTTTCCGATGAAAGAGCCTTGGCAAAGGAACGGTCGATTTGCGCTTGTAACTTTTTGGCTTGCGATTCCTCAATATTTTTGCAGGCAAAAAGAATATTTTGTGCCTCGCGCCAAGAATCGCAATGCATCAATTGTTCCACACATACGAGAGCAAAGTCACCACATCGTTGCACTTCGAAGATTGCGATGTCGTAAAAGGCAGGGTGTTGCAGCACTTTGATCGTATGCCTTTCCCAAGCAATACGTATGTTGAGAAATGCCGCAGCTCGCGGCTTTAGAGAAACATCAAGCTGCATCAACTGCCTTGCAAGTCGGATGATCAGGATCAAACTCGAACGCATGTCAAAGCGAGAATTCTTTAGCCATCCCATCAAAACTTCCACAGCTTTTGCTTGCTGACAAAAGTAAAGGACAATTCTTTGATAATCCTTAAGCAATTCTCGTTGTTGATGAGTTAATTTATTTGGCAAAGGAGATTGCGAAATCGGGTTAACATAACCGGCGCAGAGAGCGCGGTGCTTTTTTTGTATTTTGCGTTGGCGTCTTTGTTCCATGATACCAACCAACTCATCTTCAGGGACAAGATCTAAACCGAGCACCTCTATATCCAGGAGTAGATCAAAAATTTTAGCAGAAGCTAAGGAATCTTTGACTTCGCGCCAACCAACAGATTGAAGAAGCTGTGGACTTTGGCTCCTTGCCATCTCAAATAACATTCCGATCGGGGCAAATTCTTTGCGAGATATATAGAGCTTTGCTATCGCTGGAAGTAAGCGTTTAGCTAATTCAAAGGCTATAGAGCGGTTGCTGTCTACAGAGAACAACCATTCCTTTAATATCCTAGTGCAGTTTTCGGGTACACCGCGATAGAAACAAGAGACCAAATGATTGATCATTTGAGCCTCATTAACGAACCGATAGCGTTCCGCGATTGCCAAACAAAGTTGAAAATTATCCTGCTCCCAGGCTTTATTAAAAGTGAGCTCATACAACATTCCCCCTAGCCGGGAGGTTATCGTAAAGGCACCTTTAGCACACCCCTCAGCAAGCAGCTGCTTAACAAAGGACTTGGAATCCTGCGTACGTCTTGTCAGTTCTTGGCAAGCGACGCCTCTCCAATGTTTGCATAATCGTAATATGCCCCCTAACTCGCGTAGAGTCAGTAAAGCAAAAACTTGTATTAAGATATCTCGAGGCCGCCTTCCACCGCCATTTCCAGAATTGAACTCACATAAATTCAGAGCAAGATACAAAGAGTTCTGAACCTTAGCAGAAGTCGCTACCTGTGATGGGCGTGCAGGTTCCATGCTTTTCTCCTTTCACCTGTTGTTACGTTACACTATCCTCGTGTTTCAATCAATGAAGCTGTTCTACGTGATCGGGATCTTTCGTATCTTTTGGCAAGGTCCAATTTACATGTGTTCGTATGAGCGAGGCGATAGTCACATCTCCGTGGGCAATGGCGATTCTTAAGGGGGTGAATTGCCGTAGGTTCTTGATATTCAGAATAATTCTAGGATCTTTTAACAAAGCTAGAATCATAGGCAAGTTGAGCTGCTCGACTGCATAAAATATTGGAGATATTTTATCTTCGCGATCTGTTGTGAGAGCATTCACATCAGCTCCTCTACTTAACAAAACTTCTGCCACAGCCAGGTGTCGATTATAAACAGCCATATGGAGAGGCGTCCTGCCATATTCTCCACGACAATTAATGTCGATCGGGTTTGTTTTATGATCCAGGAGTTCTTTTACGATCTTAACGTCTCCCACCTTTGCAGCCCAGTGTAAGCTTTGATATCCTACTTCATTGGGGATGCAGGGGTTTGCTCCTCTACTTAGCAAGAGATGGACTATCTCTAATTTAACTTCAGGCGAAGGTAGCTCCTCGGATCTTAGCCCTCCTTCATCCTGTTCGCGATAGACGGCGTAATCTAGAGCGGTGAATACCTTAAATTTTCTGCCACTTAAATCTCTTTTCGTATCATCTTGACGATTCAGAAACTCGGGAACATTACAGAACCATACTTGATGGATATAAAATCGGATATGGGCTAAAGACCCCACTTCACAAGCCCTCCACATATCCTTTGGAGGATCTTCAAGGATAGAAGCACGCAAGGTTGCAAGAGTTTTCAGATCTTTGAGTGTTTGCCAAAGTTTGCTTGTAAATGCTTTTGCGGTAGCCTCGGCTTGATTGCAAACTTCTTTCTGCAAACGGATTTTTTCTTCAAGTATGGCTTGTAATTTTTCAAGATCGCCTTTCAGGGTTACTTCTTGTGTATATTTTTCTAAATTCTGCCCCACAACATTTTGATACTCTTGAAGCAATTCTAACTTCTTTTCCTCAGTTAATTTAACTTCTTTGCCATTTGCCACATAACTTTTACGTGTCTCAAGAGTACGTCTAAAGTTTTCGACACTCTCAAAGAAAACAGTTTTCAAGACTTCCTGAAATTTGATTTGTGTCGCATGAATATCTCTCTTTTCAGGAGATTGATTCATGAATTCTTTTAGAATAGCTAATTGTCTTTCAGCGATCGTGGCAATTAATGCGATATTTTCCTTTAAGGACGCATCAATCGTCACAACTCGCGTTGCCTGATCTTTTACGCTCCCCTGCAACTCGACAATTTGGAAGCTAACCCGATTGGCTCTTTCTGCGTCGTAACTTTGGGGAGGATACATGCTAAACTCCTTGTTGAAGAGATATTTTAACTGAGGCTGTCCAACAGCGGGCAAGGGCTCGTGAAATTTTAAATTTATTTTTAACTCAAGGTAGCTATATTTCGCAAACTTCTTTCTAAGGCGTAGTGGTAATGAATATAGATTGCAGGGCAGGACTAGCTGCTTGGGATTGCACGTTAAATCCCTCAAAGCCAAGGTTGCTGCAATCTGTTTTAACTTTTTGGAATTGTGGATGCTCTTCATGATACAATTTCTGGTAAACTACCAGGGCCTTAGTCCAGCTTTGATGGGCTTTAGCAGCGTCTCCTAGCTTTTTTCAAACCAGCCCTAAGTAATAGTAATTCTTAGCAAGCTCAGGGTGTCCATCTGGGTAAAGCTTTTGATGTATTTTCTCGGCTTCTTGAAGAAAAGCTAAACCATTTTGCAAGTCATCGACATCACTGTAAGCAAGCCCCAGCTCGGCCATCGCAAAAGCTACGTCGGGATGCTCAGCTGGATGTACCTTTTTGAACATCTCAAAGGCTTGTTGAAAATGATCTAAGGCTTTGTTTCCACCTTTAAGATTGCGCATGGCTTCGCCCAGCCTCAATAAACAACGAGCTGTGCGAAAATGATCTGATGGAAATGCTTTTTTGAAAATCGGCAGTGCTTGCTATTGAAACGTGATAGATTTGTTTGGATCCCCGTAGACCTGCCAAGCACTGCCAAGGCAACTAAAATCAATCGCAACATCCACATGCTCACCGCCGTAGACCGTTTTATCGATGCTCAACGCTTCTTCATAGTAGCCGATGGCCTTTTTGGCATCACCTAAGGCTTTCCAAGTGCTGCCTAGATTGCTGAGACGCGTAGCTACAGCAGAATGCTCATCACCGTAGACCTTTTTATCGATGCGCAGTGATTCTTCAAGGTAGCCGATGGCTTTTTTGGAGTCGCCTATGGCTTCCCAGGCAAAGCCTAGATTGCTGAGACTTATAGCCACACCAGGATGTTCATCGCCGTAGACCTTTTTGCCAATGCACAGCGCTTCTTCGTAGAATCCGACGGCTTTTTTGGCATCGCCTAAGGCTTCCCAGGAAAAGCCTAGATTGTTATAGTCGTAAGCTACATCAGGATGCTCATCGCCGTGGACCTTTTTATCAATGCGCAGCGCTTCTTCAAAGTATTCGATGGCTTTTTTTGCAGTGCCTAAGGCATTCCCAGGCAGAGCCAAGACCTCTGAGACGTATAGCAACATCAGGATGCTCATCGCCGTGGACCTTTTTATCAATGCGCAGTGCCTCTTCAAAGTATTCGGTAGCTTTTTTGGCATTGCCTAAGGATCGCACTTCTGCCATCAGGGCAAGCACAACCTGGCGCACTTTGTCATTAGAGGGCTTCTGCAGAAGGGCCAAGGCTCCGTTAAAGATCTTCGCTGCAAAAGGCCACTGCTCTTTTTAAAGAAATGCACGAACTAGGTCTTTGAGGTTGTCGACGATTTGTTCTGGGCTGCATTGCGCCTCAGCTTCTTGCAAGGCCTTGGTAAAGGCATCCACGACTAGATCTAGCTCTTTGCGGTTGAGGTGGTACTCCCCCGATTTTTCCACGACATGGGGGCTGCATGGTTTGTAGGGGTGCCTGAGTTGACCTTAGCGGCATGTGAAGCACCTTCTGCAGGCGTCACAACTCTGCCAACACAAGGTATGCTGTGCGCACGTGAATAAACGGGTATCCTACAAGGTCCAGAATACACTCAGTTGACTCTTTTCATTGAAAATAGAAGTTGATAAAAAGTCAATATTAGCTTATCACGAATCACGATAAAAGAGATTGTGACCCCAAAAAGACCAACAAAATAGGAGTTTGTATGACGAACCCTTCTTCAACAAACTATAAGAGCTCTGCAAGTCAGTCTGCAAGGGCATTAGCGGAGATACTTACTAGTAAACCAGCTCCAAAACCTGTTCCCAAACCTCAAGCTCAAGCAATAAATACCTTAAGTAGAAATACTGTAGGAACCTCCACTCCAAACGTTACGAGATCTTTACGTGCATTACCAAACCCCCCGGCCACTCCAGCAAGAAATTCTTTGGATCCCCCTTCAACTATACCTGCGGCAGTTGCAAAGCAGATTCTTATAAAGCCAATAGCAAATTCTCCGTCCCAAACGGATGAAAAAATGAATATTAAAAAAGATATTGATTCTTGGACGATACAAAATAGTTTCTCTAAAGAACAGGAAAAGATAATTGATACTGCTGTAACTAAGGATCAAGATGACATTTTGCATTACTTAATAGGGGTTGCAGGTAAGAAATTAGATAAAACAGAAGTTACTCCCGGAGTTGATAACGAAGGGGTTTATTATGAAAGACTCATTGAAGCTAGAAAGAGAGGGGTATTAGAAGAACAAGTCATTAATCTTACAAAAATTGGTATTTTGTATACCTCAAAAAATAATTTGATAATTGCAGCTAAAATTTTAAACGGGGCACTAGTTTTATTAAAAAATATTCAAACTCTACGCGTAGAGCATTTTACACAATATCTGCATGCAAAACTGCTCCAAATCGAGGAAAAATTTTATCATTCAAAAAAATTAAAACTTCCTCAAGATAGATTAGAGAATCTTAAATGTTACAAAGCATTTATAAAAAATTATCGAAATGGTTGTAATGAACAAGTACAAAAAAAATTTCCTATTCAAAATGTCCAGGCTGAACTTACAGATAATTTCATATCTTTATTACGAAAAATCATTCAACGAAGCCAGGATATTGTAGGCAAACCTCCTTGTAAATGGGCATGCATCGGCATGGGATCTATGGCTAGGGGAGAGATGTGCCCTTATTCAGATGTAGAATTTGCTTTTCTTTTGGACACTAGCTCAGAGACGAACCTAAATTATTTTCGCACATTATCCCAGATAATTGAACTTCAAATTATCAATTTGGGAGAAACAAAGTATCCTTTATTTGAAAGAGCAGACCCAGATCATCCTAGCGCAACTCCAAGCGGATTTTCATTAGATACTGGAGGAAACACTCCGCTAGGCGTATCTGGCGTATATGAATTAATTGGAACTCCGGAACAATTGGCTCAATTTCAAACACCCAAGTGGATGGAAAGAAATATTATCCTGCCCAATGCCATGAATACGGTTTGTTTAGTTGCGGGGGATTTGCATCTTGTTGAAGACTATACTAATCATAAAGATAAAATTTCTGAACAAAAAGAAAAGGGAAAACCTTCAAATAGGGAAAATCTGGCATGGCAATTACTAGAGGGTCATTTGGAGGAATTTAAGCCTAACCTGACTAAAGATAAAGAACAAATGAGGGCTTTTGGAATCAAACGAGAGCTTTATAGACCCTTCCAGGAAGTCATGAGTTGTTTGGCCATTTTCTTAAAACTTAGAGAGAAAAGCACCTTTAAAAGGATTGATGAATTAGTAGGGTTAAAAATATTTTCCTCTGCTGGCGCAGATAATCTAAAGAAAGTAATCAGTTTGGTGCTTTCCTTGCGCGTCAAAGCGCATCTTTTTTATCAAGATGAGGAAGAAAAAATCTTTCACAAAGTTGAGGGCAATACAACAGATCCCCAATTATTGTATTTTGATGATAAGCTTGTCAATGATGTAGAAACAATCTATAAAACCTTAATCCCTTTTCACGAAAAAGGGGAGGAGTTTTTTAGAACGAAAAATCCAAAAGTTTTCTTTACATCTAATTTTTTCCGTGAAGCTGGTCTGAATCAAGCCAAATCCTTTGTCAAAGGGATAAAATTCGTTCAAGCACGGGGAGCATTTCAACAAGCTGTGGCTTTAAATCCTAATAATTTTGAGGCCGTGAGAGATTTTGCTGCTCTTGAGGAAGACTTTGACAATGATGAAGAGGCATTTAAACGCTCTCAAAGTGCTCTTCAACTCGCTATTCAAAAATATGGAACCTCCCATGCTTCTGTTGCAGTCGTTTATTGTCAGTTAGGATTGCTACATATGAAAAAGGAAGAGCTGCAAAAATCCCGCGAATATTACCAGAAAGCTTTGGAAATATTTAGAAAAGATCCAAACGCAAATAGAGTTTATTTAGGAGCAGCTTTGTGCAATCTAGGCCAATTATTCGTAAAAGAAAATAATGATTCAGCAGCTGAAAATTTACTTATAGAAGCATTAAATGTCTATTCTGATCAGGGACCCGAAGAAAAATTTAGAGTCTTATATAGTGATGAAAATGCAGGAGCAGTATTAGGTAATTTAGCTTCCCTTAATGTCAGGAAAGGGCAATTCAAAGCCGCATTAGATTATCTTGAAGAAGCGTTAAAAATGAAGTTAGCCACAGTTGGAGAAAGCCACCCTGATACAGCCATCACATATTCTTCCATTTCCTCTGTTTATTTTAAGATGAAAAATTATAAAAAAGCTCTTGAAACTATTTCAAAAGCGATCAAGATTAATGTATCTGCCTATACAGAATTTCATAGGATTGTCGCGGAAAACTATAGCGATATGGGTGGCATCTATGATAGCGATAAACAACCTAAAAAAGCGTTGGAATGTCACCAGAAAGCTCTTGAAATATATGTAAGATTAAAAGCGGATTCAGAAGATTTCGCAAAATGTTATAATAACATTGCAAGCGCACATAATGATTTAAACGAGGATGATAAGGCTTTAGAGTTTTATCAAAAAGCTCTTGATGAGTATAAAAAAGGGGCTCTACCTACAGATGGCCTACTTGCCGGCATCCACAATAACATGGCTTACACATATAATAAGAAGAAGCTATTTCTTAAAGCCGTTTATAAGTATAAGGATGCTTTTATACTTCTAACTGAATTGAGAAATAAAGAATTAGGTCTTACTATCTTAAATAATTTACTTGCTGGAGGTAGAAATTTACCAAGAGAGCAAATGCTTATCGTAATAAAAGAAATTATTCCCTCCTGTGTAAAACTTCTCGGGGAAAATCATAATATAACTCAGCAATTGTTAAGTTTATTTGCTGAAGAGGACTCTTCCGGAGAAGAAGAAGAGGAAATACCTGCGCAATACCAAGCAGAAATTGAGAGAGCCAAACGTTCCTTAGAAATAACCTTAGCAAATTTTGGTGATAAGCATCCTGCCGCACTTGTTGCATGCCATAAGATCGGGACAATTTATTTGCAGTTTGGAAGAACTGATGAGGCAATTAAATATCTAAATGACGCTTTAAAATATGCTATAAATATCCATGGAGAAAGCGATGAATCTGTAGCAGCCTGTTACAGTGCCCTTGGAGGTGTTTATGGAAGGATGCGCAAGGACATGCAAGCAATGGAGATGTTTAAAAAACAAGCGTTAGTTTGCAAAGCAATAGGAGCCCTACAAGATATGGCAGAAGGTATCCAGAACATGATAATTGCAGCTCAAGGAAACGAAGGGCCTCAGGTCAACAAAGCAGTGAATGAAGTGCTCCCTGTCTGTATTCAAGCATTTGGTCAAAATCATCCATTGATTAAAAACCTTAAATCGCTGTTAAAATAATCTCTAGGTGAGCCATGCATCGCAAAAACTCAATGACAAGGAATGTTAAATTTATTTGCAGCTCTCAATTGCAACAATGACAACATCGCAGAAAAAGCGCCCAGGTTTTCTAGTATTTGTGGACAGTATTGTGAAGGATGCGCCTGCGGAAACCCGGAAAGTTCCATAACACACTTTTGACTCTTTTGCATGAAAAGAGAAGTTGCTAAAAAGGTCAATTTCAGCTTATCTCGATATAAGAGAAAAAACTGGTTCGAACTAATTTCTTAAAGGAGTGCACTGAAATGTCACCCGAAGATCTTTTGAAACCACTCCAAGATGCGGCTGTTTGGGGAATCCAACAGCTTTTAGAGAAGGCCAATGATGGGATTTGGCAGGAAGAGCTTGAAAAATATGCGGACGGCTCTTCGATCCTTGTGCCTTGCGGCCATCGCCTCGATCCAGAAGAATTAAAGCGCATATCCAAAGCCGCCTCCAATGCTCTTGGACCTTGCTGTCCGGTTGTAAAATGCGGTAAGAAAATTGTAACGACAGTTTCCACAAAGCCCTTTCGGGAATCACTGCGCCTTCTTAGAGATGCCAGTTTAGACAGCAGCCTGGAGGATATTTCAGATAAGGTCTCCAAAAGCAAAACCGATCCTGCATTAGGGCGCGGGGCAGAAATTCAGCAGGTGATGAAAACGCTTTGCCGGCAGACGAAAAATAATCCCTTGCTTGTCGGTGAACCTGGGGTAGGAAAGACCGCAATCGTTGAGGGATTGGCCTACAGAATTGCTAGAAAAGAGGTGCCGGACTCATTAAGAAATAAGCGAATCTATGCCCTTAGTTTGGGTATGCTGATGAGCGGGACTAAGCTGCGCGGAGAGCTCGAAGGCCGTTTTCAAAAAATTATTAACCGCATGATGATGAGCAAGGGCAAGGCGATTCTGTTTATCGATGAGATTCACGCCATTATGGGTTCCAACAGTGGAGGGGTAGAGCTCACTGACCTGCTCAAACCACCGCTTGCGCGAGGCGATCTTCAATGCATTGGAGCGACGACAGCCTATGAATACCAAAAATATTTTCAGAAAGATCCCGCTTTGGATCGCCGCTTTCAGAAAGTCCCTGTCGAAGAGCCAAGTCATGCAGCTACAATGGAGATTCTGCGTGTCATTGCCCGTCATTATGAGCAGGAGCAGGGCGTATACATCCATGAGTCAGCCATTGATGCCGCTGTGAGATTGTCAGAGAGGTATTTACCTGACAGAAAGCTTCCCGACAAGGCAAAGGATCTCCTAGATGAAGCGGCGAGTCAGGTAAAAATGCTGATGAGCGGTGTGCCCTTCGTCATTCGGCAACTTCAGGAAGAGATTGAGATGCTCAAGAAGGATGAAGCGGAGTTGAGAAGGCAAAATACCTCCCTGTCCCTTCTAAATGCCGCGTCGCAAAAAGTCAAAATCGGCGAAAAAGAGAGTCGGCTTGCTCAGATGAATCTGGACTGGATGAAAAGCCAGGAATTGTGGACAGCACTTGAAGAAAAGCGCAAAGAATTGAAAGAGCTGGAGGCTAGGCTTGAGGTGGCAAAGGGGCTGGCCAAGTTTCAGGAAATGATGGAGATATCCCTCGATAGGCTTCCTGCCGTACGCAAGATAATTCAAATACTTCAGCTGCAGCTTTTAGCGATAAAGTCTCCGTCACTCCACAGAGAGATTGATGACCAGTTAATTGCGCAGATTATCGAAAAGTGGACAGGCATCCCGGTTGGCAAGCTACAAGAGGAGGAGAGTGCCAAAATCAAACAGTTTGCCTCGGTTATGGCTTCGAAAGTCATTGGTCAACCCTATGCTGTGGAGGTCGTCACGCAGGCCATTCTGCGCTCGCGTACGGGCCTTTCGGATCCCAAGCGTCCTCCTGGCGTGTTCCTATTTGTGGGAAAAACGGGTGTTGGCAAAACGGAGCTTGCCAAAGCTCTTGCGGCATTTCTTTTCAATAATGAGAAAGCGCTCATTCGCATCGATATGTCCGAATACATGGAAAAGCATGCGGTTTCGCGTTTGATTGGATCCCCTCCAGGCTATGTGGGCCATGAGGAGCCTGGCCAGC
>JAJFUZ010000185.1 GCA_021372155.1 Parachlamydia sp. | reverse complement strand
AAGTATTTTTGTCCACTAGGTTCTCTGATGGTATCTGGTAATATTAAATTACCTAGAACCACTGGTATATTTAATATGTCTTCAGCGACTCATTGCCCTTCTCGCAAATTAGGACTTTGTAAAGCGGAAGCAGTTGGGGTTAAATGTTATGCGTTAAAGAGTGAAGTAAAATCTCGTCCTAATGTACTTCCTTTTAGAGATACGCAAGAGAAGTTTTGGGAAAAGGTAACTGCTAAACAATTTGTTTCTCAATTCCTTATTTTGAATGTTTTGAAGGGAGTTCCTTATACCAAGATACGTTTCAATGAATCTGGTGATTTTCATTCTCAAAAGTGTATCAATAAAGCTGAAGAGATAGCTAAGATGTTGCATCGTTTTGGGATACGGGTTTATTGTTATACTTCTAGAGATGATTTAGATTTTAGTAAATGTCGTCATTTGATAGTATCGGGTTCGGGATTTATGAAAGAGGGAATCTCTAACGAGTTTAGGATTGTTTATGATTTGAAAGAAAGACCAAAGGGGTATGGGATATGTAAGGGGGATTGTCGGGTATGTAATCGTTGTACGATGAGGAATTTAAGAACTGTCATTAAGAAACATTAGAAACATTAGAAACATTAGGCTTGACTTTATGCACGGAGTATGATAACGTATGTGCATAAACAATAGGGGAGAACAACAATGACAAGGATCGTACTGAAGAATAAAGATCGTGATATTCAAGTTGTATTACCTGATGGACATGTTGTAGAATTACAATATCGTAGTGAAGGACCATCATTAGATATTCTTTTTGATGAACCGCAACATGTTCATAATTGGAATAATGAAACTGAATCTATGTCTCCTGCGCCAACGATCAATAAGAAAAGGCATATTCATAAAGCAGATCAAATTATGATTCCTTTGGTATTGGAGGATAAATAATGAAAAAGTCTAACAAGTCTAACAAGTCTAACAAGCCGACAGTATTTGATAATACGCAAGCATATCGTGAAGGATGGGGATTATTTTATATTGACAGGAATACTTTTAGGATTTTGGTATTGGATGATCCACAAAGTATTCATGAAAGTTATCCTAAGAGAGCGGTTTTCAATGAGGATGAAGATGCGGTTGATTTTGTTACCTATGCAGCTTCACAAGGTTCAAGGTATCATAAGAAAGCGTTGAAACTTCATACAAGGGAAGAGTAGAAGATGAAAAGTAAAATTAAGTTGAACACAGTTAATGTAATTGAAATGGCTAATGGGGATTTTCAATCTATTCGTTCATTTGCTGATACGCCTGAAGGAGATTATGCGGCAGAAAAGCTTTTTAGGGCATGTATTTTGGAAAATGGTTGTGAAGAAAGAGACGTTGAATCCTACATAGCAGATGGTTATTTTCATTTGAATGACTATTCTGCTTTTCTAGCGCATAGTTCATAACTTTTCATTCACTTAATAAGGGGATAACATGATGCCGATGTCTAGATGGGTAGAGCGCAGTGGTTGTAAAGTAACATTTGGAAATGTTATCATGGGTTTCATTGGCAAGCCCTATATTTATGAATTTCCTGATGAAGAAATGGCAAAGAAGTTTCAGAAATTCATAAGCAAGAAAGATAAAGCGGGGAATCCTAGAGGGGTTCCTGAAAAGCATTGGGCAAAACCTTATTGGGTTCATCATGGGGGAATATAACATGAGTGAGAAAGCAAATCTTGACAAATCTCATTTTGATGGATATGATTGTAAGAAAGGTAGGCATAAGATTAAGCTTCCTCATGGGATAACTATAAAGTTATGTGATAAATGTTTCAAAGCTTATTTGAAGGGTGAAGAGAAAGATGAATAGATTTGCATATGATAAAAATGATATAGAAATTGAAGTTGGAAGCAGTGTTATGGTTCCTGAGCCTAATGATACTGACCTTCACTCTAACGAATTTAATGGAACGGTTAAAGGCTTTCATGGGATTTATGTTGTTGTTGAGGATCAAGATGGCGATTGTTTTGATATTAAAGCTGAAAGACTAGAAGTGATATAAGAAAGAGTCATAAAAAATAAGGGGACTGTAGCTCAGTTGGATAGAGCAGCGGATTTTGACTGATTAAAAAATAGGAACTCCCATTAGGAAACTTTTGGGATGCAAGCTATCAAATTCGGTGGACGGTTTAACCTCCCAATACCGAGCCAAGCCTAGAAATAGGAAGGTGTAGAGACTAGACGGCAGAAACCTAAAGTGAAAGCTACGGTTAAGGTATAGTCCAGCACGCAACGAAAGGCTAGAGAAATCTAGTGCGTGAAGTGGATCTCTCTGTGGGGGTTCGAATCCCTCACCCCCAACCAAACACTGGCTTATGATGTAACAGCAGCATGAGACGCTTTGAACGTTTTCGCCAAGGTGCAAATCCTTGTGAGCCAACCAGAGTCGGGTAGCACCCGAATGATCTTAGAGTAACACAGGTAAACTAAGCCAGAATAACAAATACCTGACCTATTGGCGGGGTGGTGTAACAGTAGCATGTAAGCCTCATAAGCTTTCGACCCAGGTGCGAATCCTGGCTCCGCAACCAAATTAAGACTGCATTCAGCAATTAAAACCCTTGTACGGAAAAAAGCGCAGTCTGTTTATGGCGGTATTGACTGGAGATAGATCCAGCTTGGTTTCATAAGCCAAATTAAGGCGGGTGCAATTCCCTGCTACCGCAACCATTTTCAAGGCTAGGTTCTGCAACCAAAATAAAACAATGCAATTGAGCAAATGTGGCTTCGATTTCCCACACAAAATAGAAGTAGACAACTAGCCTGTTTTCTTTCAAGGATACGTCCAGCATTCATAAACGTAAAATCGCCGCTCTTCGGAGCTTCCGTGGTTCGAATCCCGGCTCACCCACCATGGGTGCGGTGGCGGAAAGGCAGACGCAGCGAACAAAAAATCGTATCCTGTTTTTCATGCCCCGGTCGTTTAATCGGAAGGACGCTAGACTTCTAATCTTGCTATGTGGGTTCGACTCCCGCCTGGGGTGCCATTTTTTCCGCTTCACTGTTGGGCGAAAGCTACGACAGCTTGATACAGTTGATTCTTACGGGTTGTTTTAGAATCTTCAATGACAAGCAGAAGGACCACTTAGCGGTGGGACAAGCGCAAGACTAACCCTTTGAGCGCCGAGGAAATTTTTTTTCATGCCCGCGTATCGGAACCGCCTTCTAAGCGGTAGCACCGTAATAGGATCAATACAGGTTCGATTCCTGTCGTGGGTGCCACATACCCGCATATCGGCTCTGTTTCCTAAACAGAGTACCGTAGGAGGATAAGGTAGGTTCGAATCCTACTGTGGGTGCCAAGGAGTTTATATGATCACCGAAAAACAATGCGCGTATTGTAAACAAAACTTACCATTGTCAGAATTCTATTTTCGACTAAACAGAAAAAATAATCAATATTATTCTTACTGTAGAAAATGTACAAGTATAATAACGGTTAAAAGATTACAAAATAATAAACGTATTGCGGTGGATTATAAGGGTGGTAAATGTTCTATATGTGGGTATAATAAATGTATAGATTGTTTAGATTTTCACCATATCGATCCAGATGAAAAAGATTTTTGTATATCACAACATAAGGGTATGTTGTTAGAAAATATAAAACATGAACTTGATAAATGTATCTTAGTATGCAGAAATTGTCATGGAGAGATTCACAATAAGGAGAATATATGACCCGTGATCGCGGATATAGAAGAAAGCAAAGAGATAGAGTTATTAAGAATCGTAAGAAACTTGTTCGTGATTTGGATGGAGAAGGATGCTGGAAATATGAAGGAAAATATGGTAAACATCATCCATATGATTGTGGTAAGACGGATTGCATGTTGTGTCACGCTCATAAGAAAAACAAAGCATGTGCGAGTAAGTGGAAAGATGAACATGCACTTCAAGAAATTGAAATACAAAAAGAAACTCACGAAGAATTGACAAATGATATGTGTGACTTCGGGGATTAACTTCCCCAGCATTCCCTTGTAGCTCAGTGGTAGAGCAGTTGACTGTTAATCAATTGGTCGGAGGTTCGACCCCTCCCGAGGGAGCCAAACGTTATAAATAGTTATAGGAGAACGCCATGGAAACAAACAAACTTGATGATTTGAAGAAAGAGTATGAAATAAAGAAATTAAAGTTGATGTTAGATCAAATAAAAAATACTCCAAATGTCAAAGATCCTGTGGCTAAAACATGGAAGATTGAGGTTCTTGAAACAAGAATAAGTAGAATGGAAAATAATATTGTTGTTACTCCAGAATTAAAACTTGATGATATGAAGAAACAGTTGAGATACTATCAGACAAAGGGTGATATCCCCGTTTCTCATGTAAATGATCTGGTTAACGAAATAAGTGTTCTTGAAAAGATAGTTAATAAAAACTAAGTTTCTAATAGTAGCACTTTAAACTTAGTAAACAAAAGTAAGCCTTCAAGTGAAATGGCTACTAACAAGTAGCTTGAAAAGGTCGATTCAGAGAGGTTGTGATACCTTGCTGTTGGTGGAAACCCAACGCTATGCGGGTGTAGCTTAGTGGTAAAGCGGCGGATTTCCAATCCGCTGATGAAGGTTCGATTCCTTTCACCCGCTCCAAATGATCGGTAATCTTGGCTAGGGATATAACCCGCCCGAAGGGCAATAGTAGTTTAAATAAAACACATGATGAGTTGGTAATTACAATTTAATATTGATACTAAAAATCCCAAATCCACGGAACTCGTTAAAAGATCCAAGTCCGATCAGCTTATGCGTCCTTGTTGTTAATAGCAGAGCAAATCAGCCTTCCAAGCTGAGAGGAAGAGTGCAAGTCTCTTAGGACGCTCCATAGATCGGGAATCCCATCCAGTTGACAGACCTACGTGAAATTCGTATGGTTTACCGCAAGGTGTTGCTGGTAGTGCTATAAAGCATATTTCGAAAGACTTCTAATCGGAGTCAAAGAAGTGTCGTGTTAAGCTCAAAATAAAGACATAAAATGCTTCTTGAGCGAACTTGAAAAGAAATGGGTCCGATCATTTTACGCTCGTAACCGATTTACGATGATTGATTAAGAATCTTTTGAGAGGTAACAACCTCTCACCACGGGCGGTTAACTCAGCGGCTAGAGTGTCTCCTTTACACGGAGAAAGTCGGGGGTCCGAATCCCTCACCGCCTACCATATTGGGTGATTGGTCTAATGGAAGAACATCTGAATTACACTCAGAAAGCGGGGGTTCGATTCCCTCATTACCCACCACATGTCTGATGCTAAAGTCACGTTGCTTGACCAGCATTTATTAGTAACGCCTAATAGGCGAGGCTGGACGCTCCGTTGGTCGCTGTTGTCTTGTTACATAAAAATGCCTATCGGACATGACCAGTAAGGCTACTTCCAGCACATATAATTTTTTACCAACAAAAAAAAAAAACAGTAGCCTGTTTATGCGATAGTAGCTCAGTGGTAGAGCGGCTCGTTGCCAACGAGCAGGTCGCAGGTTCGAACCCTGTCTATCGCTCCATATGATGTCCGAGTGTAAGCTGCCCGGTTGGGGTATATAGAGTATCGTTAGATTATTAATTTAATCTAATAAGAGAGTGTAACTATACCAGTTAAAAGCTAACCAGATACGTGCATTCAGTCGTAGCGAAATAATACGCTTTTCTTCCTTAGTGCTTTATCCGTG
>JAJFUZ010000147.1 GCA_021372155.1 Parachlamydia sp. | reverse complement strand
ATCTGTCTGTTCCACCATGGGGGCAAAGAAGATCTGTATATTTCCTCTGCCGACTGGATGGTGCGCAATCTGGATTACCGCGTTGAAGTGGCTGTGCCAATCCTGGATGAATCAATTAAAAATGAATTGAAGCATGTCCTCAAAATCAAACGGAGTGATAATGTCAAAGCGCGCTGGCTGGATCAGGAGCTGACGAATCAATATGTGGATGGCGAAGGCCAGGTGCGCTCCCAATTTGCTGTTTATGATTACTTGAAACGTAAAAGGTATTCTCATGAGACTAGCCACCATTGATATTGGTAGCAATGCAGCCCGCCTGTTGATTGTGGATGCCACAGTCAACCGCCAAAGGGTGACCGAATTCAATAAATTGAATTTCGTGCGTCTGCCTTTGAGGCTTGGTTTTGATGTCTTTGAAACAGGCGAAATCGGCAAAGAGAAAACGCTCCTTTTTATGAATGCCATGAAGGTCTTCAAGGATATCATCACTTTCTATGAAGTCAAATTCGTCAAGGCGTGTGCGACAAGCGCCATGCGCGATGCTCGCAATAGCCACGAGCTTGTAGAAAGGGCCAAACGGGAGACGGGCTTGGATATCGAGGTCATCAGCGGAGACCAGGAGGCGATCATCGTCCACGATACGCACATCGCCGAAAATATGGATACCGAGCATGGCTATCTCTACATGAACGTCGGCGGCGGCAGCACCGATGTCATTTTCTATGCGGATGGCAAGATGCGCTACAAAAAATCCTTCGATGTCGGCACGATCCGGTTAGTCAAAAATCAGATCAACGATTCCATGTGGGCCAAGATCAAGTCGGATCTGAAGACCCATATCAAATGTCATTTGCCGCTTGTGGCGATCGGCTCAGGGGGAAACATCAACACGGTCTTTTCGCTCAGCAAAAAGAAGGAGGGAAAACCCCTTTCTCTCGATCTCCTCAGGGAATATTATGAGACCTTTTCCGCTCTATCCGTTGAGGAACGGATGCACGATTATGGCATGCGCGAAGATCGAGCTGTCGTGATCGTACCCGCTCTGCAGATCTTCATCAATATGATGCGCTGGACAAACATCAAATCGATGTATGTTCCAAAAATAGGCGTTGTGGATGGTTTGGCGAGGGAGCTCTACCAGGAAGTGGTGAACAAACAATTACGTTGATAACATCTTGCGGATCGATTTGAGTTCCTTGCGGCGTTCTGCCGTCACTACAGGATAGGAGAGGTCGAGCTCTTTCAGCGCCTCCAGAACAATGTAGGAAACAATCAGTCTGGCATTGGCCTTATCATCTGCAGGGACGATATGCCAGGGGGCCTGCTTGCTGCTTGTCTCTTGCAGACATTCCTCATAAGCCTTCTGGTACTGTTTCCAGTATTTTCTCTCCTGGATATCCGCGAGGCTGAATTTCCAGTTTTTTTCGGGCTCATCGATGCGCGCCAGGAAACGGCGCCGCTGCTCTTCTCGCGAAAGGTGGAGATAGAACTTGAGGATCCTGGTGTTGTTGCGGTGAAGATGCTGCTCCAGATCCAGTATCGAAGCATAGCGCTCCTTCCAGATCTTCTTGCCTTCCGACAACCCCTGATTATGCAGAAGCTGCGGATGGACGCGAACGACCAGGACCTCTTCGTAGTAGGAGCGGTTGAAAATGCCTATTCGTCCTCTTTCCGGCAGGCAGCAGTTGGAGCGCCACAGGAAGTCATGCTGCAGCTCTTCGGAGCTCGGCTCCTTGAAGCTGTATACCTCGCAACCCTGCGGATTGACGCCGGACATGACATGCTTGATGATCCCATCCTTGCCAGCGGCATCCATCCCCTGGAAGATGAGCAGAAGGGCATACCCCTTGGAAGAGTAGAGAATGTGCTGGAGCGAGCTCAGCTCCTCGACATGATTCAGCAGAAGTTCTCGATACCGCTCTTTGGAGTCATAGAGAGGTTTGGTTTTCGTCGGCCAATCCTCGAGATGGACCTTTTGCCCTGCATCGACTCTGAAATCCCGCATCTTCATAATTGCGGCTATAGCTGTGCCAGGGTTTTATTCGCAAGATCGCAGTAACTTTTCCAGATTTTAACAAAGGATTTGCGCCTTTTTTTCTGTTGGCGATTCAGGCAATCTTTGGCTTCTTGATACTGTTTTGAAGAAAATTGATCATGATTGCGTTTTAAAAGAGAGATTCCTGTGATAGCATCCTGGTGTTCTCCAAGGAGATCTTGTACTTCTTTTGTCTTTTCTATCCATTTGTCCAACGAAAATAGAGAGGTGAAGAACTCGCAGGTGTAGCGCACCTTTTTCAAATGGATGCGCAGAACGTGCAGCTCCTCATCCTTGTCTTTCAACTCTAAAACACGCTTGATGGCTTTTCGAATTTGTTTTTCAGCAAATTTGCGATGATTGTATCT
>JAJFUZ010000132.1 GCA_021372155.1 Parachlamydia sp. | reverse complement strand
GCCCGCCCAACCTTCGGTATAATGAATGTAAATTTCCTTAGACTGTTCTTTTACCTCTTTGAGCGCTTCATGGATCAAGTAGGCCTCGACTGCGCTCCTATCCCTTTCTGCAAAGAATTGTGTCACAAAAATGGAGATTTCATTGAGCTTTATATCGCGGCTGGCTGACGACGTTTCGCTTTCTGTCCGTCTATCCCCCCGAGTAGGAAGTTCTTTGAGGGTATGTGTAGCAAAGTCCCATTGATGCGTTTTAGCGTTTAATTTGTCATAGATATCGTTTCTTGATTTCTCAAGGTTTTCTAGAGCAGCGTCTGCAGCTTTCTTACAATTCGCTTTTTGTTCCCCAGCCAGACTGGCCTTGAATGCTTTGAAACTTGTTTCACCTGCCTCAATGAGGGCTTTTTGACGCTGGCGTTCCTGAGCCGTTTCCTCAATCTCGCCTCGCTTGCTATCCCAAAGGAGGGCTGTAAGAGCGCTTGAATGGCTCTTTACTTGATACATTTCATCAACTTTTGCATGGATTTTAGCTTCCACCTGCTGTTTGAAGAAAGCGTTGATCTGCACTCTGGCATCTGCCGTCGTGCAAAAGGTGTCCATAAAGAGGTTCAGTAATTTTTGATAAAGCGCTTGATCACTTATCTTCTCCCGAGAATTTTGCCACTCGTCATGGACTGCACGAACAGTTTTCTTAAACTCACGTGGAAAAAATTTTACATAACCATTAAACAATCCTCGACCCGCTTCTTGTCCTGTTACTAGCATAACCAACTCCTTGTTTTTGCGAAGAGTCTTCCGAATTAGCTAATAGGTGTCAAGAGGATTAGGGATGGCTGAAGGCAAAATAGAGGACATAGGCGGAAGGAAGACAAGCTGAGATATCGGCTACCGCACGCCCCATCCCAAGCGATGTGATAACGCTCGCAGTGCCTCCAAACGTGACACAGGCTGTAAACAAGGCAAGGAGCACACCGGCGCATTTCAGCATGATGGATCCCATCGGCGGCTGTGCCCCATTGTGAATGGCGGAATTTGCTACGCAGGATGCAATCACGATAGCGCTTAAGGTCATCAAGGCACGCACAGCATGATAGAGAAAGCCGATTTTGCCGGAAGCGATTTGATTGGTTCTCACAGCCGTCTTTTCAAAGGATTCTGCAGCAAAGGCAGGAACCCTGTTAGATATAACATAACCTGGTGAAGAGACCTTTTGAAAATTTTCCATACACCCTCCACAAACTCGGGTTTTAATACACACAC
This sequence comes from Parachlamydia sp., assembly GCA_021372155.1. Classification (GTDB taxonomy): domain Bacteria; phylum Chlamydiota; class Chlamydiia; order Chlamydiales; family Parachlamydiaceae; genus JAJFUZ01. Next base: position 7,837 of record JAJFUZ010000132.1, on the reverse strand, counting down.
CATTTTTTGTAAACTGTCACAAAAAAAAGAAACGTCTATCATCCTTGCAACCTATCTGAAAAGGAGGTCGCATGCTCACATTAGATAAAAAACATCCCTGCGGATCATTTTGGCTTCGCAATCGAAGATTCGCAAAAGGGCCATGGATATTCTGGGATTATCCTATGAGTGCATTCCAGCCCATATCGACGAAAAAGCGATCCGTCATCCCGATCCCCTTCAAATAGCTCTCATGATCTCTGAAGCCTAAGCCCTTGCCGTTGCCCAACGAGAAGAGGGCATCATCATCGCCTCGGATACATTTTTGCTATTAGAGGAAAAAATCCTGGAAAAGCCGACCTCTATAGAGGAAGCCCATGCCATGCTGAGATCTCTGTCGGGCCGTTATTATACACTCGTCACCGGGCTTGCCGTGTACGATACCTTGACCCAAAAGATGCGCTCCACGGTTGCCACTTGCAACATCCATTTTGGACATCTTACCGAAGAGGAAATCGCGGACTATTGCCAGCGCTTTCCCGTTCTGTCTTATGCGGGGGCACATGCGACGGAAGGCGTCATTCGCTTCTCTGAACGAGTCGAGGGATGCAACATGACGGAGACCGCCCTTCCGGTGAAGGATTTGATCCTATTTTTGCGGGAAGCTGGCTTAAAGCACGGTGAAGCAATCGTCAAATAAGCTAGGACCCCATTAATTCATTGAATTTGTTACGACTCTCAATATAATTTTCTGCAGCATTATCAAAATCGGCGCGAAAGGTATCCTTATTCTTTTGGTACTTGGCATCTGTAAAGCGATAGAGCTCCCTATCCCGTTGCAAATGAAAGAAAGCTTGCTCTGCTTCCACTTTTTCGTTTTTCAATTTCGTGATTGCTTCATTGGATGCGGTTGCTTCATAAAATTGAATTGCGGCTGTAGTTGCTTTTTCATAAGAACCGTATCTCATCGCAAGTCCATGCCAAAGATTCTCATTCGTATTCATAAGTTTTTGAAAACTCTCTTTTGAGGGATGCTGATTAAAAGCATCGAAAAGACTTGAAAATTGTTCGGACCTCTCTGCTTCAGGAAAAAGCTGGTGAACGACTTGACCAACCTTTTCTTGCACATCCTGTACAACAGGATCACTCTTGGGATCTCTCTGGATTTTAGCTTCCAATTCCCTTATCTTAACATCACATCGTCGATTGAATTCGGAGAGCTGTTTTTTCTCTTTTTGTTCTGCAGCTAGATCATCCGCTTTTGTTCCAAGACTTTCGGCCAGTTCTTCTACTTTCGTATATTGTTCTAAAACAAAAGTGCCTACAGGCTCTGCCACTTTTCCTGCCAGCCGAACCGCAGCATTTTTCGCCTCTTCGGCTTTGCCTTTGACTTCTTTTAATTTAGCTTCGACCTTGTCGCCCGTTGTGAGGGGTCGTTGAACGGGTATATTTGTTTCCTTAGAGACTGTTTTAATTGCAGATTCCAGGAGCTCAAGCCGCTGACTGAATTCGCTCGTAGCTTTCGGCAAATCCTGCTCCAATTGCCTCATTTCTTCCTTTTTCTTCTTCAGTATCGCCTTTTTGTCTTCCAAACTCTTTTTTACGTCTAACAAATGATCTTCGGCATCTTCCATTGTCCCCTCTTTTCCTTTCGTATGCGGCTTGCTTTGATCAGTTGCGTTTTTCAGCTCTTTTTTAGCTTTCTCAAGTTTAAAAGCAGCCTGCTCATCAGTCACCATCGCTAGTCCTACTTCGCGCTTAGCATCTCGGATCTCACCTTTTAAATCCGAAAGTCGCTGATGGATCGCTTCAAGTTTTGCTCGTGATCTTTCAGTTCCATTAAAGGTATTAGTGAGCATGGTGAGGCTGGGCTTGTTAAACGCAGCGATCTTTTCCCCAGCGTCCTCGAAAGTCTCTGATTGTCCTATTTCTCCACTTCTTCTAGCCAAACCTGCCTGGATTTGCTTATGCATAGCGCTTAATGCTTGAAACTCGCTTGTATTCTTCTCATACTCTTTGGATGGAGTATTAAAACCTAGCGCCCCAAGACCAGTATCCAATACTTCTAAAGCGACATCTTTGAGTTCCCCTAATCCTCGCGAAGCATGGCATTGAAGAGTTCCGGCGCTCTTGTTTGCAAATAGACCTACATCGGATTGTTTCACCGCAAGCATGGCCTTGTTGCACTTTGCTTCCAAAGGAGGTATCAACTCTGAAACCCCTCTTTTCAAGCCAGACCAGGTCATTTTGATGCCTGTTTTCAATTCCTGCATTGCTGATAGATCTTGCGGCTTAGATGATGGTGTAGGTTCCATAATAAATCCTTTTATTATAGTTACAACTTAATTATACAATTATATTAATTAATAGTAATATTTTTTTATATTATAGAGCTCTATCGGAAATAGAGGATTTCTGCTACTTTCCCAAGCAGGAGGTACCTATGCCGGAAATGGCGATCGAAGCGATCCAGCTCACCCACACCTACAATGCCCAACCGGCCGTGGATAGAATATCCTTTACAGTTCCTCAGAATAGCATTTTCGGACTGCTGGGACCCAATGGCGCCGGCAAGAGTACGACGATCAAGATGCTGATCACGCTGCTTCCTCCTACCTCGGGAACGGCCAGGATCGATGGCTGCGATATTGTCGCGGATGCCATGCAGATTAGAGAGCGGATTGGCTATGTGCCGCAGCTCCTTTCAGCCGACGGGGAACTTACAGGATATGAAAACATGCTGATTGCTGCCAAACTCTATGGGCTGACACGTGTGAAGCGGGAGACCAAGATCGGCCAGCTTCTCAGTTTCATGGGGCTAAAGGAGTATGCCGATCAGCTGGTCAATACCTATTCGGGTGGGATGATCCGGCGCCTGGAAATCGCCCAGGCGCTCGTGCATGAACCGGCGATTCTCTTCCTGGATGAACCGACAATTGGACTGGATCCTGCCGCGCGCAAGATGCTCTGGGCGAGCATTCAGGAGTGGAAAAAATTATATGGGACGACGATCCTGATCACGACCCATGATATGGAAGAGGCAGACAGGCTATGCGATGTGGTCGCTTTTATGCATTTAGGACATATTCTACGCATGGATTCGCCGTCTAATTTGAAGGCGGAGATCAGCAAAGATGCCACTTTGGATGACGTTTTCTTAAAATATGCCGGCGCTTCGATCGAAGGGGGAGGAGATTTCAGCCATGCCAAACAGACCAGGCGGACGATTTCCCATCTTGACTAGATGGAGAATCTATCTGCAGCAGACAGGAGCGATCATTGAAGCGGACATGCGCAAGCTGCGGCATGATCCCTATGAACTTTTCACAAGGATGATTCAGCCTGCCATCTGGCTGCTGATTTTCGGCCAGGCGATGGCCCACGCCAAGGTGATCCCAACGCGTGAAGCCTCCTACCTCGATTTTCTAGCGCCTGGAATTTTGGCCCAGAGTGTCCTCTTCCTGGCTATCTTTTTTGGCATCGCCCTCATTTGGGAGAGGGATATGGGCATCTTGCACAAAATCCTGATCACTCCGACTCCCAGGTCTTTGCTGGTGATCGGTAGATCGATTGCAGCAGGCATCAGAAGCCTGTCGCAGGTTTTCATTATCTATTTTCTCTCCTATCTACTGGGCATCCATCTGCGCCTGGAGCTGTCCGCGATCCTGCTCCTGCTGGCGATGGTGCTTCTCGGCGGCGCGGCGTTCTCGACCTTATCGCTGATCGTAGCTTGCATCGTCAAAAAAAGAGAACGCTTCATGGGCATCGGACAGGTCCTAACCATGCCTCTCTTCTTTGCCAGCAACGCTCTTTACCCGATCGACCTCATGCCAGACTGGCTGAAGACCCTTTCCAGCTTCAATCCTTTGACCTATCAAGTCGATGCGCTGCGCTCCCTGATGATCGTAGGCGAAACCAGCCATTTCGGCCTCGGCTTGGACTTTTTTGTGCTCTTTTTGACCTATTCGGTGCTTGTGGCAATCGCAGCGCACTTCTACCCCAAAATCCTGTATTGAAACAGCCGGCTTGAAGCCGGCTGTCGATCAGAGTTCTAGATCAGAGTTCCCTAGCAGCAAAGATCTGCATGGCCTCTGCCAGAAATTCGGGCATTTGAGGATCGAAGACCTCATAAGCCTTGCGCAGGTCGGTTTCGACGATAAGTCGGCCGTGCTTGGAATAGGACTCCTTCGTTGGCGTCCAGAACCTCTTCAGCATGTGATAGTGCTGACGGACAAGTTCCTGCACCTCTGCAGAGTCCTTTTTAGCCCGTTTTACCATTAACTTGGCCAGCTTCCCGCAGATTTCATTAAAGTCTATGCGGTTCTTATCCCAATCTGCCTTGGTCCAGTTTTTGACATTGCGCTCGCATTCGGCAAAAGTCTCTTTGAACCTATCTCAATAAAAAGTTTCAGTCGATTTTCGGGTTCTTTTGCGCCTGGTTCGGTTTCAAACGATCAGGACAATATTGACTTAATATGGCCCCGATCGTTTGAAGCCGAGCCAGACCAAAATAATCCCGAAAAGCGACGAAAAATTATATTGAGATAGGTTCTCACCTTATCGCCAAAGCGATCGATGAGCAGCTGCTCATATTCCTTTTGCTTGGCTCTATCAAAACCCTCATAGAATTCCTGTTCCTTCATTTTCCTTCTCCCTTCCAGGTGTTTGATCGTCCTGTCAATGGTCTGAATCAGCTTTTCGGTCCTTTCCAGGTTCTTCTGCAGAACCTTGCGGTGGGATCGCAAAGCAATTACCGTGTCAAAATCGCTTCTTTCAAGGATTTTGCCTATCTCCTTCAGCTCAAACCCCAGCTCTCTAAAAAAAAGAATCTGCTGCAAAGTCAGCAGTTGCTTCTCTTCATAGTACCGGTAGCCGTTGGCACTATGGTAGGCCGGTCTTAGAAGACCGATCTGATCGTACCAGTGGAGCGTGCGGACGCTTACTCCTGAAAGTTTTGCCAGTTTCGTGACGGTGTAGGCCATTGATCAACTCCTTTAATATCCCTTTGATTTTAAAGGATGAGCCCATAGTAAGGAATCACGTAACGTGAGGGTCAAACAAAAAGAATCAGGGTGTCATGACAGTCAGAATTCTGCGCTCACCCTTATAAGGAACGCGGCCATGCAATCCCATGCGGTTGTCGATGAGCAAGGCATCATGGATTTGCCAATCAAACTTGATCGTGTTGGCCTCCAGAATATCGTAAATTTGATAAATGAACTCCTGAGGTACTTGCGAGCCATCTTCAAAGGTAATGTCATATTGCCTGCTTGAGGGCTGGATGTAGAGCAGATTCGCCAGAATATGATACCCCCAGCCATTGCGAATGCGCGGGTTGGAATGGTAGAGGTGAGCCTGGCTGTAGAAATGAAACACATCGTTGATGCGCTTTACACCTGGCACGATGCGCGTCACCTCAATCCAGTCGCCGCTGAGCCATTTAAATTCAAACCCTTTTGCCCTACAGATTTTTTCAACTTCATCCTTTTGAGTTGTTTGGAAGCTGGATTGCCAGGTTTTGTGAGTTTTGTTCACGCTGCTGAAAAAACTCCCCTCAGACGGATGGCGCGAGGTATATCGGAATGTCCTTTGTAGAGCCTGCCAGAGCTCCGGATGCTTTTTGACAGCTTCTGTAACCGCCTCTGTCTGTCCGAGAATGGTCTGACCTGTGCCAACAGAGGGAGCGATGTCGCAGAAAAAGCTGATATAAGAGGGCGGATGATCCGTGCAGGAGAGTTCATGATGCAGGGGGATGTGAAACTGAGGCGGTGCCTCTGTTGATGTGTAGACACCTTGTCTGATTTTTGTCCGTGACCCCTCACCACCAATGTAATCCATTGCAGAAGTGCCTAAAATAGCGTTAACCACTTCTGCGAAGTCGTCTGCGTTGTTAATCGAGAAGCCCCGCAAAAGCAGAGCACCATGGGCAGCGATTAACCTCATGATTTCGATTTGATTGGCTTTGGCCCACTCCAGCAAAGGTTTAAGAGACTGCTGGGGTGTTTTAGATTGCAAGACAATCGGCATCTTCTCTTGATTCAAGAACTGATATTCCCACTCTGGCATTGTTGAGGGATTGAAGTGGGTAGCGGGGAAAGAAGCAGAGGCGACGGACTGCATGACAGCTCTCCTATTTTAAGATTAGCCTTTTGATTCTAATAGGCTCTTGAGTTGAGCAAATTCGAGATCCATCTCCTGCATCGATCGGGAAAAGGTCTTTTCATCGATTTGAGGAGGGTGAAAAAAGGTGGTCATTAAGGTCGCGCCGTCGCCATTGGGAATGACGCGCATGTAGACATTCCAGCTGGCCTGGGCATCTTTCCACACATGGTCCAAGATGCCATATTCGGCTTTTGACAACATCTTCAATTGTCCGGGGCCATTTTTCGATTCGATCTGATATTCGCCCCCCTTTAAGGCCTGGATGGATTTTAAATTGACAATCGCAAACTGCGGCCAGTTGAGTGGATCGGCAAGAAAATCAAAAACAGCTTTAGGACTGGCGGCGAGATCAACGGTTTTTGTGATTGATTTGACGAGAGCTTTTTGCATAAAATATCCCCTTGTTTAACTTAGCAGAATAATGCATCTAATTTAACCAGCAAAGTCTTTTCTAATGGCTACAATCAAAGCGACAGTATTCTTTGAAAAGCGATTCTGGGTGGGAACGTTTGAGCGAACAGACAAAGAGGGATATGCCGTTGCCAGGCATATCTTTGGAGCCGAACCATCGGATCCCGAGATTCATGAATTCGTCCTCAACCATTTCCATGAACTGAAATTTGGTACCCCAAAAGAAATCCAGATTGAGATTCAGCGCATGAACCCCAAGAGAGTTCAGAGAGAGGTCCGCCGCGAAATGGAAAAAATGCGCGAGTCGGCCAAACCCTCAACCTTGGCGCAGGACTATATGAGAGAGGAGCTAGAGAAGAACAAGAAGCTGAAGAAGAGCCTCTCCAGCGCGGAAAAATAGGCGCGCAAAGAGGAGCAATTCGCCCTCCGGCAGGAAAAGAAAAAGGAAAAACAGCGAGGACACTGATGCGTAAAGCTGATGGGACGAAGATCTTATTGATCTCGTCCCATAGCAAATGAAAACGAATGCGCTAACTTCCGGCCTTAGCAACGAACCATTTGTTTTCCAATCCTTGCCCATTCGCATCACCAGGATTTGTATCTCCATAATAGTAGTAGAGGGGCTTGCCATTATAGGTCACTTGACGTTTGCGGTCTTTCCTCACAATTGATCCCAATTTCCCTGCGGCACCCGAAACTTGTGTCGATTCTTTACTGGTAAGAAGAGGCGGCCACGCGACAGCACACTGATCATAGCAAACGCTGTTCTGAGACTTATCGTCGGTAAATACGTAGAGCGTCATCCCCTTAGCATCTGTCAGGATGGTTCCAAGACTGGGATTCTCACTGGTTTTCACAGTGGTTTCAGCTGTCGAAACAGCATTGTCGGCATAAATAGCTGTCGCGAGCATTAATGCAACGCTTAAGAAAGCAAATTTCATCATTCTTGGTCTCCTATTTGGTTTTTGACCCGATCATAACGTAGCGGATAACCCTCTCCCCGTTTGCTCTGGAAAAAGATGCCTTTACCTCTAACCACGATTCCCCCAAGTTCTGCCGTAGTGCCGATCATACTGACGGCAATCAGACTTAAAGCAAGATAGAGATAAATGGAAAAAAAATGTCCCTGGGTCAAGCAGTAAGTCCTTAACGCTGCATAGCCGATCACAAACAACGCGGTCAGGACTGCCATATTCTGGTGATTGAGGACATCTGGATCGGCTGGAGCATAAAATTCTTTGGCATAGAAGCCCGTGATTGCCGTTGGGATCAGTAGAAGAGCCGC
>JAJFUZ010000117.1 GCA_021372155.1 Parachlamydia sp. | reverse complement strand
CGGTCGCAGAAAACACGCCTCTCTACTCCCTTGTGCTTGGCCAAAAGGTTGTTATTATCCCCATGAGCGATGCCGAAATCGCCAAATACCGCAGAGGGATTTTTACCTCTCGGCCTCATTGGATCATTCTTCACCCTCAAGAAAATGCGATGACAATCAAAATCGCCCACAAAATTCTATAGCATTGATCTTTGATCGTTTCGTAACCAGGTCGTATTAAAATTCACTATTTGTCGAAGCTAGAGAGTGATCCTGTCAAATACTGGACCTCATCCTGGGTCGATTCTCGACCCAGGATCGCGTTGCGATGTGGAAAGCGTCCAAAGCGCTTGATGATCCGATAGTGATGCCCTGCATAGTCTGCATAACCTTGATAGTCTTCTCTCTGCGACTCAGGCAAATCTGAAACCAAATGATCAAATTTCGCGATGGAAAGCTCCTGCAAAGCAAGATCCTCGGCATGCTCGAGCGGCAGATAGAAAAAGCAGCGCTCAATAGGGCGCAACTGCAGATCGTCCCCACGCGCGATCCCTTCAAGAGCCACTTGCTGTGCAAGAGCATCGCAAGCAAATGCTTGAGGGGTATTCCGATAAGCATTGCGCGTAAACTGGTCGAGCAGAAGAATGAGTCCCAACCGTCCCTGGGGAGTCCCTTTCCAATCAAGCAGGCTCTGTGAAGCCTCCTGGATCATGCTTTCGTACCGCTGGCGAATTTCTGCATCAAAAACCTCGTTGGCGCTGAACCATAGTGTGTTTCGATCTTCTGCATATTCTTCACTGTTCTTAAGTGGCCCAAACCAAAATTGCAGAATTTCTACGATGCGTGTATCTTCTGCTGCTAAAGGAGTGCAACAAAACCCAATAACAAGACAGAAGGCAAGAATGTTGTTGATCATTTTATAATAATTTCCGTATTTATTTGTTTTCGTCGGCTTTACGCTTATGCTCATTGTCTGTTTGACCTTCACTGCCAGCCGCAGGGGGTTTAGTAGCTGCCAATGCTGCTGCATCTTCTTCAAAATTGGTGAGTCTAAAAATAAGCAGGTGCTGGTATTTGCAGCGCAGTGTCCGGGAAATCTTTCATTGCGGCGGCCAGTTTTGCTGCAACGTCTATGGGATCTGCCAAGCTCCTGGAGTCTAAATAGAACCAGAAATCTTCCGATCTAATTCTCATCTCATTTTCTGGCCTATTAAATATCACACATTTTTTTTTGTTGATATTTAATACCCACAATTTTTAGCCCATGCCGCTCCCTCCAACATGTCTTTAATCCGTAACCAACTGAATTAACCTCCAATGATGTCACCAATATCCATTCGAGGTCTTCATCCTCAGGATCATATGCTCTGACATAGATGACTGCTACCTCCTTTCCCTTTTTACCCGTTGGTGGCAGCATTGTCGCTTGGTCCCAGGCAATCTTTAGCGTCACTTTTCTCGAAAACTTTTTTCCTCTCGACCGAAGATCCAGTTCATATTCTCCTTTTGGCTCAAGGCTCCTAATCCACTTGTGGATGCGCTTTTTCTCCCCATCAACAAGTATGCTTCTGTCGTGTTTTGATCTTAGTCCATAATTCCAGCCCTCGTCTTTTGCCCCTACAATATACTCATAAATTTCATTACCACGATCTCCGACAGATACCCATCGGCTATTGCTTGGCGGCCGACCTATCACCTTCAATGTGTTTAGCCAAACCCACGACTTCTTCTCTTTTTGGTCTATGTCTTTTGTTTCTTCTTCAGAGTGCTCTGGCCTAATCCAGGGAGTTTGCTTAGCAACCCCTATAGTTATAGGAGAGGCATCTTTAGACCACTCTACTGCAAGACATGTATGGAACATGATTCCCTGCCCATAGGCATCTGTTGTAGGTCCAAGCCCATTTGTGGATGGATGCTTGTTGTATATCAATTCCGATCCATCCTGGATAAATAGGACCATCCGATTTGATGCCGTGGCCATATCAACAACATTTTTGTTATGCACCTCCTGAATAGCTTCATGGGGCACTTCATCTGAATCAAAAAAGCGATAAGCTCCTTTTGTATCCCCCCAACTATCAAATTTCTTTGGCAGAGTACCATTTGGCGTATGAAGACAGGCTTCACCAATTTTAATAGCTCGTTTCTCCAGACACTTATCACCTAATGGAGCTCCCCTCCATTGTTTTTCTATTCAATCTTTAGTCATGAGTTTCTCCCTGTTATGAAAAGAAACTTATATATTTTAGTCTCTAGGTTTCAAGAAATTGGTGGGTAAGGACAAGGGATGTAGGGGGAAAATTTAATTTAGAGCATGAAAACCGCTTTCATTTCCACTATACGCCCATACACGCAAGCTAGGTCAATCAAGTAGAGCTGTTATTCGGTATTTATTCCCGTCGTGTTTTGCGCAATGCTAGTCATTCAGATATCAAGCATCTCAGGGAAAGAACTGATGCCTTTATTGAGGATCGGAAACCAATCCCCAAGACCATTCAAGTGGACATTTAATGGCTTTCATCTGCAAACTGGAGAAAAAAGGATGAAAGAATGTCCACCTCAAAAACTATAACAAACACCGCAGAATTCGAAGCTAAATTTCAGGCTCTATTAGGACATGATCGTATTGTGATACGCCCCTATGGTCACCACCTGTTAATTCAATTAGTTGTTGAGAAGAAACCTGAAACCATTGCTCGTGTAACGAAAATTAAACCAAATTTATATCAAGCCTCTTATCGCACACACAGTGGACGCTGGGAGCAACTTCCTAGAGAAGGAAACCTTTCAGATATATGTGAATTGGCTGTTGACTTGCTATGACCATATTTTGAACCTGGTAATTATTAAAGAGATTTAAGGGATGTTGTACTAGGGTCAGTTTTTATTTCTCCAACACCCACTTCCCAACTTTCAAAAACGGCGTAGGGTCCAATGTGGAGGAATAGGCCAAATATGCTGTCTTGAAACCATTCCCTTGCTTGGAGATTTTCCTCGGTTGTTTGGTATTTGCTTCGCCAAAAGCAAGTGCCGCAAGCCCGCCCAGTAAAAGGAGAAGGGTGTGGATGCGTTACATTCTTTGAAAAAGTAGAGTGATGGTCAAGTGCATATTATTCACCCTTAAAGAGATAAAAATGTAACTGAAAATTTAATTGAAAACAATCTCTTTAAATTCTAGGCTGGGAGGTGCCAAACACTTTTTTAGGAGGTCTTCATGTCAATCAACCTTGGCGCGTCTCCTTCCATCACCGTTGCTACTGCTGCGCCCCAAGCTGTTCATTCTGTTCCTAATGATGCTTTTCACTTGGCTCCCACAGCGCACGATGCCATTTGGATGGGAAAAAAGCATTTAAAAGAGAAGGGTAATGCACCGAGAACAGCTCACTTTCAGGTGCTTTGCTCCATTTCAGAGGAAACAATCAAACTGGTAGGTCGCATCCGTCTTAGTGCTAGCACAAAAGAAGAGTATGCGGGGATCACTTTTAAAGTGGATAAACATAAGACACTCGCCACAAAAGATATCATTCCCAAATTTTTGCAGCATCCCGGAGATTTTACCGTCGTCATCGAACCCGCTCCGGTTTTAGCGACTCTGCCCTACCAAATGACCATTTCAAATAACTTGGAATTTCCTCTTCTCACTGTATCGCCTAGTGCTTATATCTTTACTTCTCCTAAAAAAAGGAATATCCACTTTTTTTCTTTTGAGAATGTCAAAGAGTTTGCCCTACTTGCGCAAAATAGAAACACGGATGTGATTGCAAATCTATTGACGCAGATGGCTACAACTTTTGCCAATCGAATCTCCACAAATCCTTTGGAAGTGAAAGAGATCTTAGAGGTTTTCCCGGCGTTAATAACTGCCCATAAAAGATCGGTGTTGACCCATTTAGTGCAGCTGATGAGGGACAACTTCACGATTGAGATAAGTCACGCCAACGCCTTGAAAGACATTTTCGATTATTTCCAGGCGTTTACTACCGCAGGGCACATCTCTGTTGGTCCAGAGAAAATAGATGAGACAAAAGTTGATGAATGGTTGACAGCTCAAAAACTGGTCATCGCACCCCATGATGAGGGGACGTAGACCGTGCATCCGAGCGTGGTGACGTACGCAGACATGAACTGCTTCTGCTGGCCGAACGTGATGAGCTTGAGCAGGAACGCGATGGCCTTCATCAGCCGC
>JAJFUZ010000097.1 GCA_021372155.1 Parachlamydia sp. | reverse complement strand
ATCCTGCCTTCAATGAAATCCAGTCAATGAGCTATTCCGATGGCGTCATCAGCTACAGTACACTCACGACCAACTGTCTGGGACAATCGCAATTGAAAAATTTACGCGATGAACCTCTGGACTTCGCAAAGAGACTCACCCCTTCCCTCATGCAGTTTATCCCCCCAGGCTGCCGGCCTTTAGAGTCTATGCTTACGCCCTAATTTTACTCGCGAGAGCTTTCGCTGCTGTCCGAGAGAGAAATTAGGGTGCAAGTCGGGTTTCAATAACATCTGCATGATGCACTTCGCTTCGCAGCCTGCCTGCCAGCTGATGGGAAGCAGTCGCCCCTTTTTTGATATCGGATGTGATCTCGGTGATCTGCGAGATCTGCTGCAGCTGGCTCTGCATCTCCTCTTTGATTCTTTCAAAACGCATGACCTGGTCCTGGGTCGCACTGATTAGCTGTTTGAGCTTTGCAGAGACTTCACCGGTATCTTGAACATGGCTGCGTATCTCCTCGGAAAAGGCGGTGACCCTTTCGACTGCCTCTAAAACCGTGAGAATAATCTCTTGCACTGATTTTTCGATATCAAGCGTGACATGGGCGATCTGATCAGCCATTTCGCGAATTCTGTCGGCGATCACCGCAAAGCCTCTCCCCTCGGCGCCCGATTTGCTTGCCCGGATCGCGGTATTGAGAGAGAGAAGGTTGCTTTGATCAGCGATCTTGACGATGGCGAGAATAACCTTGTTCACTGTGCTCACTTCCTGCTGAAGGACTGACAAAGTGGATACAATCGTGGAAGAGGCATTGAGCAATTCCTGCATGACAGCTTCCATGTGATGCAACCCTTCATCGCCTGTGGCCGCCAGGGCTCCAGTCGCGACAGCGCTTCTGCTTGCGCTGATCAGCTCTTCCGTAAGGCTTTGGACATTGACACGGATCTCTCGGGAACCTTTGGCGATCTGCTTTGTTTTGACGACTTCCGATTCGATCGTGTCATCCAACTGGCGTGTAGTCAGGCTGATCTGTTCAAAGGTATCATTCATGTGCTTTTTGATACGGCTGATATCTTTCCAGAAATCCTCCACATAGTCTGCAAGCTGATTATAAGCGCTGCAGACGGGGCGCATTTCATTCTGCGCAGTGAGTGGCATTCGCACAGGAGATCCTCTGGAAAGCTCTTGCAAGGCCTTTTTCAGACCAGCCAGAGGCCTCCGAATGTTTTCGCTGAGATACAGAAGCGCCACAAGAACGGCTCCGGATATAAGTGTGAGAAGAGAAATCAGGCGTGCCCTTGCCAATGTGTGAATCTGAATTTCAAGATTTTTTTCACTCTGGGCATAGAGTTTTTTCTGAAGTTCGAGGGTATTTTTCAAAAGAGCAATTCCCGAAGGGGCAAGATCGGCCATGGAGTCTCTGCTGGAGGCATTATCAAATAATGCCGCAAATGCGCCGACCTGTTCTTTCCACGCCTGCATTTCGCGTGTCAGAGGAATCAGCTCTCCATTAGATCGATAGGCCAGCTCCAGCTCTGTGACAGCCCTCTTTGAGCTTTGCAACAGTTTTTGCCGATTGAGTTCAAGCTGTGTCAATGTGGTAAAAGAGGGTTTTTCCTGATTGGCCGACATGATTGTGGAGATAAGACCTGCCAGAGCTGATCTGCTTTCAGGCATCTCCCAGTCTACAGCCTGCAGAAGTCGCCGTCCACCATTGTCCCTCTGAAGCAATGAAAAAGCGCATACGAGCGCAGGATCCTGTCTTAAAGCATCCATCTGCTTTTCAGCCTCCACAATCTCAGCAGCAATTCCCGCTGAAAAAATTCTCTCGGAAAGGTCCAGATCCGTAGAGATTTTTTTGACGACCGATGCAGGCAACCCCGTAGGGGTTGTCGAAGCAGGGCGGCTAAAAAAGATCTCGGAGATGGGCTTTTCTCGATTGAATTTTTCAGTGGGAACTGCTGCAATCTCAGGCAATCCCTGGAGGTAGGCGCTTGCAGCCTCGTCGAGCTTGCCCATAGCTTTTTGTTTGCATCGCAAATCTCTGATGGGCCCATTGAGCAGGAGCGGGACTGCGGCCAGCAACACAAAAGCGGGCACGTAGCTCGAGAGGAGCACAAAACGCAATTTGTTCTTGTAGCTGAATGAACGAATAAACCTGCGGACAAAACTTGTCATGACTTTCTGTTCCATTTTTTCAGCAGGCGCTTCAGCTCCCTGTCTGTGACTTCGATATCTTCAAGAGATTCCTGCAAAGTTCGCACCAGCTGACGATTATCCAGAGACATGGCATTCAATTCCGTGAGAGATTGTGCCAGCTCTTCGGCATTTGTGGCTTGAGACTTCATGCTGTCTCCAAACTGCTCATACTTCTTTTGCTGTTCCATGCCCCGTTGGGTGATCCTCTTCAGCTGATTATTCACTGGTACAAGCTGTTCAGAGCCTTCATGAATGTCCTGAAAGCAGGTAATGGCTTGAGCTTTAACTTTGGCAATGTTGCTGGACATCTCCTGAAAAATGGCGCGGATTTCTTGAGTTGAGCCGGAGGTGTGGATGGCAAAGCGCTGGATTTTCTCCGTGATCGAGGCAAAGCTCTCTTTCTGGCGGGTCACCGTGGCCGTCTCAATAGCGGCATTGAGAGAGAGGAGATTGGCCCTTTCGCTGATTTTATTGATGAAGGCGATCAGGTGATGCATTGCCTCTACATGGTCTTCCACTCCCGTGACCAGATTGACCATCCTGGAAGCCTCTTCCACTAAAGAGGACATGCTTATCTGGAGCCGCTTGAGCCCCTCTTCCACGTCTGTCCCTTCAGTCTGCTTCGTGTCTCTTTCCATACCTTCGGCGAGCTGTCTAGCTTTCAAGGCGATCCGTTGAATTGTTGTTTCCAGGTGGGAAAGCGCCGTCTCCTGTCGATGCATGATCTCCGCAACATCTCTGGAAATAAAGGAGAGGTGGTTATGAACATCCTGCGTTTTTTTGTAAAACTCCTGGATATCAAGCACGCTCTTTCCAGTAGTTCGAGCGAGCTCATCCAGCAGGCGGCCCACATCTCCAAACTCATCCTTTTCCTTCGAACAGAAGCTCAAAGGAGGATGCGCGGAGCTGACCGCCCCTTTGGCAAGATCCTCTACATGCGACGCCAGTTCGAAGAAGTGGCTGCTCAATCCTCTGAGAACTATAAAAGCTACAATGATAAGCGTTGAAACGAGGCAAAGGCCAATGAGCCCGCGTTTTGCCATACATATGTGGTGAATGCCATCTTTCAGTATCGTGTCGATCATATGGATGACGCTCAGGCGAAGCTGCTGCAGGGCCCAGAGATTCTCTTCAGTCGTCCTCTCTTTTAGATAGCTCCCCAAGGCAATCTGAAGATGTGCTACATCGCTCTGTTCTGGATATTCCGCTACATAAGCATGGATGGCATCGCTCAGTACCCGTTCCAGTTCTTCCCTGGCTTCCTCCAGGCGAATCTTTTCGGCAGCCAACTTCAGAGTCTCGTCGCTGGAGAGAGGCTGTGAGGAGGCAAGATGCGCCGTTATCATTTCGATGTCGGGCAGATGGCGGATGATGGGCGTTGCCAGCTGCTCAATGATCGGATTGTCGTTATTGAAGAGCAACAAATCCTCTCCTGATCGTTCAAGTGCCACCCTCACATCTATGATCAGAGACTCTAAAAATGGAGAGTCCGAGCCTTCGTTCAATGCCCTGTGCCAGCGTTTCTGCCATCCGAAAACATTCAGTTCCGTGACCCATGGAGCCGAAAAGCCTCTTCCATACTTTTGTGGAAACAGGTGATTGCTCTCTTCGATTTCACGCAGCGATTTGAGTGCTGCAAGCACCCCCTGATTTAATGATAGCTTCATCTCATCAGAAGGGGCCTGCATCACCTGATAGCGCAGCAGGGAGTCATAAAGCGCCCCCAATTTCTTCTGATAATTCGAACCGATCTGCTGGATACCCTTGCTCTGAATTATGTAATTCATCGTATGGAGAGCCACATAGAGGCCGAACGGGATGGAAACAGCATAGATCAGGGCTAAAAAAAGAAACTTCTGGCGATAAGTAAATTTCGTCTGCCACTCATCAAATCGGGAGTTGAGAATGCCCATGTACGCCTTATAGTTTGAAAAAGCCAAAAAGAGAAGCGTTTTTACAAGAGTTTTTGACTTAAATAAAATTTACTGATAATTCCTTTAGACTACACTAACCAGAGAAAGATATGGAAAAGATCAAGACAAAGGTACTCACCCTGGCGGGCATCCCCCTGGCCATCGAGCCTGCTGCCAAAATGACACTTCCAGAATTTTACACCCTACTCAAAGAGGAAAACGCCTATTTCCGCCAACAGCTTCTGAAGTATGGGGCGCTGCTCTTCCGCGGCTTTCCCATTGCCAGCCCAGACGATTTTGCAGGACTTGTGACCCATCTGAACGTCGGCTCCTTTGTCCATTACATAGGCGGCGACAGCCCCAGGAAGATTGTCAAAGGGGATATCTACACTTCCACCGAAGCCCCTCCCTCAATAAAGATCCCCTTGCACAACGAGCTCTCCTTTGTCAAAAACCACCCCAGATACATCCATTTTTATTGCGAAACAGCTCCACAAACTCGTGGCGAAACGATCATCGCCGATGCGCGCAAAGTCTATGCGACCATGAACCCCGAGGTCAGAAAGCTCTTTGCCGACAAAGGGCTGCGCTATGTCTCCCGCTACTACTACAAAAGCCAGATTATGAACCTGCTCAACAAGGTGCAGCGTTCGCATAAATCATGGAGCGAAGTCTTTGAAACTCACAGCAAGGAAGAGGTGGAAAAGATCTGTCACGAAAGTGAATTTGAACTCAAATGGAACCGCAACGACTGGCTGCAGATTGCCCAGGTGCGCCCAGCCGTCATGGCCCATCCAGATACCAATGAGATGGTCTGGTTCAACCAGGCCCACCTCTTCGACTTCAATCCCCGCCTCTTAGGCCTCTGGCGCTATGTCGGCGCCAAGCTCTTCTACTGCCGCCGACACACCAAATGGCACGAAGTCTCCTTTGCGGATGGCACTCCCATCCCGCGCCAGGCCCTCTACCATGTCATGGACGTGCTCGATTCCAACACGGTCAAATTCCCCTGGCAAAAGGGCGACGTGATGGTTCAGGACAATGTGCTGAGCATGCATGGCCGGGAGACCTTTAACGGTCCGCGCCGCATTCTGACGGCGATGACGGCGTAATCAGATTGTTAAAGCAAAAGAGTCTTTACATGCTTAGCAAGAGCAGTTAATTTCAGCTCTTCGGCATATCTGAGAAGACAAGGATAGTCCTCGCGACTGAAAAGTGTGATATCGAGAATTTGCCTTGATGCTTACAGCGGACTTTAACAAGCTTCAAGTCAAATTTGTCGGCGTAATGGTAAAGGATAAGCACAGCCTGATACCATGCACCAGAGAACATCTTCACAGAGATTTTTTAAATCATCGACTGCAAATTGATGACTCAACCCCAGCAATGCAGCGACATCGTGCAATTTTCGAGGAATAATAAGACCTTCAAAGGCCCGTGCCGCATTTTGAAGGCAATGACGGCTTGATATCTTGATTGACAGTATTGAGAGATCGGGTTCATATTATATTGATCAAAAATCAAAACATTCCTGAGGTTCAGATGTCGATAACCAAGAGGACGAAGAATGAGCCCTCTAATAGATCTCAAGAGGGATTTGTTACCACTAGCGAATATCTCAGTACTTTGGCCGATCTAAAGCGGCAAATTCAAGAAAATCAAATCGAAACACTCGTTTGTGTTAATCAGAAGCTTATCCATCTTTACTGGAATATTGGAAAAACTATTTCAGACAAACAAAAAAAGGGCAGGTGGGGAACGAGCGTTATAGAGCAGCTTGCCAAAGATTTACAAAATGCCTTCCCTAGAATGGAGGGTTTTTCACGCACAAATGTCTTCAGAATGCGGGCTTTTTATCTAGCTTACGAAAAAGTCCCACAGCCTGTGGGACAATTTTATGGTCTTCCAGTAGCACAAATTCCTTGGGGCCATAATATCGTTCTTTTGGAAAAACTCAAAGATGCGCAAGAACGTCTTTGGTATGCACAAAAAACTATAAAGCATGGGTGGAGTCGCAGTACGCTCCTCATTTGGATTGAGAATAATCTGTACCAACGTGAAGG
>JAJFUZ010000261.1 GCA_021372155.1 Parachlamydia sp. | reverse complement strand
GTCCAGGAGCATGTTTCGAATCGCAGAGATGACAAAGCGGCCATCGCTGCCGCTGTTAGTCAACAGAACGATGCCCATTTTCAGATCGGGCAATAGAACCGCATCGGAGAA
Organism: Parachlamydia sp.; assembly: GCA_021372155.1. Lineage (GTDB taxonomy): Bacteria > Chlamydiota > Chlamydiia > Chlamydiales > Parachlamydiaceae > JAJFUZ01. The sequence continues at coordinate 8,384 of JAJFUZ010000261.1, read as the reverse complement.
AAAGCCGGCGCGGTGACCCTCATGGTTGATCATGAGGTGGCCGCGATAGCGGCCGACGAACCATCCCAGGCCATACCCCTCTTTGAAGACTTCGCGATGCTCATACTTGGGCGGAAAGCTGATCTGAGCCGAGTGCATCTCCTGCAGCACGTCTCTGCTGACCAGATGGCCTTCCGAAAGCTGTTCGCGCACCCACTTCAGCATCTCTGCGACGCTGGCATAAATGGCTGAACCTGGTTTGACAGCTTCGACATCACAAAAGGGGACAGCCTCGATCACACCATCAAATGAGACATAAGGCTGCGCAAAATTGCTTGATAAGGCTGCTTGCGAGATTCCAGCAGACTCCATTTTCAGAGGTCTGAAAATGCGTTCTGCAATGGCCGCTTCCCAAGTTTGATTGGCGACCTTCTCGAATAGCATGCCGGCGACGGCATACATTAAATTGCTGTACTCAAATTGTCTCCCTAAATCTGCTTTGGGCTCTAGATAAGGCAACAGCCTTAAAATATCCGACTTGACGAGATCCTGGCACACCCAGATGGCATCGTGGCGCGGGATGCCCGTCCGATGGGCCAGAAGGTCGCGGATCGTCACTTGATCCGTGCGCTGATCATAGAGCCGAAATTCAGGAAGGTACCGGATGACAGGATCATCCCAAGAGATCTTCCCCTCATCCACCAGCTGGCCGAAAAGGAATGTTGTAAAGGCCTTGGTGCAAGAGGCGATGGGAAAGAGGGTTTCTTCTGTGACAGGCAATTTTTGATCGAGGTCGCGATACCCATAGCCGCGCGCCAAAATGATCTGATCATCGACAAGGATGCCAAGAGCCATTCCAGGAACCTGACACTGGCTCAGGGCGTCATGGACAACTGTGTCGATATCCTTTAAATCTGCTCTCTCAAAAGCTTGAAGGTCAGCAGTTAGAGAAAAGAGACAGACAAAGAGAATGAGGATGCGAGAGAACTTCATTGATCATCGAAAAGGCTATTCAACTGCTTCTGCATCAGAGCCTTCATGGCATCACTGGCCAAAATGCCTCCTTGCGCGTCGAGAGCCTGCTCTAAATCACGCCCCACTGCCCTGCGATAACCTGCAGGATCATTCATCGCGAAAGTTGCAATCTCTCGAATTCTTGCTTCAAACGGTGTCGGTGGGGAGGGAAATGCCTTTGCTAGTTCCAAAAGAAGATCATTTGCTTCTTCTTGGGTCAAAAACCCCTCTTTGGCACAGAAATTGATCCAGACCGACCTTGCTTCAGGGCCATTTCCTGCTAAAGATGCTATCTGGTCTTTTGGTTGTAAAGATGCACTTGGAGCATCTGGTGGAAGCGCAGCTTTCAATCTCTGTGCTGCTTGTTCGAAAATATTTCGGAAAATTCCAGAGGCATCACTTGAATCGCGTGCGAACTTTTCAACGGCGCGATCCAGAAAAACAGCCAATCCTCTAGAGTCTGCTGCTGAGAAATTTTGCATGTGCGAATTCCAATCAGCAAAGATTTGGTCTAATTTCTTCAAGACATCGTTATCTATACCCTGATGCCCAGTCTGATCCGGATAAATGTTTGATGCAAGTGTTGCTGATGCTGCAGGTTCCATTGATAGATTCCTCCTTATATTATCAAGAAACTAAAAAGCCCCGCCAGAGACCCGGATGGCGGGGCTTCTTCTTATCCCGAAACCACCGGAAGGGTTTCAAATTCGAAAACCAGCTCCTCTTCGAGCTCGCGGTCGACGAACTTCTTCACGCGCTTGTGGCGCTCAAAGCCGGTACCGCCGGGGATGATGTGCCCCATGATGACGTTCTCTTTGAAGCCCATGAGGTAGTCGGTCTTGCCAGCGCAGGCGGCCTCGGTGAGGACGCGGGTAGTGTCCTGGAAGGAGGCGGCCGAGATGAAGGAGTCGGTGCTGAGCGAAGCCTTGGTGATCCCTAGCAGCAACGGAGAGGCCTGGGCGCACTTGCCGCCTTCTTTGGTGACCTTGACGTTCTCGCCTTCGAACTCTTTCTTGTCGACCTCTTCGCCAAAGAGCAGGCTGGTGTCGCCTGGGTCGATGACGCGCACCTTCTTGAGCATCTGGCGCACGATGATTTCGATGTGTTTGTCGTTGATGTCGACGCCCTGCAGACGGTAAACCTGCTGCACCTGGTTGACCAGGTACTTCTGTAGCTCGCGCACACCGCAGATCTCGAGGATTTCGTGCGGGATGACAACGCCGTCAGTAAGCTGCTGGCCTTTAACCACATGATCGCCCTTCTGGCAGATCAAGTGTTTGGTGTGCGGGATGAGGTGCTCCTCTTCCATGCCTGTCGTTTCATCTTTGACGACGACGATACGCTTATTCTTCTGCACACCGCGGAAGTCGACGACGCCATCGATCTTGGCGATCTCGGCGGAGTCTTTGGGCTTGCGCGCTTCGAAAAGCTCGGCGACGCGAGGAAGACCCCCTGTGATGTCGCTCGTTTTCATCATGGCGCCGCGCGGCAGACGGGCAAGAAGCATACCAGCGGAGGCAAACTGCTCCTCTTCGACAGAGATAATCGCACCTGTCGGGATCGGATAGGTACCCACCAGCTCTTTGCAGGCCTTGTCGCTATAAATGACGATCTGAGGATGCAATTCGCCGCGATGCTGCTTCACGATCAGTTCCGACTGGCCGGTTTGCTTGTTCTGGACACGCTCGGTGGAAATCCCCTCAACGAGGTCCTCATACTTGACATAGCCAGGACGGTCGCAGATGATCGGAATGTTGTGCTGCTCCCACTCGGCGATCTTGACGCCAGGCTTGACTTTGGAGCCATCCGCAATTAAGATGCGCGTTCCAAGTTCGAGCGTGAAGGTTTGCAGCGGCTCGATCGACTTGGTCGACAGCAACTTCTTGTACTCTTCGATGGAGCGTCCCTCGTCGCGTACGATATTCAGGCGGCCGTTTTTGTTGAGGACGATCCACTGACCATCTTCGTTTTTAACGGTGCGCAGATCGCTGTAGATGAGGATCCCATCCTGTTCGGCAGTCAATTCAGGGCTGACGTTAGAGGAGGCGATACCACCCAAGTGGAACGTTCTCATGGTGAGCTGCGTTCCAGGTTCACCGATCGACTGGGCTGCGATAATGCCGACAGCTTCACCCAGGCTGACATGGCGTCCATTGGCCAAGTTCATGCCATAGCATTTGCTGCAGACGCCGCGACGAGTTTCGCAGGTCAATACCGAACGGATGCGCACTGTTTCAATACCGGAGTCGTCGATCGCTTCCGCTTGCAGAATGGTCAATGTATCGCCTGATTTTGCGAGCAGCTTGGTGTTGTCTCCAGGCAGATAGATATCGTCGCATACCGTGCGTCCGAAAATCCTGTCCTTCAGAGGCAGAAGTTCTTCCTGTCCCTGCTTGATGACGGAGACTTCGATACCATTGAGAGTGCCGCATTCATCTTCTGTGATGATGACATCCTGTGCGACGTCGACAAGACGTCGGGTCAGGTAACCGGAGTCGGCAGTTTTCAAGGCCGTATCGGAGAGACCTTTACGCGCACCGTGCGAGGAAATCGAGAACTCGAGAACCGTCAACCCCTCGCGGAAGTTGGAGGTAATCGGCGATTCGATAATCGCACCCGATGGCTTCGCCATCAGACCGCGGAGGGCGCCAAGCTGCTTAATCTGAGACTTGTTACCTCTCGCGCCCGAGTCCATCATCAGATAGAGCGGGTTCATGCTGGACTCTTCGACCTGGCTGATAAGCTTGAAGAGCTCTTCGGAAAGGGCTTCGGAAACCTCCGTCCAGACGCTGATCGTCTTGGAATAGCGCTCGCCATCCGTGATGATACCATCTTCGTACTGCTTTCTGACCTGGCTGACGCGCTCGTGAGCCTCGTCGATGATAGCCTGCTTATTCGCAGGCACCTTGACGTCTTGTACACCCATCGACAGAGCAGCCTTGGTCGCTTCGATGAAGCCCAGGGACTTGAGGTTGTCGAGAAAGCGCACAGTGGCCTCCAGGCCGACCTTTTTGTAGCACTGCATGATCAGCTCGCCCATCTTTTTCTTGGGCAGGCTGTAGTTCTGGAAGCCGAGCTCTTTGGGTACAATCGTATTGAAGACCACGCGTCCCGGAGTGGTCTCGATAATGCTGCCGTCGTCCATGCGCACCTTAATGCGCTCATGGATGCGCAGGCCTCGCGTGATGGATGTACGCTGAGTCTCTTTGCCTTTGCCCTTGCCTTCGTGCCAGTGGTAGGAACCGCTGGCGTGAAGGGCGAGCAACACCTCCTGCATGTTGCGGAAGATGCGCGTCTTCTTCTCATGGTCTTCAGGAAAATAGAGAGGATCGCACATGAGATAGTAGAGGCCCAGGGTCATATCCTGCGAGGGCACAGCGACAGGCTTTCCAGAGGAAGGCAGGAAGATGTTGTCGGGTGCCATCATCAGCAGTTTCGCTTCGAGCTGCGCTTCGACAGATAGAGGCACGTAGACCGCCATTTGGTCACCGTCGAAGTCGGCGTTGAACGCCGCGCAGACGAGCGGATGGATGCGGATCGCCTTACCTTCGATGAGCTTGGGCTCAAATGCCTGGATACCCAGTCTGTGCAGCGTGGGAGCGCGGTTGAGCAGGACGGGGTGACCCTTGATGATCTCTTCAAGAACGTCCCAGACCTCTGGCGCATGGCGCTGGATCATCTTCTTGGCTGAACGGATTGTGTAGACATAGCCCAGATCCTTCAGACGCTTGACGATGAAAGGTTCAAATAATTCCAGGGCCATCAGCTTGGGCAGACCGCACTGGTTGAACTTGAGCTCGGGGCCGACGATGATGACAGAACGGCCGGAGTAGTCGACGCGCTTACCGAGGAGGTTCTGGCGGAAGCGCCCCTGCTTACCCTTAAGCATTTCGGAGAGCGACTTCAGGGGACGGTTGCCTGCACCCATGACCGGATGGCCATGGCGGCCATTGTCAAAGAGGGCATCGACAGCTTCTTGCAGCATCCGCTTTTCGTTGCGGATGATCACTTCGGGCGTTTTCAGCTTCAGAATCGCTTTTAGACGGTTGTTGCGGTTGATAACGCGGCGATAGAGGTCGTTAAGATCGGAGGTGGCAAAGCGTCCGCCATCGAGCGGAACAAGCGGGCGCAGGTCGGGTGGAATAACCGGCACACAACTCATCACCATCCAGCTGGGTCGGTTGTCTGAAGAGACAAAACTCTCGATGATCTTCAGACGCTTGGCCAGCTTCATCCGCGCCTGCATCGACTTAGTCTTGCGCAGCTTTTCCTTCAGATCGATCAGCACTGCTGGCAGATCTTCGGATGCCAGAAGATCGCGGATCGCTTCGCCGCCCATCTTGGCAACGAAGGCATCGCGCCCATACTTCTCTTGCGCTTCACGGTATTCGACATCGTTGAGGAGCTGCTTTTTCTCCAGTTCGGTATGGCCTGGATCGACGACGACATACTCTTCGTAGTAAATGACGCGCTCCAGGTCATTGGCGGACATGCCGAGCACGTTACCGATGCGGGAAGGCATGGTCTTAAAGAACCAGATGTGCACGACAGGCACGGCCAGCTCAATGTGAGCCATGCGTTCGCGGCGCACCTTGGAAAGGGTCACTTCGACGCCGCAGCGATCGCAGACAATCCCTTTGTGCTTGATTTTCTTGTATTTTCCGCAGGCGCATTCCCAGTCTCGGGTCGGGCCAAAAATCTTTTCGCAGAAGAGACCGCCCTTTTCTGGTTTAAATGTGCGGTAGTTGATAGTCTCGGGCTTCTTGATCTCGCCGCGTGACCAGTTGTTGCGGATGACATCATCTGAAGCAATCTTAATTCGCAGCTTGTCAAATTGCGCTTCAGATGGACCTGGGTGTTGATGATGATTGTCTGCCATTTAATCTCCTGCAGCCCCTTTAAGGACCGGCTAAATTATAAAACATTTGAAGAGGGGCTGAACCCCTCTACATGCCCTCTTTAGAGGGCATCGCAAACTACTCTACAACTGCTTCTGTGCGTACGTCGAGCCCAAGGCCCTGCATCTCTTTGATCAAAACGTTGAAGGACTCTGGCGTTCCTGGCTTGAGCAGATTTTCGCCCTTTACGATCGATTCATAGATGCGCGTACGGCCCAACACGTCGTCGGACTTCACTGTCAGCAATTCCTGGAGCAGGTGCGCAGCACCGTAAGCTTCGGCCGCCCACACTTCCATCTCCCCGAAGCGCTGACCGCCCATCTGTGCCTTACCGCCGAGAGGCTGTTGGGTCACGAGAGAGTAGGGTCCAACAGCACGGGCGTGGATCTTGTCGGCGACGAGGTGGCTGAGCTTCAGCATGTAGATGTAGCCCACAACGATGCGGTTGTCGAACCGCTCCCCTGAGCAGCCATCATACAGAAAGAATTTGCCATCCTGGCTTAAACCCTGCTCTCCCATCATCTTCCAGATCTTCTGTTCAGGGAATCCCTCGAACACAGGGCTTGCCACATGAATTCCGGCGCGCTTTGCCGCAAACCCGAGGTGGGTTTCGAAGAGCTGGCCCATGTTCATACGTGATGGCACGCCGAGCGGGTTGAGGATGATCTCAATCGCTGTGCCATCTTCCATGAAGGGCATATCCGCTTCTGGAACGATTTTGGACACGACACCCTTATTTCCGTGGCGTCCGGCCATCTTATCGCCCACCTGCAGTTTACGCTTGGAGGCTACGTACACCTTGACCTGGCGAATGATGCCAGGATCGAGGTCGATGTCGCCCTTGCGCATGTGCTCGACTTCGGTCTTGTACTGCGTGTCGAGTGTCTGGGAAGCAGTTTCATAATCGTGCAGAAGCTGCTTCAGCGTAGTGTAGAGGTCATTTTCAGGCATCAGGAGATCTTCGACGCGCTCTTTTTCCAGAAGCTCAATCGATTCCTGAGTGATCAGGCTGCCCTGTTCAATAAGAACCTCGGCCGTTTTGCGGTGCACAATCGTGGCCGGAGCGAGTTCATTGAGCAGAAGGGCGCCAAAGCGCTCGCGGCTTTCCTGACGCAGCTGATTCTGCTTTGCCTTGTATTCCCGCTGGATGTCTTTCAGGCGTGTCGCCTCTTCCACAAGTTCGTCGTCGGTCTTGGAGAGACGGTCGCGACGGCTGAACACCTTGACATCCATAACGATCCCTTCCGTTCCCGGAGGCACGGTCAGGGAGGCGTCCTTGACATCCGCAGCCTTTTCGCCAAAGATGGCGCGGAGAAGCCGCTCTTCGGGAGCCAACTCCGTCTCCGATTTTGGCGTGATCTTACCGACGAGAATATCGCCCGGCTTTACTTCGGCGCCGATACGGACAATGCCGTCATCGCCGAGGTTGATCAAGGATTCTTCCGAGACGTTCGGAATATCGCGCGTGATCTCTTCCTTGCCAAGTTTGGTGTCTCGCGCTGTCAGTTCAAATTCTTCGATGTAAATAGATGTGAAGGTGTCCTCGCGGAGGAGCTTCTCGGAAATGATGATGGCATCTTCGAAGTTGTATCCATACCAGGGCATGAAAGCCACCAGGACGTTTTTCCCCAGCGCAACTTCGCCTTTGTCCGTCGCAGGACCGTCGGCGATGACATCGCCAGCTTTAACCTTGTCGCCGATGTTGACCAGCGGCTGCTGGTTGATGCATGTTCCCGCGTTGGAACGGAGGAATTTTTTCAGGACGTAGGTCTTCTTTTCGAGACGGTTGTCTTTAGGCGAGATGATGATTTTGAAGCCATCGACATAGTCAACGACTCCATCTTCCAAGGCGATGACGACAGCGCCCGAGTCGCGGGCTGCCCGCGCTTCAAGGCCTGTTCCAACTAAGGGAGCCTCTGATTTGAGAAGCGGCACACCTTGGCGCTGCATGTTGGAACCCATCAAGGCGCGGTTGGCGTCGTCATGTTCGAGGAAGGGAATCAGACCCGTGACGATCGACACAAGCTGTTTGGGCGAAACGTCCATGTGCGTGCATTTGCTGCTGTCCATCTCCAAAGGTTCGCCATGATAGCGAGCCCAGCAGATCGCTTCTTTGAACATCCCATATTCATCGAGAGGAGCCGATGCCTGAGCAATCGCGCAGCGCTCTTCCTGGTCGGCGGTCATGTACTCGATCTCATCCGTCACCACGTTGTCGCGCACAATCCGGTAGGGCGTTTCGATGAAGCCGAACTCATTGATCTTCGCATAAGCGGAGAGCGATGTGATCAGACCGATGTTCGGACCTTCCGGCGTTTCGATCGGACAAATGCGTCCATAGTGGCTGGCGTGCACGTCGCGCACTTCAAAGCCTGCGCGGTCGCGGTTCAAGCCACCTGGTCCGAGAGAGGAGAGGCGGCGTTTGTGGGTCAGCTCCGCAACCGGGTTGGCCTGATCCATGAACTGGGATAGCTGCGAGCGGCCAAAGAAGTC
>JAJFUZ010000052.1 GCA_021372155.1 Parachlamydia sp. | reverse complement strand
GAGACATCAAGACCGACATAGTGTTTCATGGGTTGCTCCTTTGTTTTTGGGTCCCTAAAGGGCCGTTTTGCATTGGAGAGCTTAGCTACTCCGTTTTAGAGGAGCAACCCTCTTTAAGCGCAATTATCTCATGTATTAATCCAATACAACCCCTTCTGCGATCTTACAAGCGCGAGAGCTTTCGCTGCTGTCCGAAAGTGAAATTTGGGCGCAAGTCGGGTTTTAATAAATGACCAAATGCTCTGCGAAGGCCAGATGTGGGATTATTTCCAGCTCAGCCAGCCCTCTGCAGAGAGCCAGAATGGCAACCGCTAACGCTGAAAGGCCCACAACCGTGTTGTAGTAGGCTTTTGCGGCTGGAAGAAAATTACGCACCTGCATGGCCATAAAGAGAGAGGGAGAGGTTAGGAGTGCGAAGGCGAAGCCGTTCAGCAATCCTACTGAAGGATCTTGCGACAGGGCGCAGGCGGAGTAGACGACCAGGGTTTGCCCGCAAGGCAACAGGAGCGTAAAAAAGCCGAAGAGAAAGGTGGCAAGGGGCTGGTCGCGCAGCATGAGCAGAGAGAGAGAACGATTGGTCGAAGCGAAGCGCTGAGAGAGCCATTTGGCGCCAGGATAGGAGAGTCCGAAGAGGATCCTGAAACTCAAGAAGAGCAGAAAGCCCCCGAAGAAAAAGCAGATTAGGGCCGGGATATAGGACTCCTTGAGGGCAACCTGCAGTAATAAGCCAGCAGCGCCTGCGAGGGCCCCAGCAAGAGTGAAGGATAGGGTACGGCCGAGAAAATAGAAGAAGCGATAGCGGTGCTGGCCGATCATCATCACCAGGGGACCGCACATCCCCAGGCAATGGAGATTGCCAAAGAGATAGAGCGGCAGCATGGTCAGGAGAAGGGTCATCGTTCTTTGGTCATGCGCAATTTCTGTATCTGCGCCATGTCCATGCCAGTGACGCCCGATTTGCGCATATAGGCGGCGGCGGTCACAAACGCCATGATGCCAAAGAAAAGGATGAGGACGCCTGTAGCCATCTTTTGAAAGAGTTTCCAGCGCTGCCAGAAGGGAATCATTTTTTTAGCATTTTCATGGTTTCGTTATACACTTCATCCACTTCGATCCGCTTCATGCAGCGGAAATCGATGGGACAGACCCTTTTGTAGCAAGGGGAGCATTCCACATGCTTGTGGATCACTTTTCCTCCGGCATAGGGGCCTGTCTGGACATCGCTCGTGGAGCCGAAAAGGGCGACAAGGGGCGTGTTGAGGGCCGATGCAATATGCATGGGGCCACTGTCGTTCGTCAAAAGGACGGAACATTGTTCGATCAGGGCCAGAAGCTCTCTCAGCGAGGTTTTGCCGGCCAGGTTAAGGACTCTTTCATCCTCCAGTCCCTTGCAGATGTCGTTCACCAGGGGAGCTCCAGCTGGATCGCCGAAGTAGAGAATGTAGGTATTGGGCAGGTCGAGCAGGCGGCAGGTCACTTCGTGGAAACGGTCAGGAAGCCAGCATTTGGCCGATCCATAGGCAGCGCCTGGATTGATGCCGATGATCGTATGACTCTGCGGAGAGATGCCTCTCTCTTTGAGTAGATTGACCCCTTTCTGGCGCTCTTCCTCGCTGACATAGAGGCGCGGAGCAGTATCGGAAAGGGGTATCCCGAGTTGAGAGAGCAGCATCTTATAAGTGATGACCAAATGCTGTGTGGCCTTAGACTCCGGATAGGGCACCGCCTTGCTGAGGAGCAGCGAACGCCAGTGACCGGTATAGGCGATTCGGTTTTTGACATGCCCGCGCCAAAACCACCAGGCGGAGGAGAAGGAGTTGGTCAGCAGAAGGCCGAGATCATATTCACCTTTTTGGAGATGGTCGATGATTTCCACATGCTGCTGGCGGTGAATCCAGCCGCTGGGGCGCCGAAAGCTGTAGACTTCGTCGATGTTGGGATCATGCAGCAGGAGCGAGGCGACGTTGCTTTGGCACATGGCGGTGATCTGCGCCTCTGGCAGAGCCTTGCGCAGATCGGCCAGGACCGGAGTTGCCATGACGAGATCGCCCAGCCAGTTAGGCATCCTGACGATGATATTTTTCGGGGGAGGCACAGGCCACGATAAATGCTGAGATGTCAACACTCTTCTTTCCTTGATTTATTGCTGCATCTATCATAATTTATAGATCGTTTAAGAGAAAGACATAAGAGGATCCCCCCTTGACGCAAACAGCCGACTCCAAGTCTCAGGTCGAGAAACTGAAAAGCCTGCTTCTTGCTCTCAAGCAGAAACATGACAAAGTTGTCGCGGAACTGAAGGAAAAAGAGGGCCTCGCCAACGCCCTCCGCAGGCAGACAGAATTATTCTCTGAAGAAAAAGAGGAAAATGGCTTATTGCAGGGCCAGATCACAACCCTGAGAGAAAAGCTGATTCTGGGGGAACAAAAATATCGCCAGTTAGAAAGCCATCTGAAAGAGATGCAGAATCGCAAATTCGACGGTGTTGATCAGACACTGGCCGAGCAGATGCGCCAAATGGAAAACAGCCTGGAGCGGGAACGCGGTGAGCGCCTCAAGAGCGAGAGCCTTCTGCAGGAGAGCCGAAAACATGCCGAGCAGCTCGAAAGAGCCACCCAATTTCTTCGTGAGCGCGCAGAGGCAGCCAACCTGGAGCTCAACCAGCTGCGCGGCGATTTCCAGAACATGCAAACCTCTTTCGATCAGTGTGACGACCAGCTCAAGAGCGCCCGCACCGAAAACGACCAGCTGCTCGATCGGAACAAGAGCCTCGAACGCCTGGAACAGGAGCTGAATCGCGTCAAGCAGACGCTCATCCGCGCCCTGCGCGAGGCTCAGGAGATGGAGCTCCAACACCAAGCAGTCGTCGAGGAAAAGGTGGGTCTCATTGGCAAGTGTCGCCAAATGCAGGGGCAACTCGACAAAGAGCGCGAGCAGAAAGATCTCATCAACACCAGACTTGAGACTGAAAAAGCAACTCACACCGAACTGCGCGAGCAGGTAGTCTTGTGGCAAAGAGAATGCGATAAGACGAAAAGAGAGGCTGAAGAGGGCCTTGAACTTCAAAAAACGCGGCTGGAAGAAGAAAAGGCGCTTGTCCGCCAAAGGGAAGCATCGATCCTCGATCTGCAGCGACAGGTGGGACTGCTGCGCCATGAAGGCGAAAAAGTCCGCGACGAGATGGCTTTGACCTCTGCCGAGATCTCAGACAAAGAGAAGGAGATGCAGGAGGCTCAGCAGCACCTGGCGCGCAAAGTCAAGGAAGTTGCCGAGCTAGAAATCCGCTGTGAAGGTCGCCAGAGGCAGAATGAAGAATTGCAGCAAATCCTCAACGACAGCAAAGTCAGGATTGCCGAGCTGCAGACGGGCTGCGACATGCACGAAGCGCAAAGGCAACGCATGCAAGAACAGCTCCAGGAGGCAATTAAAGCCTACGAAGCCCTGCAGGCCAAGTGGGAAAATAAATATCTTGCCCTGCATGAAAAATGGCAGAACGCTGAGGGGCGTTTGAAGGAGCTAGAAAAGCTGGAAGAGCGCTATAAACAGCTTCAAGGGTTCTTTCTCATGCCAACAAAGGCCCCAGAAGTGATTGTGGAAACTATTCAGGAACCCGTTAAAGAACTGCCAAAAGACTTGCCAAAAGAACCCCCGAAAGAATTTGCAAAACAAGGCCAAAACGAAGCCCCAAAGCCCTTTTCGAATCTTTTTGATCTGCCCAAATCCACAACTCGCCCCAAACAAAACCTGTTAGATTAATCGTGATCATCCTAGGCATCGATCCAGGCACGCAAACCACCGGTTATGGGATCATCCGCCTGAATCGAGGACGGTCTCAGGCGATCGATTTCGGCTGCATCAAATCGCCCTCCAAGCTTAAAATTACAGACCGCTACCTGATCATCTTTGAAGGGGTGGAGGAGTTGATCGCCCGTTATGAACCCGATGTGCTGGTCGTGGAAACGCAGTATGTCAAAGTCAATGTGCAGAGCGCCATCAAGCTGGGCATGGCGCGCGGCGTCTGCCTGATCGCGGCCAAGCGGCGCGGCCTTAAAGTCTTTGAGTACTCCCCATCGCGCGCCAAGAGGGCTGTGGTGGGCAATGGCCGCGCGAGCAAGAGTCAGGTGCAACACATGGTTCAACATCTGCTGGAACTAGATGCTTTGCCAGAACCAGAGGATGCCTCTGACGCCCTATCGCTGGCTCTTTGCCATGCTCATGCCCACAATTTTAACAGTCTTTGCGGAGTGGAGATCTGACATGTTTGCCTATTTCAAAGGAATCTTAAATCAAGCGACGGCCAGCTGTGCCATCGTCGAAGCTTGTGGCGTGGGCTATAAGCTCTTTGTACCCGCCAATCTCTTCACTCGCCTTCCGCCGCCAGGCAGCGAAGTCCTTCTCCATGCCTCCTTTGTCGTGCGCGAGCAGTCGCAGGCGCTCTATGGCTTTCTGACAGCGCATGAAAGAGACCTCTTTGAAACTCTGATGGGCGTAAACGGAATCGGCCCAAAACTGGCTTTGAGTCTGGTCGGCCACCTCTCCCTCACCGACCTGCAGCATGCCCTCGCCCACGGCAACACCGCCGCCCTCAGCAAAGTTCCCGGAGTGGGCAAAAAGATCGCCGAACGTCTGATCGTCGAACTGCGAGACAAAGTGGTCCATCTTGCCCCAACAGATCCCTCTTCTTACGCCATCTCTCTGCCGAGTGAATCCAACAAAATCAGCGATGCCATGAGCGCCCTGGTCAACCTCGGCTACCATCAGCAGGTCGCCCAGAAAGCCATCAAGAAAGCCTTACAGGAAACATCCGAAGAAATTGAACTCGCGAGTTTGATCACCTATGCGCTTAAACATATTTAAATTCCTTCTGCTTCCGCTATTATTTTTCAGCGGAGGCTACGCCACAATCGAGCAGCTCTCCCTGGAAGAAAAGGTGGGCCAGCTCCTCATCGTCCATTTCCATGGCCTGGAGGCCAACGATGAGGCGCGCAAACTCATTTCAGAAGCCCATGTGGGCGGCTTTATCTACTACAATTGGGCGAACGGACTCGACAGCCCCTCTCAGGTGATCAAACTCAGCACAGGACTTCAGCGCATCGCTGCTGAGCAGCCCCATCCCATTCCACTCTGGATCTGCACCGACCAGGAAGGAGGCCCCGTCACCCGCCTTGGAAAAGATTTCCCCATCTTTCCCGGCAACCGCGAAATCGGCCAAAAGGGGAATGCCTCCTTAGCTAGACGACAAGCCAGAAAACTTGGCATTCTGTTGCGCTCTGTCGGCATCAATATGAACCTCGCGCCTGTAGTGGACATCAGCCTGCATCCCGAAAGCTCTTTCATGACCAAGCGCACCTATGGCGACGATCCCGCCACGGTGACAGCCTTTGCCGAACAGGCCCTGAAGGGCTACCAGGAAGCGGGTATCGTGGCTGTCCTCAAACATTTTCCAGGCTGCGGCGATGTCTTCGTCGACCCCCACTATAACCTTCCCATTCTGACAAAATCGCGAGAGGAGCTCGAAAAAGCCGAATGGATTCCCTTCCGGAAGCTCGCCCCGCTCGCCAAAGGGATCATGACCACCCACCTGATGGTGCCAGCGCTGGATTGCCAAAACTGCGCCACGCTCTCTCACGCCATCACTACGGGCATTTTGCGCGAAGATTGGAAGTATGAGGGACTCATCCTGAGCGACTCCCTTGTCATGCAGGGCTTGCTCCAACAGTGCCCCTCGATTGAAGAGGCTGCCATCCGCGCCATCGAAGCGGGCTGCGACCTTCTCATCCTGGGTGGACGGCAACTGATGCTGCAGCAGAATGAAAGTGAGTTAGAAGCAGATGTCATCCTGCGTATCCATCAGGCTATTGCGGATGCTGTAAGAAGTGGCCGCTTGCCTTTAGACAGGCTTGATGCAAGTGTCAAGCGCAACCTGCTCTTAAAACAGTGAATAACTGTACAAAAAAACCTGTATTAATCTATCATTCCTTTTAGTAAATAACTTAAGGTAAATTATGTTAAAAAATGGAATAGTTTATTTTACTCTCTTTTTATTTCTATTAACCAAAACAGAAGTTGCCGCTCATTCCTTCACAGCTGACCAAAAGGTGGTGCTGATTACAGGCGCATCGCGCGGTATCGGCTTGAGTACGGCAGAACATTTGGCAGCACAAGGATATATTGTTTACGGCACAGTAAGAGCTTCATCGGATACGACAAAATTGGATGCTGCCTGTAAAATCCATTGCAGTCATCTATTTAAAGTGGTGGTTTCATTAACTGACGAAAATGAAATACAGAAAGCAGTTGATTTGATTCTGAAGGAACAAGGGCGGATCGATGTGCTCATCAATAATGCCGGTTATGCATTGGTCGGCACAGTAGAATCCAGCACCGTGCAGGAACAGATCGATCTTTTTAATATCAATTATTTTGGGCCTGTTCGCACGATTCAAGCCGTACTCCCCCATATGAGAGCAAGAAAACAGGGGATGATCCTCAATATTTCCAGTGTTTCTGGTATTTCTCCCTTTTCTCCTTTGGAAAATTATTCAGCATCAAAATTTGCTTTAAGAGGTCTTTCAGAGTCCATGTCAGCTTCGCTCTCACCCTGGAATATAAAAGTTGTCGTGATTGAACCTGCTACAATGCAAACAAAAGAGACGGCGTTGGATGCTGTCGGTTCGAAAGACCTCGGAGAACCTGATCCTTATCGTATAATTCGCAATTATTTAGAAGATAGCAATGAAGGACAAGATCCGCTCGATCTGGCAAAGCTCTTGCAGGCGATTATTGAAACTCCCCATCCTCATGTGCGTTACCAAATCGGAGATTTCGCTGAGGAGATAGCTAAAAAAGTCTACGTTGACCCTACAGGCGATGAGATGGTCAACTCCAATATAGAATATTACAAAAGCGCAGGGCTCTTGCCTAGAGAATAGCATCAAAAGCCTCAATGAAGACACTTTAAGCAGAATGACAGCTAGAAACAGATGTCATCCTGCGCATCCTTCAGACTATTGTGGATGCAGTGAGAAGTGGCCGCCTGCCTTTAGAAAGGCTTGACGCAAACGTCAAGCGCAACATGCTATATAAAGTAGAGAGTGCCTTATTGCTAATTCTTCCTTAATAGCCAATTCCAAAATCTCTTTATGCTGGACATTAACCGGTTGCAACGATTTTTTACCCAGCCCAAAATGCCTTTTTCTCGCTTCGGCGTTATGCTGGTCGCAGGACGCTTTATAGATTTAGCTAATGGTTGTGGCCTTTCATTCTGAACTAAAGGTGGAACAATTTGTGCTGCTTTAGGAACTACAGCCGCCGGTGCAACTGATGCAGCTGGCACTGCTGCGACTTTGAAAGCTGGCGCTGCTTTAGCTTGAACCACATTGACCTCTCTTGGGCCAGCTGCAGGAGCAACCTGAAGTGCAGGAGCCGGTGCAATACTTGGTTTAGCAGCAGGTTGAACCGCAACTGCTGCAGGAGCAGCGTGAGGTGCAGGCGCTGGCACTGCCGCAACTTGAACCGCATTGACTTCTGGTGCAGTAACTACTGCCGGAACCGCCTGAGGCGTTGAAGTCGGAGCAATACTTGGCTGAGCTTTATCCTTTGCTGTTGCTGGAAGCGCCTTTTTGCCGCTTGAAGAAGCAGATGCTTGGGCTGCCTGAGGTGCAGCTGCAGCCACTGCAATATTTGACTTAGCTAGATCCCTTACTAGTGCGGTTTGAATCGCCTCTCTGGGTGAAGTTACTGATGCTGGGGCTGCCTGAGGGGCTGCAGCCACTGCAATATTTGACTTAGCTATATCCCTCGCTAGTGCTGCTTGAATCGCCTTATCGTCTCTGGGTGAAGTTACTGCTGCTGGGACTGACTGAGGGGCAGGAGCTGGTGCAACGCTGTTACCCCCTGAAGCAGGAGCAGCTGCAGGAAGTTCATCCGCAAAGACGAGTTTTTGCCTAACTTTTTTCTTCTGAGCAGTCGGTTGACCAGGATTTTCAGATCCAGATGCTCCAGCACTTGCAGAAGGAGCAACACTCTCGTTTGCGCCTTCTGGACGTATCCTTGCCTTTGGAACAGCTGAGACAAATTCAGCAAAGCTTTTATCTAATTCATCGAATGCTGCCAAACCTTCTCTTTGATCAATCATAGACGCAAAATGGCAAGCAAGAGCGACATCCTGATCTCCATTGCAGAGGTTCGATATTTCCTTCAAGCAGTAGGTATGAATCAGTTGATTCAAATGATAGGATTTTTCCTCCTCTTTTAAGACAACAAGGGGGTTATCACGATGATCGAATTCGTGTTTTGCCACATCATAGCTTAACTTTTCTCCCCTTTCCATTCGTTCAAAGTTTGTTTTGGCAGTTTGCAAGAACGACCGCCTCTCTTGAGCCGCCAATTTTATTTCTGGGGAATTAAGCAACGCGCTTAAGTCTTTACCCTTGCCAGCATTGCTAAATGCCAAACAAAGATCGAGCGATATGGGATCCATTGTTTTACGTGGATGGAAATCCATGTCTTTCATTGATACAGCTAGCCTCTGCAAGGGATGATCCCTATGATAACGGATCATGATGGATCTAAGATCAAAAAGACACTTTGCCCAGAGACGTAAGATCCGATACTTTTCCCCTACATTTCGATCCTTGTTTCCAGCCGCCAATGCCTGGAGGGAAGGGATGAGACTCTTCATTTCTCCCACGCAATAATTGTGCAAGTCGACTCCCTTTGCCAGACTTTGCTCAGGTTGTGCGGCTAGATATTCAAGAAATAAGCGACCTAAACTCGCAAGGGGTTCTGATTGAGCAAGGAACAAGTTGTAAATTTCATTGCCACTTGCTGAGGCCTCATATGGATCTATTGTGTTGTAAAATCTTTGGAGTCGATTTAGTCTCTCTTTATGAATTTTTTGAGTTACCGTTTTGACATTTTGTTTTAAAATTTTGTCAACAAATTTTATGATACGCTCTGATTCGATATCCTGCTCTTGCCTGATGTCTTTGGGAAAAGATTTATAGCAAAAAAATTGAGTAACATCATGCACCTGACTATTTTTGATGGCTTTGGATTTCCTTAAACTTTCAACAAAATCTTTGATAAGCTCGGCGCATTTATTGCCTTTTCCTCTTGGTGTTCTAAGTGCAGTTGTTGTACGTTGCTCGCGTTTCGCTTGCGCAATGTTAGCTTTATAGACATTAATGCACTCTTCCCATTCCGTTTGCTTGAGATGTTGGGCACCAACAATAACCTCGCGACCTACACGAATGATGTTCATAAATATATAAACCTTTCTTCCATTTGTTTCACAATTTCCAAGCAGATTATCAAATGAATACATTTCATTCAATTTTTAAATTCAATATCTCGAAAATAACCTCACCCATGAGATGCAAGGCCGATCTCATCGAATTTTAAATAGGAAATAAAACAGAACAGATGGGACAAAGGCTGGGGTCGTGGCGGAGGGCCTGGCAATACTCTCTGGCAAAGTAGATGATCTGCAAATGCAGACGGTTCCAGGTAGGGCGGGGGAAGAGACGCTTTAAGTCGCGCTCTGTCTGGACGACATTTTTGCCCTCACTCAAGCCCCATCGCTGGGCGCAACGGTGGATGTGGGTGTCGACAGGAAAGGCGGGTTGGCCAAAAGCCTGAGACATGACTACAGAAGCGGTCTTATGTCCGACGCCGGGCAAAGCCCCCAGCTCCTCAAATGTGCCGGGAACCTCACCTGCATGCTTATCCAAAAGGAGGCGTGAAAGTTCCCAGATCGCCTTCGATTTGCGTGGGGCAAGCCCGCAGGGGCGGATAATCTCTTCAATCTGTTTAACCGATATCGCGACCATCTTCTCAGGCGTATCGGCAAGGGCAAAGAGTTTGGGAGTGATCTGATTGACGCGGGCATCGGTGCACTGGGCAGAGAGCAGCACGGCAATGAGAAGTGTGTAGGAATCGCGATGCTTCAGGGGAATGGGTGGCTCGGGATAGAGATCATTTAAAATTTCGAGAATCCTGGCTGCTTTGTCGCGCTTGTTCATCACTTGCCGATGCAGAAGGTTGAGAAAATGGCGCTGAGAATATCTTCGCCCACATTTGTACCCAGGATCATGCCCAGGGCATTGAGGCAGCCGCGCACTTCGATGGTCAGGAATTCGGGAGAGAGGCCCGAACGCAGGCCTGAGATGAGCTGATCGCAGGCGGCGATAGCCTTCCCGAGAGCTTCTCGATGACGTACAGTCGTGATCACCACCTCTTCTTTTGAGGGCGGCCCTTCCGTCCAGATAAGCTTGTCAATGGCCGCATGAAGCTCCTCAAGGCCAAGGCGCTGGGTGGCTGAAACCTTCACGGAATGCGTGAATTCGAGCTCTGGCAAAGTGGAATGAGGCAGATCGCTCTTATTCCAGATCGCCACCGTTTTTGCTTTTGGCAGCTGCTGTAAGAGATCCGATTCCTCTTCTCCTATGCCTCGGCTGCTATCGAGGACAAGGAGCACCAGGTCGGCTTGCTTCATGGCCTCTTGAGAGCGGCGGATGCCTTCGCGTTCGACCAGATCCTCCACTTCGCGGATGCCAGCGGTATCCATCAACTTGATATGCAGCCCGTTTAAACGGAAATGATCCTCGACAATATCGCGCGTTGTGCCGGGAATATGAGAGACAATGGCTCTCTCCTTATCCAGAAGAGCATTCATGAGAGACGATTTGCCCACATTGGGACTTCCCACGAGGCAGATGGAAAGCCCCTCGTGCACAATCTTGCCATCGTGGAACGTGCGCGCCAGCTTCTCCATTTCTGCTCGAATCTCAGCCAGATCATCGCACACCTCATCTATGCTGGCAAATTCCAGCCCCTCTTCAGGAAAATCGACCCAAGCCTCCAGGATCGCCGCCACGCGGGTCAAGCGGAGTTGAAAACTGCCGATTTTTTTAGACAGGGCACCACAGAGATGCGCTTCGGCGGCATCGAGCGCCCGTTCGTTTTTAGCTGAAATGAGCTCCTGGACCGCTTCTGCCTGAGCCAGGTCCAGTTTGCCATTGAGATAGGCGCGGAAGGTAAACTCACCGGGCCGCGCTAGGCGGGCTCCTGCCTGCAAAACGGTATCCAGCACCCGCCTTGTGATCAGGCTGCCTCCATGGCAATGGATCTCTACAGTATCTTCGCCGGTATAGGAACGCTTGCCCAACATGACCAGCGCCAGGGCATCGTCAACCCGCTCTCCCCGAACATTGCGCACCTGGCCGTAGTGTGCCGTGTGCGTAGCGAAGGAACGGACTGAGCCGGAAAAGACGCGTTCGGCAACGTCGATCGCCTGGCTGCCGGAGATGCGCACAATCGCAACACCACCCTCTCCTGTCGGAGTGGCAATTGCCGCAATTGTTTCCCCCGGCTGATAGGGTTCATGAATAAAATGCATTGTTCAGTTTAGGGTTTCTAAATTTAGACATAATAAAACATCAAAGCTAAATTTATCTATAATTATAAGATCGAACTACCCAAAAACGCGAATTTTTTTGCAAAATGACATTTCATCAGGGCAAAATATTCTTTGAATTTCAAAGCCAAAGCGGCCTTTTGCCAAATCCCTTACCAGATCCAGATCAAGCGGCTGATGCAGGAATGGCTTAAGTCGGCGAAAATGGTTCCCTAAATTGGCAGTTTCAGCCAAAATACTAGGCCATGCAAGCGAAATTATCTCTAAAGAATGTCGCTTTAGTTTTAATTGGCGTCCTTCTTCTTTTAGCGGTCTTGTTCAGGGAAGAACTCGCCATCGAGGGCGCGCGCGCCTATATCAGTTACACCTGCCGCAACTCCCTGCATGCCCGCTTTGCCGCTGAAAAGCTATTCTTCGAAAATGGCGAGCTGATCATAGAGAAGCCCAGGATTGTCACCAAACGTCCGATCAAGGATGGGGGCTTTCGCTTTGCGGCCGAGCGCATGGTCATCCGCGCTGTGCCCCATTGGCTCAATCACGAACTCGACATCTCTGTTGGACTGCAGGATGCCGCATTCGATCTCCGCCAGGCGACTTCGGATATGCGCTTCTGGCTTAAAGATAGCTTTCAGCCGCTCCCGTTCCTGACGATCAATGCCAATCTGAAGATAGATGGTGGAGTTTTAGCAATCCACGATTTTAAAACCGAGCCTCCTACAGAGCAGAAGGTCTATTTCCAAGTGGAAGCAGAAGGAGGCCGGCATAATCGCGGACGCTTTGTCGTCAGCCTCGATGATCCATTGCTGAAGAGCAACAGTATCGTACTATCTTTGGCCAGACTGGAAAAGCGGAACATTGCCTTGGATATGGACCTGGATGGTGTCGAGGCATCCGCTTTCCTGAAAGCGATGCGAAACATCATCCCTCAATTCGACAGCCTGCAGTTTTCAGAAGGGCGCATCAAAGGCAAAATGGCCTTGACCTTTCCTAAAGAAGGCCGTCCCATCGCACAAGGGGACCTGGGCTTTCACGACATCGCGTTTACTGCACCCGATTTCGACCTGCAGGGTCGCTTCGAAGAGGCTCATCTGCATCTTACGGAAAATCCCAATTACATGGGAAAAGAGGAGAGCGACGAAGTTGTCCCACGAACCATCGGCCATCTTGAAATCACACGAGAAGGGACGCTTGTCTTTGAGGGACCCACGCAACCGGCCTGTGCCTTTCAGCATCTGCAGGGAACGATTTATTTTCAAACACAGGATGGCGCCCGGATCGCCATGGAAGGAACCTGCAGGCATCGCAGCGAAACATCGCGTCTGGAGATCAATGGGAATGCCCAATTCGCTTCTGAAGGCCGCGGATCGCTTGATCTCGCTGTCAGCCTGACAGGCGCGGACCACAAGCCTGCCTCCGCCCATTTTGTCACCCGACAGCTCGGTTCCAAATTCAAGTTTGTCGAAATCAATTTTGCCAAAGTAGGCCCGAAGGAGTTTGATCTGCTCCAAACCCTCTTCACCCCCTATCTTGCGGGAATGCACCAGATCGAAATGCTGGAGGGGACGATTGATGCGACAGCGCTGGCTTACATGCGGGGCCTCACTTTCACCGATCTGAAAGTGGAAAAAATTGCTGCCAAAGACATGAAGCTTCGCCTGCAGCCCTGGGATGTCGGAATCGCCATTGCCGACCTCTCAGGGGAATTGAGCGTCAATTGCGCGGCATCAGACATCCTCGACACTCTCAACGCCGACCTGATCGTCAATGATGCCCAGATCGAGTTCACCAGTTTTGACCAAGCGTTATGCCGCCTGCACAATGTTCAGACGCAATTCGCCGTCCGCAAAGGCGTCGTTCAAAAATCGCAGCTGATGGGAGAAATCGGGGGACTGATCGGTTCCATAGAGATCGATGGCACCGCTGACGAAGGGGATATCCTTAAAGCAAATTTTGAAGGAAGCACACTGGGCTTAAGCCATTTTCTGCCTCCATCCATGCATAAGGGCCTTAAAACCCATTTCGCCGAAGATTATCTGTCCATACAGCTATCCAGTCGACCAAGCCCCCTGGGATGGCTGGTGGAGGGCACAGCTGATATCCAGCAGCCGAGCAGGGAAGAAATGCAGAAAATCGCTTTTGGCTTTGATATCGAACTTTGCTCTCCTCAAGAGTGGCTCCTCAATCTGGCTGTTGGGGAGACAGAAACCCCCTGGCATGAACTGGGGGCAGCCGCATCCATGGCTGCCTGGGCAGAAAATGTCTCTGTTTCCGGTATGCTGCAAGGCTTCTTTTTGCATGAAGGCTGGTGCCGTGCAAGCCATCTACCGCTGGAAAAGTATCTCCCGCTTTTTTTGCCTTATGGAGATGAAGCAAAGGTGACGGGCCTGGGGGACTTCCAGGGATCATTCGATCATGAAGGGCTCGTCATGCGATATGGTTTTTACGACTTGGATATTGAAAGCAAAGCATTCCGCATCACTTTGCCTGAAAAGACGGAACAGACTGCTGAAGTGATGCCAGGCCTGTATCGTCTGAATTTTGCCACAGATCGTTGGGATACCAGCCTGAGAATCCAGGATGGAATTTACCTGGAAAAAAACAGCCAGTTGGCCTTCCAGGATATTGCAACGACCATTTCATGCAATGGCGAAACTCTCGAACTTTCCGATCTGGAGACGACATGCGAAGGACTGCATTTGAAAGGTTCGATCACTGTCGCGAAAGCAGGTTCTAAAAAAGAGGTGCTGGATATCGCCATCCATACCAGGGAATTGCATGGCCAGCTGTTTCAGCTACAGGCGCTTTTTGCCCATTTCCCCCGACTCAAATTTCTCAACAAATTCCCATTGGACGGCCAGCTGCAATTAGCTCCTGAGGGAGCCTTATTAGGACTTGCCTTCCATCCTGATCATCTGGCTGTCGAAGCAAGGGCAAAAGGGCAATTAACCGGTGGGGAATTTGCCCTGCAGAAGGATGAGGAGGGCAAAGGGATCGGACTGCGCGAACTACACCTGAACTTTGACTATCTCCAGTCACCTGAATCTGCCCATTTGTCTCTGACTTCTATCGATGGGCTTCTCACTTTCAACAGGCAGGGATATGCAGAAGAACGCCTGTTCATAGGTGGAACCTTATGCCTCGGCGATATCACTCATGCAGAGGGGGAATTTGATGTCTGGATCAAAGATCAACAGAACGAAATCCTGAATGTGAAAGGCAAAAGCCATTTGAATTCCGATCAGCTTGTCGAACTCTCTTTTGATCTTGCCAAGACCCATTTTGGAGAGATCCATCCGGCAACTCTTGCTCTAAGCCTGACCGGCTCCGGACAGATCGCCGCAATGCATCTGGAATCCAGACAACCCCTTGCCAAGGTTTTGCCCGCCCTCCAATTTGTTGCGCGCACTGGCATCATGCCTGCACCAGCTTCTTGGCAAAGCAAAATCCATGCCCTCGCTGCTGCCAAGGGAGAAACATCCCTGAAATGCACCTATGATAACAGAAGCACCTCGTTGACATGGCGCATCGCAGGGGAAGACCTTGAGCTCAATGGAAAACAGTGCGAATGGTTCTTGCTTGAAGGCAAGAAGAGGGATAACTCCTGGTCGATCGATCAGCTGGTTCTGGATGACCTCTCTCTGGCCGCTGACCTCTCACGCCAGCCAGAAGGATGGAAGGTCAATTTTCTAGGTATGCGTATCAAAGAGGCGCTGTTGCTAGGTTTAGAGGGCGAATATCAGGCTGGCTCAAACGTATTCGATTCCAAAGTCAATCTTCTGGAACTGGACCTGGGCAAGCTGTCCGAATGGCCAAGCCTCAGAGAATTTGTCAGTCAGATGCGACCCGATGGACACTGGCGAGGCACTGGGGAGCTGCATCTCGAATTGGATCCTTTGAGGATCGATACTGTGCTGAACGGGACGCTGCGCTCTTGGAACATCTGCGGACTCCATTTCCATGACGCTCCCAATGTCTCTTGCCACTACGTCAGCGGACAAGGATTAACCCTGCGCAACCTGTCAACACACATCCATGATAATGGCCAGGAGCTGACCCAGCTTGTGATCGAAAAAGCGGCCTTCGATTTCACCAAGCGAGACCTCACTCTCGAAGGCATCCATTTCAAGTTTGCAGCCGAAAAGTCAGCACAGCTTGCAGAAAAGCTGCAAAGCTCTTTTCCCAAATCAATCAGCGACAACATTAAAAATATCATCAGCAACCTGAAAGTTCAGGGCGAAATCGCAGGAGAATTTCATTTGCGGACCTCTCCAGGAGCGTCCATGCTGAAACTCTCTTTGGATGAAGGGCTCTATCGCTTCCAAAACCGCAACCACTCCATCCATCACCTGGACCTCTCCTACGATTTAAAAACCCTGAACCTCTTCGCCCATTACCGACTCGGCAGCCATTCCTTCTGGATGCAATTATTCACAGACGATCCTCTCTATTCCGCCGGCCATCTTCTCCTTTTCGATGGCAAGCCTGAAGAACAGCAGGAGTTACTCCCGCTGAAGATCCATTGGAAAAATGATATCCGGGAAGGCTGGACCATCCAGAAAGCGGAGGGGACATTTGCAGGCCTTTCGATGCACCTGGAGCGCGACCTGACCCCCTCCAGCGAAGCGACCGTGCTCAAAGGAGATGTGACCATCGAGCCCGAGAAGGCCGCTATTCTGATCTCGGAGGACTTCCGATCCAGAATCGCAGCGCTTAAAATAGGCCCTGGATATGTGTTAAATGGGCAATGGCATATTCTAAAGGTACCTGCAGATAATTTTCTGGATCAACTGCGCTTCAATGGCCGCCTCGAAGGCAGCCAGGTTGTCTTCAAAGGATATGTCTGGCAAAGGCTCATCGCCCTCGCCAATCTGAGACCAGGCCATATCCAGCTGCGCGACCTCAGAGTGGAAGATTCCTCAGGTCAGTTCACAATGAAAACCATCAACATGGCCCGCCAGGAATCGGGTTCATGGTTTTGTGAAATCCCTTCAATCCAGGGAACTAATTACCGCCCCAGCCTGATGCAGGAAGCCGGCTCCCCGTCAAATATTGTCGGCAAGCCATTGCTCGTCAAGAGTTTGGAGATAGAAAATATGACAGGACTTCTGCATGATAGCTCCACCTGGAAAGGGAAGGGCAAGCTGGACTTCGTCAATCCCAACAGGAAGCATGTGCAAAATCCCATCTTTGCCATCCCTGTCGAGATTCTGTCGCTCTTTGGACTCGATATTGCTGCTCTCAACCCTGTTTCAGGAACTATACTATACGAAGTGCGCGACCGCAAAGTCATGCTAACTAAATTCAAAGATGTCTACAGCGAAGGCAAACTCTCCAAGTTCTATTTAAGCAATGTCTCTAAAACACCCTCCTATATGGACTTTGAAGGCAACCTCGACGTCCAGATCCGCATGAAGCAGTACAACCTCCTTTTCAAACTGGCCGAACTGTTCACGGTCAATATTTCCGGAACGACTACCAAGCCGGTCTACTCACTCCAAAGACAATCACTCAACACAAGAAGAGGAAAAAAGTGAAAAAGATCTGGGCGTTTTTTGTTATTTTTTTAATCTGCGTCTGCGGCATGCGCGCCTACTTCAGACTCACCGATGATTTCCGCATCGCCAATATCACCTACAATCTGCCCTATAAACCCGAATGGGATGCCAAGCCTGACCAGAACCTCTCAACTATCCTTCAGCAGCCCTTCAGCTATATCGGGAAAGGATCTCAATCCTACGCCTTTTCCAGCGCCGACGGCCGCTATGTCCTGAAATTTTTCAAATACAAGCATCTTCGCCCTCACTGGCTTGTGGAAATGCTTTCGCCCTTGCCCTATTTCAAAGACTACCAGCGCAAGCAGCTCCGGCGCAAAGCACGCAAGCTCGACCACCTCTTTGCCGGCTACCATCTGGCCTGGGAAAGCCTCAGGGACGAAAGCGGCCTGCTTTTCGTCCACCTTAATCAGACTCAGGGACTCTATCCCAAAGCCATAGTCATCGATAAAATCGGCCTCAAACGCACCATCGATCTTGACAACGTCGTTTTCATCGTCCAGAGGAAGGCCAAGACCACCCGCGCCGTCATCGATGAGCTCCTCGCCAAAGGCGACACCTCCACAGCCCAGCTGCGCATCCGCCAGATTCTCCAGCTCTACGCCTCCGAATACCAGCGCGGCATCTACGACATGGACCACGGCGTCATGCACAACACCGGTTTTGTCGGTGACAAACCCATCCACCTCGACATCGGTAAGCTCACCCAAGATCCGCGCATCTCCGATCCCAACCTCTACCGTCCCGACATCCAGAAGGTGGGCCTGCGCATCGCCGCCTGGCTGGAAATCAACCATCCTGAACATCGCGATGCCATGCTCCGCGACCTCGACCTGGCCCTGCATGAATTGTTTGGGGTATAAATTTGATTGCTTTCAAATAATCTCCTGCGCATTATCTACTGGCCATGTTTAGAGGCATTGGCCAATCCTTTCTAGATCTGCTTTATCCCCCCGTCTGCATCCATTGCCAGGAGAGCATTGGATCGCGTCAGGAACGCCTCTTTTGCCCGCAATGCAGTCAAGAATTAGCTTTGATTGATCCTGAAGGACGCTGTCCCTATTGTTTTTCGGAGCGAGAAATAGCGAGATTTGCGGCCTGTTTGGAATGCCGACGCCATCCTCCTAAGCTTGAAGGCATTGCTTCAGCCTGCGACAACTTAGGTCCCGCAAGGACCTTGCTGAACTGCATAAAATCCGGCGATCGACCTTATCTGGCAAATGGGGCCGGGGCCTTGATGGTCGCACAGTTTGTACGCCTGCAATGGCCCTTTCCTGACCTGATCGTGCCTATTCCTATTTCCTTCTGGCGTGCTTTTGAGATAGGTTACAATCCCAATTACCTGTTAGCTAAATCCGTGGGATCTATTTTAGATAGACCTGTGGAACATCTCCTTCGAATCAAAGAAGATGCATATCTCTTGAAAAAATCAGCGCCTGTTCTAAAAGATAAAACAATTCTATTTATCAACACTCTTATGACATCAGTAAATCCTATGAATGATTGCGCCGAGATATTGCTTTGCGAAGGACCCAGAGCTCTATATGGGATGACTTTTTGCAGAGGTCAATGATGCAGCATTGCAAATTATATCAATATATAGTATATCGATATATTATCACTAGAGGTAAACTATGTTGCCAAAAAACCGTCCCCCTATTCATCCAGGCGAAATTCTTCTGGAAGAATTTTTGAAGCCTATGGGCATTTCCCAGGAACAGCTGGCAAAACATTTAGGGGGAACCTGGACGCAACCTAAAATCAGCGCGATCATTCGTCAGAAGCGCAGCGTCACAGAGGCAATTGCTTTGGATTTTGCTGATGCCTTTGGTACAACACCAGAGTTTTGGCTCAATCTGCAGAATCGCTTCGACCTCTGGTATGCTTTGCAAGAGCATAAGCGGATTCGCCCACTCAAAAGATTACGAGCAGCTTGATTCGAGAATATCCAGGTACTGAAGAATCGCTTTAAATCTTACAACCATTTTGTGATTGCCTTTATCGCAGCACTCGTTGTCTGACAGCCTCTCCTGAAAGTAATTTCGGGCCGTTTTAATCACCGTTGTCCGTTCATAAGGCCTAAAGGGATTGTCATAGCGACCCTGTTTCAAGAAGGCAAGAAAGGCGCGATATTCAGATGGATTCTGTTTGAGTTCTTCAAACAGTCTGTTCAAGAAAGTGCGCCCTTGCTCTTCCCCGCGAAACATCCAGCGATAAAGATAAGCATGAAAGCGGACGAGCGGGAACATCATGCCATCACAGCGTTTCTCAAGATGGGTCAATAAGAACCGAAATTCAGCCTCAGGCATTTGAAAACATAGACTGGCGATTGTTCTGCAATCATACTGGTTTTCCCAGGAAGGGCCAGATAGGTTGAGCTGATCGAAGCAACGTCTGGCTTCCTCAGCATATTCTGCAATATGGATGGCTTTGATGTTCTCTCCCTTTTCAAGGAATGTGCGCAAACGGTCGCTCGTCTTTTGGATCCACTCCTCCACTTCTGGATTGTCCAAAGAGACCAATTTCTTGCCAGCCGTCTGGCGCAACTTCAGATCAATCTGCAGAATCAATTGCCATACCTTTACTTCGCGCATGAACGTGTCTATAGGCTTAATGAAATGCGGTGGAATGGTTGATGTATATCTGGCAATCGCCTGAAGCTGGTGGCTGATATAGCAATCCAGAAACTGAAGGTCATGAGTGGATAAATCTTGCCGAGCCATATTTTTTGCTAAATCTGCACTTTTGGATAGAAGCAGATAATTTTGAATCAGTGGGTTGATGAGCATATCGAGTTCGCCGATTCGCCAGGCTTCGCCGATGAGAGAATTCTGGTGCGAGCCAAAGCAGAGAGCGGGATAGGCCTTAAGCAGATGCTGGAAAAAAGCCGGCGCATTGATCTCCTGCTGATCGAATAGCGCGCAGCGGG
This sequence comes from Parachlamydia sp., assembly GCA_021372155.1. GTDB lineage: Bacteria > Chlamydiota > Chlamydiia > Chlamydiales > Parachlamydiaceae > JAJFUZ01. Next base: position 8,203 of record JAJFUZ010000052.1, on the reverse strand, counting down.
CAGTGCCAGTAGCACTCTGAACTTGAGGGGAGGTATCGAAAAGCCAGCCTTTTTGCGCCTGGATCACACGATCGATCACGGTTCGCAGTTTTACAGAAGATTTGTAGGTAATCGTTGAAACATCGACAGGCCATGATTCGCGTGGAACGTCCTCGGGGACGATCAGGGTCATCATGGGAGTAAGCGCCAGATCCCCGGCGATGCTTGTATCGTAAGGGGAAACGCTTAGCAGGCGATCGCACACGGCTTCCAGAGGAATGATGACTGCGCACTTTTTCTTTTCCCAGCAGTTAAATCCATGCCCTCTCACAAGACCGTTGAGGGAGAAGTGGAGAGTCTGCCTAAGCGGGGATTGATAGACACCCTCAGCTTTAGGCAGTCCTAATGTATGAAGACAGCCTGCCACCAATTTTCCATGAGTCGGAATCACGTTTGTGGCATGAACCAGAAAGATCTTTTTCTTTAAGACCTCCAGCGGCGGTGAGCTGAGCGGACAGCCTCTTGCAGCAAATTGTCTCCACCGCGAGAAGTACTTCTTTTGCAGAAAAAAGCTTCTTTCCAAAGAAGAATCACCGCAAATGTTATCGCTACAATTTGTATTATTGATTTGAATAGAATTAACCTTTTTATTTTCGGTTAATTTTATCAAACTATTAAATTAAAGTAAACTTTTAGCTTTAAATCCACTTATTGCGGCGGAAAAAGAAGAGCATGGACAGGGCGACAGCGGCCATGACGCCGAGGGAAATGGGATAGCCCCATTTTGAATGAAGCTCGGGCATGTGCTCAAAGTTCATGCCGAAGATGCTGGCAATGAAGGTGAGGGGCACAAAGATCGTGGCCACGATCGTCAAGACCTTCATGATCTCGTTCATGCGCATGTTAAGGTTGGAGAGGTGGATATCGAGCAACCCTCCGGAGACATCGCGGAAGCTCTCGATAGTGTCAATCACCTGGATGGTGTGGTCGTAGACGTCCTGCATGTAGAGCTTGGTGGTGTCTTTGATAAGGGGCGTGTCCAGGCGGCGGAACTGGCCGATCACCTCGCGCATCGGCCAGACGCTCTTGCGCAGGAGGACGATGTCATGCTTGACGCGCTGGATGTCGGTAACAAGAGTCTTTGGCTCTTTATTCAATAGCTGCAGCTCCAGCTTCTCGATGCGTTCGTCCAGCTTCTCTAAAATGAGAAAGGCGTGGTCGACAATGCAGTCCATCAGGGCATAGCAGAGATAATCGGCCCCGCGTTGAGTGATGATGCTGTTTTTTTTGCGAATGCGGTCGCGGACAGGGTCGAAAACATCTTCAGGGGCCTCTTCGAAGGTGATGACGTAGTTGGAGCCCAGGATGATGCTGACCTGCTCATCCTCGATATCCTGTCTGTCCTGGTTATATTTGAGAAGGCGCAGGACGATGAAGATCGATTTCTTGTAGTCGTCGAGTTTGGAGCGCTGGCCGCTTGTGACGATATCTTCGAGCATCAGGGGATGCAATCCAAAATGCCGACCCAGCGTTTCGATGGCTTGGGTATCGTAGATCCCATGGATGTTGATCCAGGTGATGGAGGGCTTGTCGAGAGACACGAGGCAATCTTTGATTGTCGCGCGAGGATTTTCGGTGATATGCGTCTTGTCGTATTCGATCAGAGAGACCGCAATTTTCTCTCCCCACTCGCGTTCAGGAACAGTGAGGGTACCAGGCGACTGGCCCGCTTTTTTGAGACGCTTGCGAAAGAGTTTTGACACTTAAGCTCCGATGTTGCGTTCGACCATGTTAATCTGGCGGCGCAGCTTCTCATCCTCGACAAGGCGCTTTTCGATGTTTTTGCATGCGTGCAGGAGGGTCGAATGGGTGCGGCCAAAGTAGGATCCCAGCGTCTGCAGCGACTCTTTAATCAGCTTGAGGGCGAGATACATGGCTACCTGCCTTGGCAGGGCGATCTCTTTGGTGCGCCCCGATCCTTTGAGGTCGCTGACACGTACCTGAAAGATGGTCGCCACGCTTTGGATGATCTGTTCGACCGTGATCTTTTGCAGAGGGGAGTGCTGCAGCATCTCGCGCAGGTTCTTCTCGACAACTTCTTCCGTGATCTTGAGGTCGAGGAGGCGGCACTGGGCGCTCAGGCGGTTGACGACCCCTTCGAGCTGGCGCACATTGTTATAAATATGTTCGGCGATGTAGAAGGCGACTTTTGGGGGAATCGTGAGCCCGCGCAGTTCTGCCTTGTGTTGAAGGATGGCCACGCGCGTTTCCAGCTCAGGCACGCCAAGATGGGCGACCAATCCCCACTCCATGCGGGCGATCATGCGCTCTGACAGTTTGAGCTGCGCGGGCGGTTTGTCGCTGGTGATGATGATCTGCTTGTTCTGATTGATCAGCGTTTCGAACATGTTGCAAAACTCCTCTTCGAAATTGAGGCGGTTCTGCAGAAATTGAATGTCGTCGACTAAGAGCACATCGATATCCGAGCGATAGAAGCGCTTCATCTTGTCGATCGACTTGTTGCGCAGATGGTCGACGAGGTCATTGATAAAGGCCTCGGTCGTGATGCACTGGACGCGAAGCTTCTTATGCGTTTCCATCACATGGTGGCCGATGCTGTGAAGAGTGTGGGTCTTGCCAAGGCCCACGCCGCCATGGATGAAAAGGGGATTATAGGATAGTCCTGGGCGGGTGGCAACCCCGAAAGCCGCCGATTTGACAAACTGGTTGCTGGGCCCTTCAATGAAGGTATCGAAACGATAGTTTGGATTGAGCGAGACCTGAAAGGCGCTGATGCTACGCTCCGGCTCGGCATCAGATGATGCAGGGGCTGGGGGAGACATCTTTTTCTTGGGAGCCGCCATGATAAACTGAATAGCCGGCTCGCCAGTGGCATCCACAGGGAGAAAGGAGCAGAGTTCAGCCTTGTAATGGGTCAAGAGATAATCTTTCACAAAGATATTCGGGACTTCCAATGTAATCGACTCGCGAGTCGCTTCCAGCAACTGGATCGGCATCAGCCAATTGCCAAAAGCGGAAGCTGAGCAGCGCTTTTTCGCATATTCAAGGAATTGCGTCCAAGCGTCGCGCGTTTCGCAAGCAATCATAGTCATACGATCCTTAAATGTAAGGTGTTTGAATCAAACATTCAGAACACAGTCAAGTTATGAACAACGTTTCCACAGCATTGTCTGGACCCGATTCGTCGAAGAATCTAGCATGAGTGATCTTAGGCTGCAAGCAATTTATTTTTCTCTCAATAGACATAAGCCGGAGCCAAATAAAGCAGGGGTCCAAAAGTCTGCGATGTCTTGATCACTTTGATCTGATTTGCTGGTGTCCATTCTCCACTGACGGAACAGCGCACCTCAAGCGTCTGTAAATTGATAGATAGGCCTGTGTCAGCGGGTAAAATTGCCAGATTTCTGCTGTGAGCCAGCTCCAGGCGTATCTTTTGAACCACTTCGAAACGAATGTCCCCTTCACGACCGGCGAATTCGCCACAGAGAGCGAGGCGGGGAGCAATCTCTTCTAAAAGCGAAAAGGTCCCATGATATCCCAGGGAATCGGCATGATAAGAGAGTTTGTGATAGTCCTGCGGATTCGTATTTCCGAACCCGGTCAGGAGCAGATCGCAGCTGCCCAAATGATGAGCAAGCAGAGGACTCCAGGCGGACTGTGAAAGGTACCCGATGCGCAGCATCCCGTTTTCTGCTTTGAGATCCATGCGAATTCCCAAAGGACTATGCATGGCGCGCTCTTCACGTGAAGAGGTGAGGAAATAGTTCAAGACAATCCCTTCAGCTATGTCTGTTCTTTCCACCTCGGGGGAATCCAGGAAAAGCTCCAGACTGTGAAGCATGTTGCGCTCTTGTTTGAAATGTGGCTTTAAAAGCCCCGAGAGCTCTTGAAAAGCTTTTTGATGGAAGAAGTACTGGATAACCTTCAGCTCAGCCCCAAGCTTATTGATCTGGTAATTCAGTTCGTAGATCTCGGCCACATCGACGAAGCACTCAGGCTGATCGCCTGTCACAATCACATAATCGATATCGCGGATATGGAGTCCCTTGGCATGGAACGCATGCAGAAAATGTTTGCCGGGGTTGATGGCAATTCCCTTTCCATTCCAGCGCAGAAAGACCCCTCCCGTCGCTTTGCGGGATTGCTCTGTGAGATAGGTTGCAGCATCGACACCCTCTTGTGCCGGCCATCCATGTAAATAGTAAAGGCAATAATCCTCTTTTTTCGAATGGGCTGCGCGTTCCATGTACTGCCGCGCCTTTTCAGCCTGCGCCAGTTGGAATGCTTTCACACATCCTTCGAGAGCCGCCCCTGCCTCATTTTCGAGCCCGAATTCTTTGGCAGCTCGGCCTGCAGCTGGGCTTGACTGAGCTAACAATCTCTTCAGCTCTTCAAATGCACTTGGCTTTTCTTGAGACTGATCCGGTTTATAGGGATCTATCCCCCGATCGGGATAAAGGCGCTCTGTCAAGGCTTGCGTCGCTTTGGGATCGGGGCTTTTGGGAGAAGAAAAGATATCCGCGTCTGTTTGCATAGGTCTCCTGATTTCACTCGCGCATTTTGAACGAAATCTCGATATTTGACCATTCTTAAAAATCATTGATTCTGTACAATCGAGGCCAATCCCAAGGTAAGTCCAAGGAAAGTTTATGTTTCTTCCCTATGCCCATCAATCGATCCAAGAAGAAGACATCGCCGCCGTCACGCGCGCCTTAAAAAGCGAGATGATCACCCGCGGACCCGAGGTCGAAGCTTTTGAAAAAGAGATCGCGGCCTACTGCGGAGCGCAACACGCCGTGGCCTTTAACAGCGCCTCTTCAGCCCTTATCGCCTGCTGCCATGCTGCCGAACTTGGACCGAACGACTTGCTGATCTCTTCGCCAAATACTTTTATTGCCTCCATCAGCGGCGCCTTCCATTTTAGAGCCACCCCCGTTTTTGTCGACATCGATCGAGAGACAGGCAATGCCCGGGTCGACCAGATGCTCCAGACGGCAAACCAACCCACCTCGCGTGGAAAACCGGTCCTGATTCCCGTCCATTTTGCCGGCCTCCCAGTCGACGTCAAGACGCTGGAAGACAACCTCCGTTCCTTGGATGCTGTCATTATCGAGGACGCCGCTCAGGCGCTCGGCTCCCGCTATTATCCGGATGGCCCGCGCATCGGCTCCTGCGCCTTCAGCCAGATGACTGTCTTCAGTTTTCATCCCGCCAAAGTAATTACCACCGGCGAAGGGGGCATGGTGACAACCAATGATGAAACCCTCGCTCATCGCCTGCGCCGCTTCCGCAACAACGGCATCGAGCGCGATCCCACTCATCTGACTGGCGAGGCCAAATCCTGGTACTATGAGGTGCAGGAGATCAGCAACAATCTTAACTTCACTGATCTGCAGGCAGCCCTGGGACGCAGCCAGCTCGCCCGCCTCGACACCTTCATCGCCCACAGGCGCACCCTCGTCAAGGCCTACCGCGAACAGCTCAAAGATCTTCCCACCATCAAGCTCTTGACCGACCGCCACGATGCCGACACTGCCTTTCACCTCTTCGTTGTCCAGATTGACTTCCCTGCTCATAAAACCTCACGCGAACAGGTCATGCAGCAGCTCAAAGCCGCTGGCATAGGCACACAGGTGCATTACATCCCTCTCTACCTCCATCCCTATTGCGAAGGCCAATGCGGCGACCTGTCCGACTACTTTCCAGAGACAGAAAGCTACTACGCCCAGGCACTCAGCCTGCCGCTCTACAGCGATCTTACTCTGGCTGATATCGAGCGCGTGGTCAGGGAGCTTAAGAAAGCATTAGGTCTGTAAATTGGATACTCCCAGCGAACACCATTTTGACCTGACACAGATCGATCAGGTCAACCAGGCTTGTTACGACAAGCGCGCCAACTTCTGGGATCGATTCCCTTTTCCTGATTCCCTTCCCCAGTTTGTCGTCCAATATGCGCCCAAACAGTTAGGCAAGCGCGTCCTGGATGTGGGATCGGGAACGGGCATTTTAGCCAAATGGCTACAGGAGCAAGGCTTTGATGTCTTGTGCCTCGATCCTTCCCCCGAAATGGTGCGCCGATGCAAAGAGAAGGGGCTGCAGGTTGTCCAAGGGACGATCCAGACCTATCAAGCCAGCGGCCAATTTGCGATGATTTTCGCTATCCTGTCGTTGATCCATATCCCTAAAGCGCCGTTTGCATACCAGATCAAACATCTGGCCGATCTCCTGCCTGAAAAAGGAATCCTCTTTCTAGGAATGCTGGAAGGAAAGGGAGAGGGTTTTGCCGAAGGACCCGACTATCCCCGCTTTTTTGCCTATTATAGTGCCGATGAAATTGGGAAGATCGTGAGCAAAGAGTTCGTGCAAAAAGCCTATCGCCATTACCCCTCCAACGGAACGGGTTATATGCTCTTCGTGTTTGAGAAACAGTAGAGGTTCTGAACCAAAGTGGAGTTGGCCATTAAAGAGATTAAATGGTGTTCTGAAGCGTTACCGTTTTGGAAGCAAAAGTTACTCTCAGTGACAGATAGGCCAATATAACATGAAGGGTGAGAATTAGGACCAATGGCACGTACCAGAATATGTTGCCATCAAAGTGTGTTGTTATTTCCCATATCATAGTGATAAAACTAAAGCAAAACCATCCAAAGCTTAGTAGGGCAAAAACTCGATAGTTCTTTTTGAAGGCAAGGAAAAAGACACCAAAAATGAGAACTAGAACCGCGAAATCAGCTACCTTCAAACTACTTGCATGCATACTCGTGAAAAATTGAAAAACCATCGCCATCAATATGACAATCGTATAAGCAATGGAAAATCGCCAAGCGATTTTTGCGTGTTTGTTCATAAAGCCTCTTGATCGGTGTTTTTCAAGAAGACTATTAAAGAGTATCAGGAAAAGAAGTGCAACATCATTTTAAATCAAGCCCAAGACAATCGTTTTTTTGATCACGGAGATGGGCTTGTCTCGAGGGAATTTTTCAACAGAAGCTACTGATCGCATTACCCCTCCAACGGAACGGGGTATATGCTCTTCGTGTTTGAGAAACAGGATTCAGCGATCTAAGAGATCATTATGGCATTAATTGAATTGTGGCATTCGGGCCGATACCGTAATAGTCAAGAGTATAGGCATTCACGAGTCGTACTTGATTAAAGAATAAACGCTGCTGAGCTTCTGGAATTGAGAGACGTGCAGCGATAACTCTTTTCAACTTCTCAACCTTCTGGGTGCAGGGGACTTTTTTCAGGTGCAAGCACCTTACTGTAACACCATTTTTGTCGATTTGTTGAATATTTAAACATACTGCCTGAAAATCCTGGAATCATAAAAACCTCTTTTTCAATTAATATTAAGGGGCATTTGTTGCATTAGACATGGAGAAATCAACCACTTGATGTTCTGGCGCAGCGACTTGATCAATAGGCAGCACATCGTGCAGCATTGCGCTAGGTGGATCAAAAGAAAACGGTGCCCTTTGAGGCTCTACAGCAGGTCGTGGGAAATGATGGTTAAGAAGCAATTGCACGATCGCATTATTGCCAATCCCGCAATCCTCAAGAGTCGCACGATCCTGGAGTGGCTTCGTTTTATAAAGTAAACGCTGCTGATCGACAGGGATGGCAAAACGTTGGGCAATGATGCGCTTCAACCTTTCAACGGTACAATCGGGTTTTACATGTTGAAGGTGATAGGTTTTTACTTCACTATACAAACCATTTTTTATCAAATGCCGAATCGTCAAGTGATAATCTTTTGACCTGACATTTGTAATTGGGAATGTCATGTGTAATCCTATTTTTTTGATTAATATAATCAATACAATATTAAATATGTTTTAAGTTTAGTTAAAGATTATATTAATTTAAAGCTTTTTTAACTATAAGCCAGGATCAGCGCCTTGGCCACGTTAGAAATGGCGGCATCGGGCTCGTTTTTGAGGATATTGGCCAGTTTCAGGGCCTCATCTTTCTTTCCCAGCATGAAAAAAGTTTTGGTCAGATTGAGAAGAGTGGGCCCATGATCAGCCTCGAGTTTGAGGGCTTTATCGAACGCCTTTAAGGCTTTGACGGGATTATTGAGCTGGAGATAGAGCGCTCCGAGGGTCTGGACATCGTAGGCATTTTCCGTGTCGAGGACAGTGAGCGCTTCAAAAAAGGGGAGGGCAATGTCATATTTTCCCTGTCGGATATAGGCGTATCC
>JAJFUZ010000044.1 GCA_021372155.1 Parachlamydia sp. | reverse complement strand
TAAGGAGGGAAACATGAAGCACCTGTTCATCCTATTTCTCTTGATATCTAGCCCCCTTCTTCAGGCCAGCAACTCTCCAAGAGAGAAGCTGGAGAGCTATCTATCGCACCTGGTCTCACTCAAGACCCTGTCGACAGATCTCGACGCCAACCGAAAGGCTCTGGATTGGGTGCGCGGGCAGCTAAAGCCGCTTGACCTGCACTTTCACTCTCATGAGTTTGAGGGGCATCCTTCCCTGGTGATTACCACACGCAACACGAAAAAACCGAAACTTTTTCTGGTCGCGCATATCGATGTGGTTCCTGGTGGCGATAGCCTCTTTCATCCTGTTGTCATAGACAACAAGATGTATGGACGCGGGACCTATGATATGAAAATGGCCATCGCCTGCTACCTCCTGCTGATGCAGGAACTGAAAGGCCGCGACCTCGATATCGGCATCCTGCTGACCAGCGATGAGGAGATCGGCGGGATGAATGGGGTTAGACGCATCCTGGAAGCCGGCTATTCCTCCGAAGTCGCTCTCTTGCCAGATGGCGGATTCGATTGGAAGTTTGAAGAACGAGCCAAAGGAGTCCTCCACCTCAAAATTGCAGCCCACGGCACATCTGCGCATGGATCGCGCCCTTGGACAGGAACCAATGCCATTTATGCTCTCATCGATGTCCTTAGGGATATCCAGGAGGATTTTGAGAAACAGAAAAGCGGCGATTATTATCCCACAGCCAACCTGGGAATAATCCAAGGAGGAAAGAGCGTCAACCAGGTGCCGGATTACGCCGAGGCTAAGCTGGATATCCGCTTTCCTCCCAGCCTGTCCTCAGAGGATATCTGTGCACGTGTTCATAAGATCGCGAGACGCCATGACAGAATCAACGTGGAAAAGATCAACGGGGGATCGCCCCACCAGGTTGACTTAAGCAATGCGGCGTTTCAGAAATTCCGCGATCTGGCCAGAGAAATGCATGGCATCGAAGTGGGCTCCATGCACGCTCATGGCGCTTCTGATGCCCGCTTCTTTGGCGAACGCCATATCCCCGTCCTGGTGATTGCTCCAAAGGGAGGCGAAATCCATTCCGATGGCGAATGGGTGGATCTGGACGACCTCGCCCGCTTTTACGAAGTCATGAAGGCTTGGGTAATAAGTCTAGGCTAGCAGACAGCCGCATGCAATCGTGCATGCGGCTGCTTTTCTAAAGAAATATCCTGTAATCCACATCACAAATTCTAACAAGCCTTTGGGCCATCTTTTTCCCGATAGGGCGCTTGCCGTGCTCCATTTCGGATCTTCAGGATGGTACCCATTTGCTGAGCAGACTTTCAAGCTCGAGGCTTCGCCACTGTCTCAGAGTGAAACATCAGAGTATTAGCGCGTCATAATCGTTTTTAAGGAATTTTGAACAGCTTGAATATAGTCAGAATAATTGTCCTGAAGATCTTTTGCCGTCATGGTATAGGCGATATCGGGCGATACTCCCTTGTTTTGGATTAGTTTTTTGTCGGCACGCTCAGCAATTGTGCTTGTGTAGTGAATAGCATCAATTCCAAAGTGATTTGGATGATAGAATGTGCGCATAGCGCCTCCCGCTCCAGCTGTTCGGGCTCCGAAAATGGTAGCACGCTTGTTATCTTGTAAAATGGCTGGAAAAAAATCGCCGCAGGAGAGGTCCAAGCCATTGGTCAACACAAGGATAGGTTTCGTA
>JAJFUZ010000042.1 GCA_021372155.1 Parachlamydia sp. | reverse complement strand
TTCTTTCGTCCGGTATTTTTCCCTCCTTTGAAAATGCATCTCAGCAGTATGGGTATTTCACCGATGCTTTAGTTAAAGCTCTGCGCAACATGGCCTATTCAGATCGTTCCCCTGAAAGCCTCACCAAATTCATTCAACGAGAGCTGCAAAAAAATGGGCTTGCCCTCCCAGAAATGTACAACATTGGAACCCATGCAATCGACATCTTCTCGCCCAACCACAACCAGCTCGATATAAAGAAAACTATGAACAGGGCGCTGGCTGCTGTCTTTTCATGTGGAATGGTGATGGATGAGACGCTGTTTTGTAAAGTGTTTAACCTTCCTGAGAGCAGCATGCGGGAGCTAGAACACTTGGGTCTTATTTTTTTTGAAAAGGGAGCGTGGCATCCGCATGATACTCTCAATAGGATTGTCGAAAGAGAAAAAATCCAAATAGAACCTGAAGCAACAAAGTCCTATTGGTTCCAGCAATTTCAAGAACTCCCAGATCATTTTGATGCCGCCCTCCATTTTGTGATGACCATTCAGTGTTTCGGATATGAACCGAAATGTGATGTTGCCCTTCAATCCGCTTATAGCATCCTATCAAAAGCACAAGAATTAGACATTTTAAAAGAAAGTATCGCGATTTATCCGAAAGGCACTCAAGCCAAAAGCGCCCGTTTTCTTGCAGAACTTTTTATCGGATTACAACAATTTGATTTGGCTAAAGCCCTTTTGGATTCGGGACAAACATGTGCCGCCAGTTGTCATCTCCTTTGGCGAACAGCTCGTTTCTCTGATTGCATTCAAGAGGCCACAAAGCTGATCTCATCTTCAGATATACTACAGGCCAAAATCCCCTATTATTGGCATAGAGGGACAGCCCATTATCTGGCCGGCGACTGGAATCAGGCATTATCTGATTTTGGATTCATCGAACGCCACTCCAATCATCCCGTGTACGTAGGCCGAAGCCTTTGCATTTTGGGAACTTTAACGGGAATCAGAGGGATTAATCTGGAGGAGAGTCAAGCCCGAATAGAGACTGGAATCCGAATGTTGATTAAAAATGGAGATCAGAGCGCTGCTTGGGTCGGTTGGAATAATTTAGGGGAAATGATGTGGAAAGCGGGGAATTGGAAGCTCTCTCAGCATTATCTCAACAAATCGCTCGATTGCGCCCAAGACTTAGATAATCACAATATGATCCTCGAAACATTGCGGAATTTTCTTCAACTAGAGATGAGAAATCCGCATGGGACCAGATCGGCAATACAAGCTTTGGTGGAACAGATCGAGCAGATACTAACCAAACCGATTGAAATTTTCGAATCGATGCAAATCTATAACAGCTTGTGTACCGCCCATCTTGCTCTCGCAACCCCCCCTCGTGCGCAATTTTACCTCAATAAAGCCATCCCCTTGACTGTTCTAAGTAAAGAATTCCATATCTACACCTTGTCTAATCTTGCTGCAATGTGTCAAAAATACAGGCTGAAAGAAAAGGCGGACGGCTTTTTTAATCGGGCGCTCTCACTAGCCAAAGAGGGAAATAACCTCTTTGCCGTCCAGCAAATTCAAAACGATAGAGCTTGATCCGCTTTCGCTTGTTTACGATATAACTCCAGAATAAATGGGTGTTCATCCGATTGGAATATAGGGCGACTGATATCGATAGCCAATTGATAGGCCTGTTTCGCTTTCAAAAATTGTCCATACTGGAAGTAAAGATCTCCTAACGTGCGCAGAGTACTGGCAGCGGTGGGCTGAGAATGATACATTTCTCCGTACACTCTTTTTTGCATCAGGATAGCATTTTCTAATAGGTGAATGGCTTCTTCTTCATGTCCTTTTTCCCACGAAATGAGCGCCTGTTCCCTCATGATTCGAGCAATGTCAAAGTGATCCCCACCTTGGGCTATAGCTTGAAAATCCTGCATCGCTTCGTTTAGCTTGTCTTCTGCTGTATCAAGTCGCCCTAAAACGCGCAATATTTGTCCTTGAAACTGCTTGCAGATGGCCCGCTGATACTCTTTGTTAGATTTCGCGGGATTCTGTTCAATTGCTAGATAGAGATCGTCTCTATCTTCTGTCTGGAAAATTTTTAACGCCTTCTCAAATTGCCCCAAGGCCTCCAAGTAAAGCCTCTCCTTTTCCGCCTGCTCCTGATGAAACTCCCCTTCACGAAACAGCACCATTCCTTGCAAAAAGGCAATGCGTCCTTTGATGGGATGATCGAACATCTCCGACCATTCTTCTGCCCGATCCAGATAGATTTTTCCTTTTTGGAACTGAAATTCTGTCTCAATGAAGTAACGGGCTACATTTAAGGATAGCCGGACAATGGGCACATTAGGTTGTTGCGTTTGATCGAGGATTTTCAAGACATGCGGCAAAACTCTTTGAAAAGGGCGTATGGACTCGATATGCGTCGGATTGTAGGCCTTCATCCGGCCATTTTCTGATAAGATTTTTACCCAGATGTTCGAATCAACTCTATTGATGGCCAAGGCGTGATAGAGCAGCTGATGCAAGGAAAATTCCTTGTTCTTTTCATCATAGCGGATCAGAGAATGATTTATGAGCTCTCGCAGAATATCTCCCCGCAAAAGATCAATTTGGGCAGGGGTAAATTGATTTTTAGTCTCAAGCCAAGCGACCAAAAACTCATTAGGGATGTTATTGTTGTGCAGCAAAGCCGCTTGATTGAGAAATTCAAAACTAAGCGGATGCTTTTTCTGCAGCAATTCCAGTGTCGTTCTATAGGAAGCCATGAGGCTTTTTGAATACCTTTTCCCAAACTCTTGCCATTTCAATGGGCTATCTTCCGTTTCGATCAGTTCGCTTAATAATTTTGAGTAATTGGACACGTTAAGGCCAGGTGTAGCACGAATGTAATGTCCTGCCAAATTGATCATGAGAGGCAGATCATCCAACTGCTGGGTAAGATGGATTAAGGCATCAGAAGAGGGCTCTCCAGTGAGCTTGGAAAGCAGTAAGAGGCCATCTTTGGGGTTTTTTGTCAGTTCCAACGTCACATGCGATGGAAAAAGGCTCTTGTCGCGGCAAGTAATGAGGATAGCGCCGCCCATTTTGGGAAGTTCGAAGGGTAATTCACACATGTCATCAAAAATAAGCAGCCAGGGCTTTTTTCCCTGACCGTTTTCAAGCGCCTGATGAATTTTTTCCCTTCGTCTGATTGGATGTTCTTCATGAATGTCTAAAGTATCCCCCAGTCTGGCATAGGAATGGTCGAGAGACTCTTCACTATTGCCGCTGATCCATCCAATGAGCGAACAATGGTTCAAATGATCATTGGCAAAAGCAATCGCCAGCTCCGTTTTTCCCACTCCTCCTTCTCCATAAATCGCAAGCAATTGGCTCCGTTTCCCTTCTTGCTTGTCTAACAACCGCTTCTCGATCATGGCCAGCTCTTGCTTTCGTCCTGTAAAATCGGGACTCTTTTCAGGAAGGTCCACCAATTTCGCGGGGGTTGCGTCCTCATGCATCCCTATAAAAAAGAGAAGAGGAATCAAAAGAAGGAGATACCAAAGCTGGGGTTTGAATCTAGAATTTGATGCCATTGGAGAAAAATCATCAGGATGGTCTTGATGAATACTAGATAAAAACACTCCCGGCATAAGATTCCCCATAAAGTTTGTGCCAAAAGTGGATATAAATCGCAATCAATTTTAAGATATCAATAACTTTCGAGGCAAAATGGAATCACCAAGAAAATGTCCAATCGCTCGTATCATGGGGGCTTACAACCATTCGTTCTTTGAGGGATTGCAAAATGAATTGAATCAAGCTCAAAAACCCGAAGAGAAAAAAGCCATTTACGAAAGGCTAGATACCGTTGCAAAGGATGTTTTTAGTCACTTTGAGACATTGGACTTATTTAAGCTTGAGAAACAGGACAATGAGCCCTTTAATTTTCTGACACTCTACAGCCACTTTCAGGAGCGATGCGCCAAACTTTCCCCTCAAGAGCTCTTGCATCCTGAATTGCAAAAAGTTAAGGCCATTTTTAATGAGATTGAGCGATTCCAAGCATCAAGACCCTCTTTGAGCGCTTCAAGGTCTGTTTCGAGCTCTTCTTCTCTTGTGATGGCTCAAAATGACCTCTCGCCGATGTATGGAAATTTAGGAGCGCATCATAATCAACCTCCTATGGAAGAATTCCAACGCTGTTTTTTAGAAGCGCTTAATCAGGCCAGTCAGCGCTATTTTCATAGAGCCGCTGATGCCCTTTTGCAAGCTGTAGAAAAAATTCCCTCTGCAATTGGAAAGGCGAACTTTTTAGAAAAGCTCAACTCAGATTGGGTGCAAGAGTTAGGGGATGAAACTGCGCAACTTCTCTTACATAAAGATGCGATCCGGAGGGCTTTTGAACAGGCTCTTGGCAGACTTTCCAAGGCTTCTTCACAAGCTAAACCTCCGACTTGTTTTATCTGTTTTTCCATTGAAACCGATGTCGCAGTCTGGCTAAAGAAGATCTTTGTTCAGGACTTAAAACGAGCAGGGATCGCAACTATTTTTTGCTTAGAGGATTTGAAACCCGGACAGAAGCTTGATCATTTTCAGCAAAATATCTGTGATACAGATACGGTGATCATTATCTGTACGCCAGATCTTAAAAAAAAATGTGAAGAACGGAAAAATTGCCTTTTTGGAGCACCTCAGGAGGTGGCTCTGACTTATGGTCGCCCCCTCAAAGGAAAAAAAGACGATACAATTTATCTTGTTTATCTTAAAGGAGATCATCCTGATAATTGTCCTGATGATAACTTTTTAGTTAAATTGGCGACAAATTTTACCATTTTGGATAATCGAGATCCTAAAAAACTGTATAGCTATTATGAAGATATTTTTAGACTGATTGGAAGACTTCGAAACCTTGATGATCCTCTTATCGAAGAGATAAAACAAGACTTTCTCAAGAATGTTCGCGCGATTCTCCAACAAGGAATCATCGAAAAAGAGGCTGTCGAACAGTGGCGGCCTGAAAGAAGAATGGCCTTCACCTCGCAAGAAATTGAAACATTGCAAAAGATATATAACCAACCGATACAGCCTCGCAGCACAACAGCGCTTGGGTCCCAGCTTCAGTCCCAACTTCGCAATTGCTATAACGCGAATAAAAATATTTCTCTTTTAATTCCTCAAGAATCGCAAGAAATTCCCATTGAAAAAATTTATACCTGCCTTGCCATCATTGGAGAGAAAGAGAAAAAGGAAAAAACAGCAGAGTCTAAAAAAGGCTTAATGGGCCAAGATGGTTATGGGATCAAGCCGACACATGAGGCTATTTTTGATCCTAAAGAACCCATTGAACTTGAGGACATTTTTTCTCAAAGCGACGCCTCTCAAAAAAGAATCTTGATCCAAGGATCGGCAGGAATTGGAAAAACCACTCTTTGTCATCATATTGCCTTTCGATGGGCGCAAGGCGCCTTTTTTCAAGAGTTTGAACTTCTTTTTTGGCTGCCACTGCGCAATCTAAACCCAAAAATAGAGACTTTAAGTCAATATATTGCCGCGGAATGCAACGTGGAGGAGAGTATCATCCAGCTCTTTTTAAACGATCAAGAACTTCGTAAGAAATCACTGATTATTCTCGATGGTGCTGATGAAGCTCGACCTGAAGCTGTAAATCCACGAGGAGGAGCTCTTTATCGGATTCTTGAAGAACTTAAAAAATTTCCTCATGTGATGTGCACAACGCGACCCCAACCCGTCGATTTCAAACCCACATGCAGTCTTGAAATTCTCGGGTTTGATGAGCGGGGGATAAATGAATATGTCAGGCGTTTTTTTTCACAAAGCCAGTACGCACAAGCCCAAAAGCTGTATGAATACTTGCGACAGCCTCTTATTAAGAGCCTGGCTCGAATTCCAATCAATTTGGAGATTTTTTGTTCCATTGTTGCTGCAGGAGAATCTCTTAAAACCTCTACCCTTACATCCCTTTATATCCAACTGACCGATTGGCTCTATAAACGCTTTAGAATTGAGCGCAGCGGCTTGGTCCAGGATCCAAATAAGGTGGCCCTCGGATCTGGACGCATGGCACAAGAGGTGAAACCCTTTGCAGTGGCACTGGAAGAAATCGCTTGGACAGCGATGGAACAAAATACCCTTTATGTCTCTGTGGATCAGATCGGTGAAATTCTGAATGATCTCAATCTCAAGCTAGAGGTCGAAGATATGGTCCGTATCGGTCCTCTCCGTATTGAAAAGGGAGAAGCCGTTTTTATTCATCTGACATTTCAAGAGTTTTTTGCCGCTTGCCGGCTTGCTCGCCTTTTTGAAAATAATCCAGAAGAGGCCAAAAAACAGCTCGCGGCAATCAAGTTCTCTCCCCGCTATCAGTTAGTGCTCAAGATGACAGCCGGCTATCTAGCGGATCGATCCAAGGTATCGAAGAAAGCCCAAGCCGCCATGACGATCTTTTTTGAGGCTCTTTTTTCCGAACCACGCGATTTAGCCATCAGCTACGAACTTAGGCTTTGGGCCGGCTGTTTTGAAGAATGTGAAAAGCCTAATGCCGTTTCCCCCAAATATGCAGGTTTTATTAAGGCTGCTTTACAGTTCTTACATAAACATCCCAGCACTGACTTAAAAATACGTTTACTTTTAGGAAATAACAAATTAATAACCGAAAAAGAAATCACACAATTTTTAATAGATGATCTGCAAAATAATCAGCATATCCCGAAAATAATATGGACTTTTATCCGAAAGAGACAGTACCTTCCCGATGCTCTTTTCAATGCTGTCATGGAAAAATTGGATCACCTCAATGACTCAGAGGGCAAACTTTTTGCAATTGAGCTCTGGGCCTATAGCCTTTCGCAAGCAGAAAATCCTTTACCTGCCGTGCTAAAACATCTCAAAGATTGCGAAAATCTACTTTTCAGTCAAAGTAATTTTAGATTACTCTACGAAATTGCAACAAGGTCTGATTATTTAACAAATGAAATAATATCAAAATTAACAGAGATGTTAAAAAATACAGAGACATCATTAGATGCTTTTATTTCTGCTGCATATGCAATATTGAACATAGCCTTAGCAGTCGATCAAAATCTTTTTTCCGAAACAATACTATCTTTAATAATATCTAAACCAGAAAGTTTAGGACGTAAGTGGAATCTATTATATGAAATAATATTAAGAAAACACAAATTAACTCAAAAAGCTTTATCTATTATAATTAGTTATTTAAAAAAATCTAAAACTGATCAAACACGATCAAAATTAATATCTGTTTTTCAACAATTAGCCGAAAAACAACACAGTTTACCCGACGAGGTTGTAGAGATACTGATTAAATTTCTCACAGATTTCAAGACGAGCTATCAAATGAAAATTTCAGTAATTCATGTTTTATCAGAACTGAAAAACAGAAATCTCGTAAATAATTATTTATTACCTACAATAATTACAATATTACGAAATTCAACAACAACTCACCTTGATAAAGATTACGCCGCTGGTACATTGAGAAAGCTAGTCACGCAAGGACATTCGGTGACCAAAGCAGCCATGTCCGCTTTGCTCACTCATCTAAAAATACATCGTGATATGCCTGCTGAATCTGTGACATATCTACCCGAACAGACTTTGGCTGAGATTGTGAATAGGGGGCAATTTTGGGGTAAAGATACACTAGATTTACTCGTTAGTTTTCTAAAGGATAAACATCCAACACGTTCTCTATCTCAATTACCTATCAGAGAAGCTTTACTAAAGGTAATCAGGAGTGATACCGCCTGGTCTCAATATGTCATCTTCGCATTGGCTAGCCTGTGGTTAAATGAAAGCTTTGAACGACAAACTGGAATAATATCCTCTTTAGTACTTGCTGAACTTTTAAAAGAGGGACAAATGAACAGTCATACGTTTTCTCTTGCAAATGGATTGATGTTTATTTTAGAAGATGGTGTCACATTCCAATCTTTTGATAGAGTACATGCGCTATCTATCTTGAAAAAATTCGTCGAAAATGGTTATATATTAAAAGATGCAGAATTATCGGTAATGATTAATATTTTGAATAATTCGCAAGATTCAGAAATCCATTATGAAGTCTTTGTGTTTTTATTTGAGATAGCCCAAAGCAGTCATCCTTGTCGAGAAAAAATTACAGATGCGTTGATCGCTTTTTCTAAAAAAGATGATTTTGATTGTTTCCAATTCTTTAATTTATATTTAATGAAATGGGCAACAGAAAGAATAGGTAACTCAAACATAATTCTATCCGATGATGTTATAGAAAGTGCGATTGTGCTAAATCTGATCAAATGGGGGCTCCCGATGTCAGCCTCTGTATTGCGAGATTTGATGATTGATTTCATAGATTCCAACTGGAAAAAACACAATCCCGACAATTTTAAAGCTCTAGAAGAAATAGCAATCAGCGGCACTCTTGCCCTAGCAGAGATTCGAGAGACTTGTAGAAGAAGTCCTCACGCAAACAAGATTTTAGATGTAATTTCTAAATATACATCCGCTCTAACAGCTCTGCAAGCAGCACATCTCTGTTTTCTGACGGGCTCCCCTCTATTCTATAAGAACGGCCAGCTCTATTCCAATCGCCAAGCGAATGATGTTGTATACGTGACAAATTCAATCCATGTTGGTGAGGTGTACAAACAACTTCTAGACGCAAGATCAGTGTGATTATTACAACACAAACAGAGAAAGCCAGGGTCTCCTCTCACCTGATTTAAGAAACAGCAGCGGAAGTAAAATCCCTGTGACACCATCCAGTAAACCGGCGTTGTCAATCTTAAGGACTGCATCACTATCGGGAAACGAAGCCTCTGTTTTAAAACCAAAAGGATGCGTTGAGTCATATTGCTCAAGAATATCCCTCGCAATCGCATCACAGCTGCTTCTGAGCTTTTTCGACCCGGTTTCGAGCTGCATCTGCCACAGCATGGTTAAAAGCCCAGCCTGGCCGTGACAGAAGGAGGGGCAGCTGAGATTATTTTGTAGGACATACCTGTCACAGACTTCGTGCATGAGAGACAAGGAAAAGTTGGCGAGGGATTCTTTTTTCATTGCCTGTGAGGCGTGCCACAAACTGCACGCAATTCCAGGGGCTCCATAACACCAGCCATCGCGATAAAATGAGCTTGTGCTTTTACAGCGATTCGGAACATCCGAATCAAAAACGAATCGACCAGGCCAAACATTTTTAAATTCACCCACAGAACATTGTGTTTCTTCTAACCATCCAGCAATCGATTCAATCGCAGAGAGTTGCCCCTCCACTTGGATCCCCCTCAGATAGGCTTGACTGAGGAGACTAAGCGACCCGGCAATGCCGTGCGCCAGACCCGTATCAAAACAGCCTTCACGATAGGCATCGCGGTGTTCTTGTAAGACCAGGTCGTGCGGGGCCGTCACCCATCCTGGAGAAAGGTGGCCCTTCCATAAAATGGGATGAGTCAATTCAACCAGCTGTCGGACAAGAGTCGTGGCGAGAGAAACGGCCTCGTGATTATCCATCCGCTGCAAGAGATAGGCTAAGTTGCCATTGATCCCCGTGATGGTATCATAGAGAAGAGGCGATACAGGGAGTCCTTCATTCAACTGCTTTTGGATGAGTTCCACAAACTCCGTTTGAACGGCAGTGAGGAGATGGGCTTCCAACTGAGAAAGCAGGGTCTGGTACCTCGATCCATTTTTGGAAGCCAACTCGATAGCAAAACAAACTCCCGTCAAGCCAGAAAAAAGAGTCAAGTTATGGATTCCTTCTGCCTCTATTGCTTGGACCAGCAGTTGCATCATCTGATGCGTCGTTTGATCCCAATCCTCATGTGGAAAGCAGTGAGCCATCTCTGCAAAGAAAACGATTAGACCAGGCAAGCCATGCGACAGGGTGATGCTGTTCCATGGATGCGCCTGGAAAGCAGGTATAAAATTGTCTTTCCTGCTCGATACGTCTTTAATGTAATCGAGACATGTTAATCTGTTCGCAACCTCCAGAATAACATCTGAAGAAGAAAGTTTAGATGCTTTTGGATTCATGAAGGGCTCCTGGTTTATTTATAAGGTGGGGGATTTTTTTGCATGTGGCGTGGGCGATGACGCGAGCCTTTTTTTCTTTTGCATGGTCTATGCCCATTAAACGGTTGCAGCGCATGTGAATGATACTCTCAATGAGATTTGTCTTGGATGACGCTTCCATGACATTATTAAGCGCGAGTAAGAAAGGATCCACCTTGCTGAAACAGCTTTTCAACGGAGTCAACAGAGGGTCCTCTTTCGCATTAAAAAAGAGTGTGATCGCCCATTCTGTCAATTTTGTGGAGAGGGGTCTAAAGCCCGTGAGAAGGTGAGCATCTCTCTGAGCAGACTGTAAAAAGGACTCCATGGCAAAGGGCGTATCATAAAAGGAGCGGAGAATATGCATCACACCCAGCGCCCCAATACCATGAAGAGGCATGACCTCCTTGAGCTCTTCTGCCAGTTGCAACAAATGAATGCAGCAAGCGCTATCCGCGCAAAAAAAGGCTTCCGCAGCCTCCAAGCAGCTCTTTCCACCATAACGCTCAATCTCCTTTTCATATGTGTGAATGGAAAGATCGGCCAATTGGCCGTTCAGAATGAGGGTTTCGGCCCAACCATGCAGTCGACTAAGCAGAGAGGCATACTGTTCATGATGGTGCGGCTTTAGACGTAAGCGCACATGGGAATGCTCCTCCTGATAGCGCACAAAAAACCACTGAGCGAGGAGCTGATCCTCCTGAAGAGAGGTAATGAAATGAGGGATTTGCTCCTTGAGGAATGCCTCTTCGCCTTCTTGCGGTAAAAATAGTTTCGCGTATAACCATTCGCCTCCCGGAAGAGAGAGGCGTTCTTTGCGTGCAATTGTGCTGGTTGATGGGAAAGATGTCCTATTCTGCGGCTGTCGATAGCCCTCTTTTTTAATGAGAGGAAGGACAAATTCGGCAGCATGCTTTCCATGGCTGCTCGTTATGATTTTGTTATCAGAATATTGCTCCAATAAAAGTAGGCTTTCATGCTGCATCAAATGGTGCAGGAGGAGATCAAAATGGGTCTCGCAGCTCCAATTCAAAGCCAAGCGATGATCATACTGCGTCAGAAAAATTTTATGCGGGACTTGATGCCCTTGCAAAGCCTCTCGCAACAGGTTTGAGGCCTTTTCGATGGGAGTCGAAGGGGTAATATTTAGCGATTTCTGATCAAAATGCCATTGTGCCAGGCTGAAAATGATGTTTTTATAGCGCACGCGAGGCAGATAAGGAGTATTCCGGCTCAGATTCCACGGAAAGGGTGAAAATTGATGAAAACGGGCGTGTGACATCTCAATGATAAATCGGATGGGAGAGGGTCCCAGCTCAAGATTAACTGCACTGCTCGAGGTAAAATAGAGCTCCTTCTGTAACCGTTTTGAAAAGAAAAAGAGATGTTGATCCGTCGCTCCCACATAAATGTCATCTAAATGGATGCTTCCTCCTAGTTGTTCATGAGAGGGCTCGTGATAATGCAAGAGCAGTTGAGCGGGGCGATTTTTCTCAAAAAAACAGACATTGCTGGTCCTGGCATTCTCGGGCGCAAAAGCTGCCTCCACAAACAGCACATCTGTCAATAACGCCTCCTCTTTGGCTAGCAGCTTTCTCAAATTCTCTCTTTCTTGAGGGTTCAATAGATAAAGAAAGCGGCCAAACGTGCTGCCAGCTTGATTGGAAGCCACCAAGGAATTAAGGATAATCGTGTAATCTCCTTTTGCCAAAGCATCCTGAGAAGAGGCAGCAACCTCAAAATAGAGCTCCATAGAAAGCGGCGCATTTTTGCCCCTTTCTTCTAATGGAGAGTTCGCTAGAAGCGCCTCAAGATTCACCTCTTTTCCCTCGTGATTTCTCAAGAGGGAATGAATCAAGGGATCTTTTGTCTCCTCTTCTGGCTGACTGGACGATCCCTTCATGCTTTCAGGAAGCCCCAACCCTTCATAGGGATTTAACAGTTCAAGAAGAGGCACAAGACGCGTCGTCCCATACTTTTCAAGGAATTTGTCAGTAAAAGCCTTAAGATCACGTGGGGCTTCCGTGTTTGAAAGAAGGACAAGTGCTGTGCCTACCTCTTCTAAAGCACAGCCTACGCTCGGTGGCAGCTGGATCGTCTCGGAAATCCGGCTATCCACAAGAAGCGGATAATCGACTTTTTTCCAGACCTCCATCTCATTTTGGAGCTCTTCTAACAGCGCCAGCCCTTCATTTCCCAGGTTTTGGTACCGACCCATTAAGAGAGCCACCTTTTTCAAAAAGGAGAGCTCTTCTGGACTCTGCGGTAATTGGGAAACCCATTGATCCAAAGAAAACTCCCTATCGACGCGTATCGACAATTCCGAAAGGAGAAAATTTTTGGTGAAGAATTGCCATAAATAATTGCAGACCATTTCAGACTCATACTGGTGAAAAATGTCGCAAAGCTGCCGCTCTAAAGCTGCATAACAAATCGGCTTTTGAGCGAGCGCAAAAATCTGTTCCGCTACAATTGTCCTCTTGATCGAAATCAGCTCCTTCGTCTTATCGCTGACCTGGGAGAGGAGAATGCGATCTGCCTGCTGGATTGCTACAGGATTTGTCAACACTTGAAGCTGTTTCACCACATCATAACGTCCATGACAAAATTGAATGACAGATTGCATCCATCCCATGTCGGGTCGTATCCTCTTCTCAATCGCTTCTGGTGTAAATCTCACTTGGGGTGTTGTGTCAAAAGACCCAATCCCGACTGAGGAGAAAAGACCAAAGGGGGTCACCCGCGATTGCATCCGTAAAAAATATTTCAGAAGACTTGGGAAAACCTGAGACAATGAGCGGTCGTCTAGCTTCTTCATTGCAAGATGCAGGGAAGGGCTAGCAATCGCAATTGCCTCTTGGAAAAGAGGGGTCTCTCGATAAAAATTGATCATGCTCTTCGGATCGGAATGATCCAAATCAATTGATAGAAGAGCACATCGCGTCATAAAAAAGGGCGCCGCATCAAAAAAATTCATATTTACTCCTTAAGAAATGAGAAGAGCTCGTTGCCATTTTAACGCTCGATAAGAGTGCATGGAGAGCAAACTCAGTGCAATACCTGCACTGCCATCGAGAAAAAATGGACTGTCAACCCAGCGATAGGGAGGTTCCAGACCTCCGTCAAACGCTGCCATGCGAAAACCAAAAGTATGTTGAGAATTAAAAAACATCAGCAAATCCTGCTCGAGAACTCGCACCTGCTCTTTAAGGAAGAAATTGCCTGTCTCTTTTGCCATGCGATCGGTGATCGCAAGCAATCCAGCTCTTCCATGCGTCAAGGAAGTCGCAATCAGATTCCACTCAATCGGCGGCTTATGAAAGATCTTCTCGAAGCTCTCTTCTGCAAATTTTCCTAAAGAAGCATCTTTAAGCACTGTAGAAGCTAGATAGAGGCTGCGCGCAACTGCAGGCGCACCATAGTCCCAGACGTCTCGCGAAGACTCGTAAGAAGAGTCACCCTCTTCAATTGAAATGCAACGTTCCCAACAGATACCTGAAGCGCTTACTTTTTGCTGATTCTTTAACCAATACGCCATCTGATGAATCAGATCCAATTGTCCGGAAACGATCAACTCATTTTGTCCAGCTAAAGAGAGCGTGGCTAAAACCCCAGTAGCCCCAAAAGACATACTTAAATCAAATAGACCATAAGGATATTGCTGCTTTTCTTCATCTATACGAAGATCACTCGGGCAGACATACCAGCCAGGAAGCTGTCTCCCATCAACGATTCTTGGACGAGAAAGTGCCTGTACCAGCACATCCAGGCAGCGCAGTGCCAACTTATTTAACCAGGGTTCATCCTTTCTCAAAGTGAAATAGGCAATACAACCGCACACTCCATTCAATAAGTTGTACAAGTCGGGAGCACTGTGCCAATTATTACTCATGCACTTCTCCATCTGCGGAAAGAAGGACCGCTCTAATTCTTGCAACAAAATAGTATCAAGTTGCACGAGTAGATTGCGGTAGCGTGCGCCCTCTTTACTCGCTAGATACACAGCAAAACAGATCCCTGCGATGCCAAAAAAAAGCGAATAGTTTGAATTGCCCTCTACTTCAAGTGTCTGGACACTTAACTGAAGATAATCAAAGGCAATTTGATCCCATCCCTCATCGGGAAAGCACTCATCCAAGGTGCTGTAAAAAGAGGCGATGCCTGGAAAACCATAGGCAAGGGAAAGCTTTGGCCACTCCGCAATGCTAAAATTTCGGTAGCGTATCTGTTCATCCACAAAAGCGGCCCACGGTCCAGGTTCGCGCATGCTGTGGGCAATGCGCCGGCATATTTCCAAAGAATCTAAACTCATGGACTCAGCTTTCAGGTTAGAGAACAAAAATGGATTATCCTGCATGAATTTCTCTCCTTTGGATCATTGAATTTAAAGGGAGAGAGCAAACTCTCTCCCCGCCTATTATTATTTTTTGCATGCGCACGAGCATGTGCAAGACATGCATGACATGCAGGTAAATGTTGGACGAGTCCCCTGAATTGGTTGACCAGAACCAAGTTGGACACTTTTCAAATCAAAGTCGAAAATGTCTTTTTCTCTTTTATTTGATTTATTATCAAAGATTTTGTTTACATTCAATGAATTAATTTGGTCTATTTTGTTAATCATTTTATCTCATTTTTTAATCGTTTATATTTAACTTTATAAAATGAGGAGAGAATACTTCCCTCCTTATAATCATCATCTTCGGCATGTGCAGCAGAAACTATGTCCTGTTCCATTGCGACATCCAGGCGTGCACAACGATTGACTGGTGATCACACCGCGAGGTTGACCAGAACCGAGC
>JAJFUZ010000039.1 GCA_021372155.1 Parachlamydia sp. | reverse complement strand
GGCCCGTCCCCAGCGATCTAAGGGAATATGGAGGGATTCCAAAAGAGGGGAGGCCTGGTTTCCGGCCGCCCACAAGATATTGGGGCTCTCCAGGAAACGGTCGCCGAGCCAGACGCCCTCGGGTGTCACCTTTGTGACCGGGGAGTCCAGCAGGACCTCGACGCCAAGTTTTTGCAGATCGTGGAGGGCTTTTTCGGAAAGATCTTCAGAAAAGGCGGGGAGGACGCGGCTGCCGCCTTCAATCAGGTAGATTTTGGTCTGCTCGGGCTTGATATGGCGGAAGTTGCGGACGAGAGATTGATGGGCCATCTCCGCGATCGCACCGGCCATTTCCACGCCGGTGGGACCTGCACCGATAATCACAAAGCGCATGAAGCGCTCGGCCTCATGGGGATTTTCACTCCTTTCGGCGCGCTCATAGCTGAGGAGGATCCTTTCGCGAATGCGCAGAGCGTCGTAAAGGGTCTTGAGACCGGGAGCGTTTGCCTCCCAATCGGAATGGCCAAAATAGGCGTGGCTGGAGCCGGGACTTAAGATCAGGTAATCATACGTAAAGTGATCGCCATTGGCTGAGATGACGTGGCGGTTTTTAAGGTCGATTGCAACAATCTCGGCTAAGAGCACCGTCGCATTGGCCTGCTTCGCCAGGATATCGCGGATCGGGGAGGCGATATTGGCGGGAGAAAGCGCGGCTGACGCGACCTGATAGAGCAAAGGCTGAAAGAGATGGTGGTTGGTCTTGTCGATTACAAGAAGGCGAACGGGCGCCTTTTTCAAGGCCTGCGCTGCATTCAGCCCGCCAAATCCTCCACCGATAATAATAACAGTCATATGTTTTCATTATAAAATAAACCGCTATTTTATAAAAAAATTTATAAATAATTAAATTTGACAGGATTTCCCTGCCAGCGATAAGGTTCGGACATGCATGCAAAAGCAAATGACCAAGCGCGCCGCGATCTCGAAGTCTGGCAGCAGGAGATTAAAGAGAATATTTATGCCAGCGATGGAGATTTTCAACACAGTGTCGCTTTTTATCTGGGAAATCACTTCGATTCGGAATTGAGCAATTTTGGCGAGCGGGTGATGAAGGAGCTGGAGCCGCTGGTCATCGAAAATAACCTGTCGCAAAATTTACCAAGGCTCGAAACGTATGATGGGATGGGGAGATGGATTGAGCAGATTGTGCATCATCCCAGTTATGAGGCGGCGGGCAATATCATTTACAGTTCGCGATTGCTGGAGCGCATGGCCAAGCCGGGCGGACTGCTGGAGGCGCTGGCTTTTATGTTTCTCTCTTCGCAAGCGGGAGAGGCGGGGCACAATTGCCCCGTCGCCTGTTCGGCGGGAATGATCCGGACGATGCAGAAGGTTCCCGATTTTCCGAAAAAGGAAGAATTTTTGCGAAAGTTATGCCAGTCATCTTATTCGGACAATTTTACCGGGGCGCAGTTTCTGACCGAAATCCAGGGTGGGTCGGATGTGGGTCAGAACGCAGTCCAAGCCTATCGTGAAGGGCAAGAGTGGCGCGTCGAAGGAGAGAAATGGTTTTGCTCCAACGCAGATGCAGAGCTGATCTTTATGACGGCACGGTATGATGAGGGAATTTCAGGGACAAAGGGTCTGGGGCTTTTTTTGGTGCCTAAAAAGCTTGAGTCAGGAGAGCATAACCACTACCGCTGCAGGCGCCTCAAAGATAAAATCGGAACGCGTTCCATGGCTTCGGGTGAGATCGACTTCTATGGGGCCTCTGCGATCGCAATGGGAGAACCTGCGGATGGTTTTAAAACGGTCATGGAGAATGTTTTGCATATCTCCCGGCTCTTCAACACCTTTTGCATCCTGGGCATGGCACGCAGGGCCTGGCACATTGCTTTGGCCTATGCGAAACAGCGCAAGGCTTTCGGGGTGCCTATCATCCAGTATTCGCTGGTGAAAGAAAACCTGGCGCGTATTAAAGCTGAAAACTCGGCGCTGCTGGCTTCCATCTTTGCCACGGTGCGTCTTCAGGATGAATGTGACACCCGGAAGAGGACTGATGCGGTGCTACTGCTTCGTCTGCTGGCCAACCTTAACAAGTATTTGTCGGCCCTTTGGAGCGTCGAGCATATCCATCACTCCCTGGATGTGCTGGCTGGCAATGGAGCGATCGAGAGCTTTTCGACGATTCCTCGCCTTTTGCGCGACAGCATTGTCTGCGAGAACTGGGAAGGGACGCACAGTGTTCTGCGCATGCAGATCCTGAGAGATATCCTGAAATATCAAATCGACAGGCTCTTTCTGGATGAGGTTGAGGCAAGGCTTTCCAGAATGCAAGGTGAGAGGTTGCCAAGTATCCAAAATGCTTTGCAGAAGCTAAAAAATGATCTGGAGCTTTTAAAAGAAGGTCCTGGAGAGTTACAAAGCTTCCAGATCAAATCTGTGGTCGATCAAATGGCGATTCTCTGGTCGGCTCTGCATCTTCTGAACGAAGGGAGCGATCGGGCTTCCAAGCTTAACAGTTTCGATTACTTTGCTTTCCTACATCTTAACCGGGACAAGGTTGAATACCATCAGCGGCATCTGGACTTGATTGACGGGGTTTTATGGTCAAAATCCTGATCATCATTGCTCTGTTGCTCATTGTCTATCTGCTTTATCTGCTCCGCGGTTATCGAGCGAATTTTTATGCCTGGCGCCTTGGTTTTCCTCGGCCAAGGTATCGCGTCCTTATCGAGAAAGATGTCAAAGTGTCCATGCTGGATGGCATCGCTTTGTATGCGGATATCTATCGTCCGGAGAAGCGCGGCAAGTACCCCGTCATGATCGCCAGGACCCCTTATAATAAAAAGGGGGGAATCAATTCCTACAAAGAATTTTCTGAGCTTTTTGCCAGCCAGGGCTATGTTGTCGTGATTCAGGACGTCAGAGGTAAGCACGCTTCTGAAGGCAGATTTCTGCCTTATTTTAATGAGGCGCTGGATGGCCATGCAACGATTACCTGGGCGGGAACGGCCCCCTGGTCCAATGGCAAGGTGGCTCTCGTTGGCACCTCCTATCTGGGATCGTGTGCCTGGCTCGCCACGCAATATGCCAATCCCCATCTGCGTACGATCGTGCCGCTTTTCACCACCTATAATACTTATACGATCTGGATGGACGGGGGAATGCCTTATTTAAAAGGTCCGCTCACATGGCTCAGCGAGTTTTCGGAAAGGAGCGATAATCTCGAATTTGATTATCGGCCGATCGAGCAGGTGCTTTGGAAATTGCCTGTCAGCGAGTTGGACGCGCATGCGGTCGGACATCTCATTCCCTTCTATCGGGAATATCTGACCCATCGCGTTCCAGACCAGTTTTGGGAAACTATTGGCGTCAAACCCATGCAGATGGACCTTCCTGTCCTTATCGTAGGGGGATGGTACGATCCTTTTATCAAAAATACGATCGAAGATTATCAGCGCATGGTCAGCTTTGGCCCCAAAAGTCAGCAAAGTGAGTTGGTGATCGGACCCTGGGCACATAATCCTGCGCAGGAGTATAAGGGAGCCAAATTCGGAAAGGGAGCCGGCCTCGGCGATCTTTTGACGGAATGTTTAAAATGGTGCGATCGCTGGATGAAACATACCGATCCGACAAGGCAGCAGCATCAGGTCCGCTATTTTATGATGGGGAAAAATGAATGGAGGACCTCGCCGCAATGGCCTCCGGACAATACGGAGACAGAGCCTTTTTATCTGTGCGGCGAAGGTCAGGAGAAGGATCCCAAGAGAGGCGGTCTCTCCCTGAATTTGCCCGTTCAGCAGCATGGGAGCCGTTATATTTACGATCCTCGCGACCCCGCCCTTTTCAGAGGGACCCATCTTCTTTATACGGATGGCTGGATCATGGACATGATTCAGGAAGACGATATGGAGAGAAACGACATCCTCACCTTTACCTCGGAACCCTTGAAGAAAGAACTGTCTGTCGCTGGGACAATCAAACTGGTCCTCCATGTTTCTTCAAGTGCCACCGACACAGATTTCTGTGCCAAAGTTTGCGATGTCCATCCAAACGGGAAGATTTATAACATCACCCCAGGGTTTCTCCGTATGCGCTTTCGAGAGTCCTTGCATGAACCTAAACTGATGGAGCCCGGTAAGATCTATCGGATAGAAATTCTCTTCCGCCCTGTTGCCAACACCTTTTTAAAACGGCATCGCATTCAGCTGCAAGTTACCTCCGCAGATTTCCCCATCCATAACCGCAATCTCAATACCGGAATGAGCTGCGAATTTACCACGGAGATAAAAGAGGCCGATCAGACGGTCTACACCGGCGGTATCTATGATTCCCAACTGTTGCTGCCAGTTGTTAAATGACCCCTTGCGAATAAAAACTAGAGCTGTTACCTCGAAAACAACAGGAGACTGCATGGTCACGTACACCATTCTGGGCATAGTTGCAGCGATAGCGCTTTGGTTCCTGTATACGTACAACAGGCTCGTCAGCCTGCGCAATCAGGTGAAGAATGCCTGGAGTCAGATCGATGTCCAGCTTCAGCGGCGCTATGACCTGATCCCCAATCTGGTTGAGGCTGTCAAAGGATACATGACCTATGAAAAGGGGACATTGGAAGCCGTGATCAGTGCCCGTAATCAGGCCGCCTCTGCCCGCGAGACATTGCAGAAAGAGGGTGGCCCGACGGAAGGTTCTATGCAGGGTTTGCTCAGCGCAGAAAATTCTCTGAGAGGTGCTATGGGGCAGTTCTTTGCCCTTGCAGAAAATTATCCTCAGCTGCGCGCGAGCGAGAATATGCAGATGCTGCAGGAAGAGCTCTCTTCCACTGAAAACAAGGTAGCCTTTGCCAGACAGGCCTATAACGATCAGGCTATGGGCTATAACACGGCCCAGCAGCAGTATCCGGCTGCTTTGCTGGCGTCAACCTATGGCCATCATCCTGTGGATCTCTTCGAGGTTCAGGACGCGGAGGCTAAAAAAGCTGTGAAAGTTACATTCTGAGAGTGTAGATGGCAATGAATTTTTGGGAGGCCCAAAAGAGGGCGCGCTCCCGGACAACTCTGTTTCTGATTCTCTTCCTGCTCATGACTTTTGTCGTGGGGGTTTTTGTGGAGCTTGCAATGCGCGCTATGGTGGAAGACTATGACCAGGAGTCCGTTCCATGGATGGGATTGATTTATGGACTTGTTACCCTGCTGGTCGCCGGGTTCCAATATGTCAATTTTCGTTTGTTTGGAGGGGCTTACGTTGCAGAATCACTGGGAGCTCAGGTTGTCGACCCGGAATCGCCCAACCTGAAAAAACGGCAGCTTCTCAACATGGTGGAAGAGATGGCCTTAGCCTCTTCCCAGCCGATGCCTTCTGTCTATATCTTGCCTGCCAACCAAATCAACGCCTTTGCCGCTGGCTTAACTCCAAAAAGTGCTGCAATCACAGTGACGACAGGGGCGCTGAACAGCTTGAATCGGGAGGAGCTTCAGGGGGTCATCGGCCATGAGTTCGGCCATGTGTATAATGGCGACATGGTCATCAGCCTGCGCCTTGCGGCTCTGTTGATGGGCTTTTTTTTCCTGCTCTATTTTGGTCTCAGGCTCATGCAGTATTCCTCCTATGTCCGCCGAAGCGATGATGAGCGCGGCGGTAATCCCGCCATTGCCGTCGCAATCATCTTCATGATTGCTGGAGCGATCACCTGGTTTTTCGGATCGATTTTGAAAGCAGCCGTCAGCCGCGAGAGGGAGTACCTAGCAGACGCCTGTGCCGTTCAGTTCACGCGCAATCCTAATGGCATCGTCAATGCCTTGCGCAAGATTGGCCAGGAGCAGGTGCGCGACATGCCTTCGACGGGTGCCTCCTATTCCCACCTCTACCTCGACGACCGCAGCTCGTTCAGCGGCCTCTTTGCGACCCATCCGCCCCTCAAAAAACGCATCGCCGCCATTTTGGGAAAGGAATATATTCCCGAAGAGTGGCAGATCCCTAACGAATGAGCTTTTATGTGGTTTGAAGGACCATTTTATGAGTATAGCGTCGCCATTATTCTTGTCCTGCTGATCATTCTGTTATTATACTTTACCTCTCCAGTCTTTTCTCCCATTCTCTGGTTTGCCGCAGCTGTGTTTCTGCCCATCCTCTTTTCGACTTTTCTCTATTATGCTCTCAGGCCTCTCGTGACGATCTTGGATCGCTGGTTCCCGCGATTTATTTCCATCCTCTTAACCTATTGCCTCATCGCGATTGCAGTCGCGCTCCTGATCCTGCTTTTTTACCCAGATGCCAGCTCTGCGATTGGCGAAATAAAGCCAGAGAACATTGAAACGTTCAATGCAAATATCAAAGAATTTTTGCTGAAAATAAAATTGCCCTTTACCAACATTCCTCTTGTTCAGGATGCCTTGGTTGCGTATCTGCCTAAAATCAACACATTCCTCTACAACATGGCTGGCAATTTGATTTCTACTCTGACGAACATCGCGATCTCTCTTGTTCTGACCCCCTTTGTTCTGTTTTATTTTTTAAGAGACGACAGTCTGTTTTCGAGATTCGTCCTGCGGTTTGTGCCCAACCAGTTCCAGGAAGAGGCGACAAAAATCCTGCAGGACATCGATGTGACGCTTTCAGAATTCATCCTGGGGCAACTGACCGTCGTTGGAGTCATCGGTTTTTTTCTTCTTTGCGGTTATCTGGTTATCGGGCTTCCCCATGCACTTCTGCTGGCCCTGTTCGCCATGATCTTTTATGTCATCCCCATCCTCGGCACCTTTATTGCCATTATTCCAGCTATTCTGGTTGCTTTAAACGTCAGTCTGGCAATGGTAATAAAAGTCATCGTCGTTGTAGGTATGGCGCATCTCCTGGAGATAAATTTCATTACGCCGCGCCTGATGTCTCAACGCTTGAAAATCCATCCGCTGACCATTATCCTGCTCTTGCTGGCGGCAGGCAGTCTGTACGGGATCTTTGGCCTGCTCATCGTCACTCCGACCTATGCCATCCTGAAAGTGATCATCTGGAATCTGTATAAAATATCCCGGCTGCGCTATGCGATCGCCAAAGCCAAGGCTGCCGCAGAGTCTGAGGAAGTAGTTGACCAAAATTGAGTTGATCTGCGAGTAAACAAAAACAGGGGAGAATCAAATGACCATCGAAATCTGTGTCGCTCTGGCTGTTTTGATTTTTACAGTTCTTGCCGTTTTCGCCGTCAAGACTTTGATCGCTTTGCAGCGCACATTGAGGAAGGTGGATCTGCTTTTGGACGAAACAGCTTTAAAATCCAGACATCTGGACGGACTGGTGCGAAGCCTTTCGAATGTCGGAGAGATCTGCGAAATGGAAACCGACCAGATGAAAAGAGCGTATCTTGAGCGCAAGATGATCCAAGAGCATCATGACCGGACTGCAGCTCCTGAGTGGGCTGAGTGGCTGGCATTGAGCTTAAAAATAGGTGCCAAACTGTTAAAAAGGAAGTAAATTATGGGACAACAAAATCAAGGAGATCTCTTAAAAGGAGCATTAATCGGCGGCATCTTGGGAGGTGCAGCTGCTTTATTGTTGGCGCCCAAATCGGGCAGCGAGTTGCGCAATGATATCGAAAGTACCTACCGCAAGCTGAGCGACACCACGCATGATGTCGCGGAAAACTTAAGGCAAACAGGTCGCAAGTGCCTGCATCCTTTCGAGGAGTGTGAGGACGAAAATCACACATCTCCTTTTCTCGTTGGAGGAGCTATTGGAGCTGTCATCGGAGTGGTTGCGGCTCTGTTACTGGCTCCCCAATCAGTAGGGGAGCTGCGCGATGCCCTGGGCGAAAAATATGATACCATCCGCGAAAAAGCAGAAGATTTTGCTTCGGATCTCAATACGAAGCGCCGCAATGCCATGGATCAGGTGGGCGACTGGAAAGAGACTTTGACAACCATCATCGGCAAGCTGTCGAGCCGAAAAGGAAAAAAATCGGGGCTGCACCTGGATGAGATCATGGATTGGGCCAGCTTGGGCTTAAACTTGATGCAGCAACTGCAAAAAAGGAGATGAGCCATGGTTTCAAAAGATCAGGAAAATTTCCTTGTAGGTGCCTTAGTGGGGGGAGCGGTCGGTGCTGCTGCTGCTCTGTTGTTGACTCCTTATCCCGGCTCTGAAATTAGAAAAAAGGTGCGCAAAGGGTTAAATCAGATCCATGGCAACCCAATCACAGCGGTTGCTTCTGATCATTCCAAGAAACCCAAGAAAAAGACGCCGGCACGTAAAGCAGCTGCAAAACATAGTCATACACCAGCTGCAAAACAGATTCGTAAACCAGCTGTAAAACGTAGGAAAAGCCAAAAAAGCTCTTAACCATCTAGTGGTGGATATAAACAAAAAAGCTCCTTTTCAAGAGCTTTTTTGTTTTTACTCTTATGCTGCTGGTACAGCGACATGGCCTGTCAACAGCGAGATCAGGAACAAGACTAAAAAAACCACAAATAGGATTTTTGCAATTTGAGCTGCCGTTCCGGCGATTCCGCCAAAACCCAGCACACCAGCGATAAGTGCAAACACTAGAAAAGTTAAAGCCCAGCTTAACATATACATCTCCTTTTTACGTTCTTTCCCTCACCGTATTTTCTGCTTCGATTTTCGTCAAAACATTTATTTGATGTTTAAGGTAGGGTATAAAATACGGTAGATTATTAATCGTTGTATGGTGTAATTTATTTATTATATCAATTTGTGAGGGTTTATATATGGCAGTTCCAGTTAGTGGTCATTCTTATCAGTATTCTCAAACGTGTCCTTATAAAAAACCTAATCTGCTTGTGAGCTCGATTCGTCCCGAGAAGCTGTTTGCCCTGCATCAAATCAGTGGGAATACCAGCAGGGAAATCATCACTCACGGGACAGGGTTTCCTAAATATCCCATCTACTCATCTGATGGAGAATGGTTGATCTTTTCTTCTGAAAAAGAGGGTAAGACTTCCCTGTATGTTCGTCGGGCAAACGATCCCAAAGCAGAGCCTTGCAAACTGACCAATGGATCAGCGTTTGAGGGCCAAGCGGTCATTCATCAGGATACGATCTATTTTACAAGCTCAGCTCAGGGAACTTTAGATATCTACCTCGCCCGTTTTGCACCTGGGCAGGTCATCCGCATGGAAGATGCTGTCAATCTCACAAAGGGCAAAGGGAGCAATTTCAGCCCAGCTTTGTCTCCAGATGGAAAATGGCTGGCTTTTACCAGCAATCGTCATGCCACCGAAACCTATCAGGGCCCAAGTCCTTTAAATCATTATAAAGCCGGTGGCGTCTATCTTATGGCAGCCGATGGTTCGCAAGAGGCGCGCATGATCTCTTCTGGCACGAAGGCCTGGCAGGGTGGCCCCTCATGGGCAAAAGATGGGCGATCGCTTGTTTTTTATGGTGAGGAGGGCGAAAACAGCCGACTGTATCGCTACGATATGGAAAAGCAACGAGCGCTGCCAATTGGACCTGCGGATGGCAAGTCTCTGTTTCCCACGCACCATCCTGTGACAGGCCATCTGGTCTTCGCGCATCAAAAAAAGGGTGAGAAAAGGCGCTGGAAAATCCAGCAGCTTGATGGCGAGGGAGGCATGACGAAGCTATTCTCCTTGAAAAAACAGCACTGCTGGTCACCCGCCTTTAAGAGCGATGGCTCCTTTGCGGTGAATGTGAGATCACCCACAAAGGGACCCTATATCATTGATAAGGCGGAGCACAAAGATTTTCATGTGACGACTGCCCGAGGCTATTTTCCAATCAAGGAAGGCAATAACATTTACGCTGTCGAAGCTATGGCAAAAGTCACCCTGACGACTCCAGAAGGGACAAAAGACATTTTTGCTCCACAATCTGCGGTTTTTGGAGTGTCAAAATCGCCCAAATGCGATTGGCTTGCGACAACAGTGGGAGCACCTTTTAAAGATGGCTTGGTGGAAAAACCATTTCTGCCCGCTCATATTTACAAAGTCTCTCTGGATGGCTCTGCAATTAACCTGACGGAGGGATTGTCCGGCCGCAATGTCTGGCCGGCAGTCAGCCCCGATGGCAGGCATATCGTCTTCGCGCATCAGAAAGCAGAGGAAAAGAATAAGCAGCTCTACATCATGGATTCCGATGGAAGGAATGCGAGGCTGTTGACTAGCGGTGAAGGTGTCCACACCCAGCCAGGATATGCGGCAGATGGAAAGAAAATTGTTTTCACTTATACAAAGGATCAATCTTCTTATCAACTGAAGGTTCTGCACCTGAATGAGGAGGGTTCTCCTGGCAAAATAGAAGACAAGACACAGCATGGCCACGCCGATACCCATCCCTGCTATGCACCCGACAATCAGACAGTGGCATTTTCCTCAGATCGAGGGCAATTCAATGAGGAGTTTCCCTACTCGCGGATGTTTTTTGGTCCTCAACCCTATGGCGATGTGTATGTCCTCAACCAAGGGCACATCACAAGAGCCACCGACACTCCGTATGAGCAGTCGACACCCAGCTGGGAACATCCTTGCCAAGGATAACGCTATTGACGTTCTTTCTCATGCCGTGTATTTCTGTTTAAAAGAGGAAATCATGTGAAGATTTTAGTCGCTGGAGCAACAGGCGCAATTGGCCGCCCTATGATTGACTACCTGATTAAAGACGGACATGATGTCTACGGAGTCACGCATTCGGAGGAACGTGCCCTGGCTCTGGCTGCCAGAGGCGCAAAATCTGTTCGTTTGAATATCCTCGAACGCGATTCCGTCTTTACAAGCGTCGCTGATGTGCACCCTGACATCGTCATCGACATGCTGACATCGTTGCCAAAAGAATATACCCCTGAATCCATGCAAAAAGCCGCGGAGATCGACGCCAAAGTGCGCCGGGAAGGAGGGGCAAATTTGCTGGGGGCGGCTGAAAAATATGGCGCAAAACGTTATATCGTCCAGTCCAGCGCGTTTTGGTATGAGCCAGGGCAGGGCCAGGCAGATGAATTCACCCCTTTCGCTTTCGAGTCAACGCCAGGGATTTCACAGGGAGCAAAACTATATGAAGAAATCGAAAGGCGTGTCCTGCAGTCAGGCAAAATTGAAGGCGTCGCCTTAAGATTTGGCTTCTTTTATGGCCCCGGAACTTGGTTTCATCCCGATGGGAGCAACGCGGAACGCATACGGAAGCAAGAATTTCCTATTATCGGCAAAGGACAGGGCGTTTGGAACTTCGTGCATATCGAAGATGCCGCCAAAGCGATTGCTTCTTCCATCTACTGCAGCCCTGGTGCGTACAATATCGTTAACAACCATCCTACAACTATGAATGAGTGGCTGCCTGCCTTTGCGCGTTATCTGAGAGCGCCTCAGCCGCCTTTCATATCAGAGGAAGAAGGCCTGAGAACACTGGGCGCGGATACTGTCTATTACGCCACGAAGTTGCGCGCGGCATCGAACGCCAAGGCCAAGCGCGAGTTTAATTTCGAGCCTCGCACTTTCGAGTGGATGTTGTAGAAATTTCGTCAGTAACTAATAGCTACAGAAGTGGCAAAAAAGCTTAATATTACGACCGCCACGCTTTATACTTATGTGAATAGGTCTTGGTTCGTTGTAAATCTTCTATGGATCCACTAGAATTCATCCAAGGCAACAGTGCCTGAACTCTTGCGTTGCATTCAATACAAGGTTTTACTATTAATTTGGGCAAATCAGGCGAACAAAACAGCCTTTAAGAATAATTGCAACTTCCATTGCAGAAGAGCGATCAAATAAGAGAGATAGGTGATGGGCAAAGGTGCTTGAGTTAATGCGGCAAGAAACTCTGAGGAGAGTGTCATAGATCGATCCAGCCATGGCTCGCCACTTATAATGAGTAATTTCAAGTCCTGCAAGTGATGAATGACCTCAGCCGTTGCGGGGCCCGCTCTCATTTGTCCTGAGATGTTTAAACCGATCAGCTGAGAATGGGGCAAGATTCTTGAGGCAAGAGCAGTGTCTGAAAAATCGCGGACTTGTTCAATATAGCTCTCATCGAGTCGCACGATGACCTTTGCCTGTGGGGAAATAGTCACAGCGGGTAATAAAACTGGAAATAAGGCTGCCATGAGGGCAATTAAAAGAAATCTCATATCACCTCCGATAAACGTATTATAGAAGAATTCTATTAAATGACGTAATGGAATCAAAGTGTTTAATCGTTCCTTAATATTTATTTATATGTTAGTCTTTATGTTTAATATTAATGAGACACTCTATGCAAATTTCCCTTGTTGTTCCATCGCCTTTAGCGCTTGAACTCCATGCCATCACACCCAGTTCCGAAATAGCCGAACGCTATGCAATCATCCGGCAGCTCTTTGCTCGCAGAAGCTGGAGCGCTGATCCAAAAGAACTTCTGAATGCAGATGGAAAGCTTAACCTGCAGGTTCCCTTGCAAGGCGTCTGGGATACATTAACACGACTGGAAAAGGTTGCGGCCCTGTTTCAGTCGCGCGGATTTAAGACTGCATGTGCCCTTTTGCCCTCTTTGCAGCAGGGGAGAGAAGAAGAGCTGGCCCAAAGATTGAGCGCTTATCAGGCTGAGGTCGAGACGCTGACAAGGGGAGTGATGACGGCCCCTGCCATCCCCCACTACCTTGCTTTGCGCAATTTCCTGCTGGCAGATGCAACCGCTTTTACAGAGCTGTTCCAGAAAGTGAGTCATCGTCTCAAACTCGACACCATTGATGAAAGGGGAAGCAGGCGTGTCACGATCAAGGACCTTCAGGAGGTTCTTCCAGGGAATTTGCGGATTCTTTGCACCATCATCGACTCAGCCTGTTTCAGCAACAACCTGGAGGATTTAGAAAAAGTAAAAGGCCCGCTGATGATTTGTTCGGACATCATCGACAACTGCCGGCAGGCTTTCGAAAAATTGAGGGGGGAGGTCGAATATAAATCCTTCTTTGATCGAATGGACCGGGCGTGGAAGTGCTTTCAAATATGGGAGAAAGCCTTGCAAGATCCGCTCCATCTGCTGCCGATTCTTCTGTTTCCCATTCAGGCTCAAAATGTCTCTTCAGTGGATTTTAAGGTTGAAAATCAGGACCAGGTGAATCTCGATGATGCAGCTACAGGATGGCTGAACGATTGCCTGATTGTATGCCAAAGAAGCACAGAGGGTGTTTTACAAGACATCAAGAAGCGCCAGGGTCTATCCAAGAGAATTGAAACTGCCTGCAAACAGGCTCTTCAGAGTATGCAAGAGTGGAATCAGGAAATTGGACGGGAAGTCCACCTGCTCAGAGAGGTGCAACTGAGTCCTGAAAAAGCGACGCAGCTGCTCCAACTGCTTGACAGGGTTCAGAAATGCTCGATGCGCCTCAAGGAACTCGAAATGGACTATTTTGAGACTCTTCAAAAGCAGGTACACGGGATTTTGGGAGACAATTCATTCATAGGACGGCAGCTTTTCAACCGCCCCAGGCGGCTGCACTCCCTGATCGCACATGGTGTTGTCTCTTCTCTCCAGGCTCGTGCAGAGCAGATGCTGAAAGTTCATCAGCTGATAACGGGATTTTGTGCTCCTGATCTTCAGCAGCGCAGTTCATTATTTACGTCGATGGATCT
Organism: Parachlamydia sp.; assembly: GCA_021372155.1. Taxonomy (GTDB): domain Bacteria; phylum Chlamydiota; class Chlamydiia; order Chlamydiales; family Parachlamydiaceae; genus JAJFUZ01. The sequence continues at coordinate 20,188 of JAJFUZ010000039.1, read as the reverse complement.
TCTCGATCTGCAGGTGCGCGAGTCTTTGGAGCAGTTCCGTATAGAAGCTGTGCAGGGACTTGAGGGAGAAAAACTGCGCAAAGTCGAGGCCTGTCTTTCTCAGATTACCACAACCTTTTCCCAGTTTATCGAGTGGATGCGCAGCGAGTGGAATCAAAGCAAGCCTTTAGACTTTGCCGCGCGGTCCCGCGCTTTCGATCGGGTGCGGCTATTTCGGCCTCTAGTAAAGAGATTTCTTGCTGCGATCAAGGATACGGCAGGGACGACCGACGAAAGACCCGGGATGCAGCGTCTTTCCACCGCTGTCACTCTACTTGGTGAGCTTGTCCTGCTGGATTGCTGGCCGCGCATACTCGATGGCGGGTCGCGGGCTAAGCCGCAAATGGAAAGGCAAACGATATTGAGGCTTTTCTCCTGCAGCCTTCGTGAATTCTCCCGCGATGATCTGAAACGCATCTGCAGCAAGTGGGAATTTCCCTGGCTTGCCAACGCACCTCAATTGAAAAAGAAACTGCAATCCAATAGTGACTCGATCCAACACCTGTTGAAAGAGTTGCAAACCAATTTAAAACAAGGTCCTGGGCCTTCACTAGAGAATTTTGAAGTCTGTACGGGCCAGTGGTTCGCAAAGTTAACCAAGACAATCGCTCGCATCCAGCAGCGTGAAGAAGGAATGCTTCAGGCTCTTGAAGAGTATCCCGAATTATCTGCCCATTATGATGAAATGTACGAAAAGATCAGAAGCGCTCGACAAGTTTTGGAGCGCTGCTTTTTCACCTTGAATCGAGGACTGATCAGTGATCTTCTTTCCCGTCAGTTAATTGGGGAAGAGAAAAAGGACAGGCCTGCGGTTCTTGTTGATGCTCGGATTGAGGAGTATGAGGAAGAAGAGGAAGAGTTAGAATCCCCAGTGATTGTTCCTGCTGCAGTTCCTGTCACTGCCCCTTCAGCGCCAAAACCTGTTGAAAATGTGCAGACACTTTTTAAGAAAGTGTCCGAACACTGCCAGCAGCTTTATGAACAGCATCAGGGATTTGTCCTTTCCTCTAAAGAAACCAAGCGTCAGTTTCTGCATCAGTTTCAAGGTGATGCGCTCAACAATCTGGTCCATACAGTGCTTTGCTTGCGAGAGCTCGTGATGACAGAGGCGAAGAGCCCTGTTTGCGTTTCTGAGATTTACCTGCGCCTGGCAGTGTTGCTGGAACAGGCCTCCAAGCTATCCTTATCGCTTAAAGGAGTCGCGATTTCAGATAGCACCACTTCCCAGCTGCTAGTCAAAAGTGGAAGAGAGGGTTGGAGATGGCAGGAGCACAATCCGTTGCATTACTGTCAGGCGTTGGAACACGCTGGCGTTGTCTCATTGACATCTGAGCAAACAGAAGTGATCAAGCGATTGCAGCGTGTCATTGAAGTCTCAAGCCGCTATCCGTACTCGGGAGGAGACTCTCACCTTACCGATTTGAGGCATGCCAAGGCGCATCGATTGGATCCACAGAAAACTCGTACATTGCTTCAGAATGGTTTGGAAAGTTGTCTGTCCATCCTGGACAGTGTCTGCGAACAGAGTGATGAGCGGCATGAGTCGTCGCCTCCCTATGATTTGGATAAGCTGGCCAAGCATCTTCAAGATTTCAAAATTTCTGAAACATCCGACGACAAGAATCTTCAAAATGAAGCTGAGAGACTTTTGCATACCCTGCAGCAGCGTGTGAAGACGCTTCATCTGTATCGACTTCTTCCTCAGTATCGCGAAGTTGAATCGCTTGGTGATGGGGATAGGTCCAAAAGACAGCGTGAGGGCACGATTGATACTGCCCTAAACAATATTACCTTTATTCTCGATCTCTCCGGCGATATTCTGCTTGGAAAAGAAGATCCTGCTCTTTGCATGACACTAGCCTCAGCAGGGTTGCGGCAGCAAGCTGTGTTGCTGGAATTGGCTGCGCTTATCCAGCTTTCCCAGAGCGCCCATCCTTCAGCTCGCGATCCTTCGCAGCACTATCTTTTTAACGAAGGCGATGCGCCGATGAAGCGTTACAGCCATGATCTTGGTCAATTTGCGGAAATGTTGCACTTTTCAAGAAAATGGCAGGGAGTTTGTGAAAAGTTGACATCCTATTTGCGCTCCGGTTACCGCTATGCTGGTATGGATAGTTTTAAATGGCTTGCACTTTTGCGCGATCGGCTAGTTCAAGGTCAGCTCACAGCCAACGAATCGATCCTTCTAAATACTTGTTTGCAAGCAGATGATCCGCAGAATCAGCTAGATCTGTTAAATCTTGGCATTATCCAAATGTTCCGAGTGGAGATCAAGAAACCTCTGGTTGAAACGCTCAAGTTTGTCGATGCTCTGCTTCAGCGCTATGAAGAGCAGGTTAAAAATAGACTAAATGTTCAAATTATACAAATTGACAAAATGTTTGATGAACAGCTATGATTCTTTGATAAAGGATATCCTATGCCTCGTCTAGAAAGAGTCTCCAGGCTTACCCATGTACCGGGAATTGGTGTCGAACGGATGGGAAATGCTGCAGATGCCGCCCATGATCCTGATCTCCTGCGCCTGGAAAATCTCGACACCGATATTCCGCCTCCAGCCATTGCAATCGAGATGACTCGTCGGGCTGTTGGTCAGGATGAGCATAATAGCTACCTTCCCTTTCTAGGTCAGGATGCCCTGCGTGAAGCGGCCGCGCGGCGCGTTTCAAGCGCGAGTGGACAATCCTATGACTGGCGTTCGCAGTGCCTCATCACTGCTGGAGGCATGTCGGGAATTTTGAACACTCTTCTGGCCTTAGTGGAACCAGGCGATGAGGTCATCGTGACCGATCCCACCTATGCTGGAATCATCAACCGCATCTATCTGGCGGGCGGCGTGCCCATTTTTGTCCCTCTGATTCCCTCTCAGACAGGCTGGCGCCTTGATATTTTTGCTTTGGAACGTGCTGCATCGCCGAAGACACGTGTCATTGTGATCAGCCCCGGAATGCCGACGGGCCATGTGCTCACCCAGAGCGAATGGGAAGCTGTGGCGCGCCTGGCCAACACGACGGACGCCTGGCTCCTCTACGATGCCGCCATGGAGCGCATCCTCTATGATGGCCGCACCATCCTCCATCCGGCCTCTTTTCTCGACATGAAGGAACGCACCATCACCGTAGGCGCCGCTTCCAAGGAGTTGAGAATGATTGGATGGCGCGTGGGCTGGGTTGTCGGGCCGCAGCAGATCTTGAACGATATCGGGCTTGTCAGCATTGCCAATGTGGTCTGTCAGACCGGTATCAGCATGGCGGGAGTCGCCGCTGGACTCAATGCCGAAGATGATGGGCTCCAAACGGCTCTCAACATCTGGCAGGAACGGCGCGATACGCTCCTGCATGAGCTGGAAGGACTTCCCGTGATTCCTCCCCACGGTGGCTGGTCTCTCCTTCTGGATGCAGCGGCTCTCGGCATGTCCTCGAAGAACTTATCTGATAAGCTTTTCAAAGAGGCAAAAATTGCAGCCACGCCGATGGTGGGCTGGGGACCCAAGGCTGCAAATTATGTGCGTTTGGTCTTTTCCAATGAGCCAAAAGAGCGGCTGGTCGGCGTGGGAGATAGAATCAAAAAAGCAATGAGGTGATAATGTTTAAGGTTTTTGTTACAGTCGTTCTCTTTTTCCTGCCCCTTGCAGGCGAAGAGGTCAAATTTTACGCATATGCGGAAAATGTTTCCGACCATTTTGATCCTGAGTGCATCCTATGCACGCCCAGCAAGGACTATGCTGCGATTATCGCTTTTACAAAGTACTGGAAGATCACCTACTGGATGAATCAGGCCTATCTGGGCAGGTCTCTTATCATCTCGAAAAGGCACTTTGGCACCTATGAGGAGATGACAGACGAAGAGGCTAGCGAATACCGCGAAATTCTCCGGCGCTATCTTCCTGCACTGCAGAAAGTTTTTGGAGCCACCCATTTCAATGTGGCCTACCTCATGAATATGGCCTATCGCCAGGAGAAGGCTGATCCGCCTTGGAAAGAGGGCAAGCCCAACCCGCACTTTCACTGGCACGTGATACCGCGCTACGATGGTCCGCGCACCTTTGCCGGCGAGACATTTGTCGATCCCGAATTCGGGAATCCTTTCGACATGAACCGCAAGCAGCCGCTGGAACGGGATTTCCAGAAGCGCGCCATTGAAGCGATCAGAAGCCATCTGGATGTCATTTATCTCACATTGTAAAAATTGTTAGTACATTTTCATCATGAGATACTAGAATGCTGAAATCCAACAAGGGAGATATCCATGGTCAGCGTCACATTCAAAGGATCAAAAGTGCAGACAAACGGCGAGCTGCCCCAGATAGGCGCCAAAGCACCCGATTTTGTGCTCACAGACGGAGATCTAAAAGACCATACATTGAATGATTTCAGTGGCAAGCGCAAGCTGATTTCAATTGTTCCCAGCCTCGACACCGATGTCTGCGCCCTTTCGGCAAAAAAGTTCAACGATGCTGCGAAGTCCAATCCTGGCATTATGATTCTATTTATATCGGCCGATCTGCCCTTTGCGCAGAGGCGGTTTTGCGGAAATGAAGGCTTGAAGAACATCCTCACTCTTTCCATGCTGCGCTCCAAAGACTTTGCCGAGAAATATGGCGTCCTGATCATCGACGGACCCTTGGCTGGTCTGGCATCGCGATCCGTCGTCGTCCTCGATGAGAACGACAAGGTGATCTACCGCGAGCTAGTGCCTGAGATTACTAAGGAGCCGAACTACCAGAAAGCTCTTGATGCAATGTTGCAGCCTGCAGGACAGTAACCGCAGGGGCTACGGCGCTCGACAATTCTGAAGGTTCATTTGTAGCTTGTACGTTAATCCTGGGGGAGTAAACGAAAAAGTTATCTATCCAGGAAGCCTCTAGGCGCGTGTTTACATGCGAAGGATAGGCGATGGGCAAATGGGCATAAGGCTGAAAGGGGAGTCCGGCCTCTTTCGCAGCGCCGGCTAAAGCTTTTTCGATGACAGCAGGGGATTGATTCATATCTCCCATGAGGGCAATGGTGAGGGATGGGTCGAACTGCCTCATCGCCTCTTTAGCATATTTCGCGACTGCGACGGGTGAGTCGACCGGTCCTCCCGGAATGTGCGACTGGATGAATCGGAAGGTTTCGCCGGTCGCTTTTTCGCGCAGGGTCAGGGAAAAGATCGTCTTGTAATTATCAGGCGTATATTTTGCCGCATCAACCGCAACGATCTCGAAGATCTCTTTGTTATAAAGATAGATGTCTTGAGACTGTGGTTGTCCGGGCGGCGTCGCAATGGCCCAGTTGCCGGGCAGCTCTTCTTTCAGAGCATTCAGGACATCCGGATGGGTTTCCTCTAGAGCAATGAGGGAGCGGGGGTGAGTTGGATGGCTGATCATCTCCAAAATCTGCTGCAGCACAATTCTTTCGCGCAGGGTTAACGAAGTGGAATCGATAGGTTGGTGATCGCGCATGATGGCGCTGTCGCGCAGCCCCTGCGTGTTTTCATTGATGTGGAAGAGATAATTTTTGTTCAGAATATTCCAGGAGGCAATATGCACATTTCCGAAGGTGGCTGCTACGGGAAGATGGTCGCTGGGAAACTCCCAGGCGCTGCCTAATTCCCCGATATAGTAGGGTTGAGAGGCCTGGATGCTGGAGCAAAGGAGACAGATCATCAGGAAAGTAGAATATAATTTTTTCATAAAAACCTCATAAATAGTTTAATTAAAAATGAGATTATTTTCAACTAATTAATTAGCTTTGTAATAGCAATATTGCCCAAACAGAACTTTAACTGTTTGGGCGAGTACCTGAGAACGGGTGAGCCGATTCTGGGTGAAATAGCCCATCGCACCCTCTTTCTTGCCAATGTTGGCAATTCCAGTGAAGTGGGCCATCATATCATCGAGATTCTGCCCATTGAGCAAACCATCGCGATATTCCTGCGGCAGACGGAGCAGCGGGCTGTTTGAAATGTGGAGGTTGTCATTTCGATCTACCAGAGCTCCCCAGTGGCAGAGATAAACCTGATCGTTCATGAAGATGAGGCCCCCTTCAAGCCCAAATGCCACAGCAGCATGCGTCTTGTCCAGGCACTCTTTGGCGCGGTTGATGGCTCCCTGAAGTGTCTCTTCATCGGACAAAGGCTGGTCGCGAACTAGGGATGCGGCCGGATGGGAGATCAAAGTGATCGCTTCTCCTTGAAGGCCGTGCGCGACTGCGTCGACTTTGACTTGGTTGGTGGATCCTACGGCGACAATCATAAAAATAGGATAACAGAATAGTTGATAAAAAAAACAGCGCGGTGTTACCCAGGGTTAAAACGGAGAAAGTTTATGACATGGTTGATTATCTTTGGTATCATTGCTGTCCTGGCCATCTGGGGTGTAGGGATCTACAATAGCCTGGTAGGGCTGCGCAATGCTGTCAAGAATGCCTGGAGCCAGATCGATGTCCAGTTGCAGCGTCGATATGACCTGATTCCTAACCTGATCGAATCTGTGAAGGGCTACATGGCTCACGAAAGGGGCACGCTGGAAGCGGTCATCAATGCGCGCAATCAGGCTGCGACAGCACGTCAGTCATTGGCACAGGCGGGAGGTCCGACGGCGGAATCGATCAAAACATTGATGGGCGCTGAGACAGCTTTGAAAGGCGCGATGGGGAACTTCTTTGCTCTGGCTGAGAACTATCCGCAGTTGAAGGCAAACGAAAATATGCGAATGCTTCAGGATGAGCTTGCGGCAACAGAAAGCCAGATCGCCTTTGCCAGGCAGGGTTACAACAACACCGCAATGGCCTACAACAATGCCCAACAGCAGTTTCCAGCTGTTCTTTTAGCCTCGACCTTTGGCCACCAACCGGTCGAAATGTTTGAAGTCCAGGAACAGGAGGCTCGCAAAGCCGTTAAGGTTCAGTTCTAGAGGTCTTTTAACGCATCGCTGAGCGCCATGCGCCGCACTTCGTCGAGAGGAATGAGGGGCGGGCGCATGGCATGCCAAGAGGCGCCTTTTCGACTTTCAAGCAGACTTTTTAGCGCTGGAAAAAGGGGATAGCCCTGCAAGCTTTCAATAATGCGTTCCACGTCAGCCTGTCGGCCTTGTCCTTCATAAAGTCTGCAAATCAATTCCGGAAAAATGTTGGCAAGACCTGAGATAGCCCCCGCAGCTCCGGCTTCAATCGCTTCAGAGATTTGTGTTTCATTGCCCACAAACACTTTAAATCCGGGATATTGCCGAAGGATCGCGCGCGTCAGATCGAGATTGCCTTCGCTTTCTTTTATTCCGATGACAACATCAGGAAATTCTTCAGACAGGGTCTGGATGATCGGAAGCGTGATGGGAACACCGCTGAACTGCGGGATGTGATAGAGGATCACTTTGATGCCCGGAGCTTTTCTAATGATCTCGCGATAGTAGGCGATCACCCCATCATCGGAAACTCCCTTAAAGTAAAATGGAGGAGCGATCATCGCGGCAGAGTAGCGTAAATTTGCAGCCTGTTGGATAAGCTCCACTGCTTCCACGACGGCGCAGCAAGCTACCCCCACAATGCAGCGCAGAGGGTCGATACCCATTGGAATCATTGTCTGTATGGCTTTTTTGCGCTCCTCGATCGAAAAAGAGGGGCCTTCTCCCGTCGTTCCTAAGAGAATAATGCCCGTACATCCCCTCGCAATCAGATCCCTGTAATGGCCGGCAAGCTTGTCATAGTTGCAGCTAAGATCAAGAAGCATCGGAGTTGCTGCAGCGGCATAGATGCCGCGAAAAGGTGTAAATGACATGGATTCAAGATCATACTTTCAATTTTAAAAGGCAAGTAATTCTTAATAGAATATTAACACAAAATTAATCTTGACAAATTTGAGAAATCAACTGAGAATGTGCTTTAAAAATAAATATAGGTGGGCATTATGACGTCAACAATTAGTAGATGGTTCGGTGGAATTGCTTCGACATTCATGCCAAAGCAGGTCACTCCTCCTCTCACGCAACCGCAGCTGAAAGTCGCCGCCCAAGCCCAAGTGATCGGATCCACATCGCAAGTTTCTAACTCGTCGGCGCAGCCGCCGCGTGCGGAGTCCCTCTCCGACAACGGATGGTTCGCCCCCGTTACAGGATTTTTCCGCGACAAGTTTTACTCCTGCATCAAAGGCAAAAAATCGGATCATTCTCAAGACGTTCGTAAAGCATATTTTGGTATTGGTGCAGAAGAAGTTTTTCTAAAAGCATCCGAAAAGCTGGATGTCAGAGCATTCTCCATCAAATCTGAAAATTTCCACAAAAAAATTCTAGAAGTCGGCGGTAAATTTGTCGATCTGGTCGACCGAGCATCAAACGTACGATTTCCAGCCATAGAGATGCCAAAAGGGCTGCCTAAAGACAAAGACTTTCAAGAATATCTGAAGGATATGGGCATTCTCGGATCGAAGTATGGGGATGGCCAATGGGAATCCTTCGAATCAGAAGGTAAAACCTATATCGTAACCGTTGCAGATTATGCTGAAGTTTCAACAACCAAATACAAGAATCAAGTCACAGGTAACCTTAATCCTCACAAGATTGAAGTCAGGGACAGGTGCAATGAGGTTTGCCAGGCGAAGTCGACGGTCATTTTAAGCGGTGCCATCTATAGCCATTTTGAAAGCTACAACACGGCTCGTGAGGTGAGCGCATTCTTGATTCGAGGACTCGATGTTGTGATCTTTGAAGACAAAAACAAAACGGTCTGGGATTCGGAATCGGTGACCCATACTGGTGCAGCAAGAGATGCGATCTACAAGCATGTCCTAGAGCAGCCTGGAATCAAAGCCGAGAACGTCATCTGGAAAGGTACCTGCTTTGGGGCAGTTCCCAATGTCGTCGCAGCGGCTAAATATTCACGTTCAGCCGTCATCGCAGATCAATCCTTTGTGCGTTTTTCCGATATCGCATCGGGATATGCCGGCCAAACGAAATGGGGCAAATGGATTCCGTCATTTCTCCGCGCTCCTTTTATCGAAGCAGCGGCGAGCGCCAATGATTGCGCCCATACATTGGAACATGCTCTTCCTAAAGTTCAAGGCCCGGTTTGTCTGATTGAGAATGATCGCGATGAGTTGATTCCTGGGTATATTCGGCAGGGCTTAAGCAAACTACTACCTGCTAATAAGCAGAATTGTGTCGTCCATATTAATAATGAAAGTATCAAGCATGCCGATGGATGGTACAAAGATGCCAAGGCCTCGCAACAAATCGATCAGTTTCTGAAACAGATTGGAGCAACGCAAGGCTCTTTCCTGAATCAAAGAGTGGCTGCTCCAGCTGCTTAGATGAAACTAATTTGTTCCCCCGCTCCTTTAAGGAGGGGGGACATTCGAATATACGCTTTTGTTAATTATTAATAGTAGAAATAAAAGGACAATAACTGTGAATAATCTATCGCGATATTCATCCGAAAATCTCAAAACATTCGTTAACAACTTTAAGGTTTTGGCCCATGCTCAAGAGGGAGAGCGAGGACGCATCGACGTGCTTGTTGATCCTAAAACAAAGAGAAGAACTTATCAGGTCGCCATTACCTATCATAAGCCTGAAACTTTGTATGGAAAAGCCTGGCAAAATACGACAAGAACAGTTTATAAGCTTTTTGCTGAGGGACATGATTCTGAAGATTTTTTTAATAAACTTAAAGTACTGTTTCAAGACGCGAAAACCTGTATTGAAGATATGCAGCATGAAACAGACGCCAAGAAATCAAAGCGCCTGTATCGTTTGAAGGAAGCCATCCAATCCTCTGAAAAAGCGGTGCAATATCTTGTCGCGACTTTCCAGACGAGCAGTTCTAGCTACTTTATGAAACAGAAGGAGCGCACTACAACTGCTCTTGAAGACTATCAAGTATTAGCCGAACACATCAAACGCAGAGTGGAAAGTGTAGCCAAAGCTGCAGAAGAGCAAGCCGGTGGATATGTGCAGCAATTAACGCGACTGCTTTTCCCACCCAGGCAAGAGGGCGGCGATTGCTACGTGGATCAATTCAATGCTAACGCGACAATCCCTTATCTGAACAAAAAGGGAGTGCAAACTGCTCTGTCCAAGCAATTTGGCGATACATTCATTGCCCAGATTTTTGAATTTTACGCTTTGAATAAGCCGGAAATTGAAATTATCTCTCCGACAAAAGTCAAATGTCTCATCGTCAGCGCGCTTGCGAATCTTAATTTAGAAGCCCTGCAAAAAATGAAAGACGCAGGAGATCATTCTTTTTTTGCCCCATTTTTGGCTCGCTATCCCGGAAATGTAAAAGAATGGACGGATGAACAGCTATGCGAATGCTTAGCGCGCGTGCGCAATTTTTCAGGGGATTGGATCAAGAATAGCTTAATAGAAAAGCAGCCTCAATTTCTAAAAGACCTGAAATTCGTGAACGCCTGTCGTGCTATCATCAATTATATGCCGATTAAAGATACCCATCGCGATCTCTATTTTTCGATGGAGGGAGAGCAGAGAAGAGATGTGCATACTGTGGATAAAAAAGATAAGCTTTATTATCTTCGCCATTTCGGCCATGCCGAATTTGATGCCAAAAAAATCAGCTATAATCTCTGCAGAAAGAATTCCAAATTCATTGAAGGAGTTCTCTATCCCAACTTTGTGAATAACCGTTTGGTATGTCTGGAAGCTCATAAAATCGTGAGCCAACCAGGATTGTATGCCATCGGTGCCATTCCTGCCAGAGGAATTGACCATGTATCCTCTGCGGATGATCCCCCTTATGTGGACCATACGCCTAGTCTAAGGGTGATTTTCAGAGGCAGTTCGGATGCAGACTCATGGTGGCGCAACTTAAGTCCTACTGAAAGATATTCAACGACCCTTTTCCCCGAAGGGCCTGGATCGCGAAGTTACGAAGAGGCCCAAAAATATATCAAAAAACAAATTAAAGAATGCCTCAAAAAGCTCAAAGAGAAGTTCCCGCAAGTGAACAGAAAATTCAAAATTATATTAGAGGGCGATAGTTTGGCAGGCACGGACATCCAGAGATGCTTGAAGTACTGCGCTGCATGGTTGGGTAAATTGAAAGAAACTTCAATATCAGCAATAGAAACCTACGCTTTCAGCTGCCCAGGGGTGGAGCAGGAAAAAGCAGATGAATTTATCCAGCTTGTGCGTAAGCTGCCGCACATTCAATTTACTCTCCGATATTTTATGGCGGATTATGATGTGGTTCCGAATTTCGGCGCGACGCTAATGGGATGGATTCCTCCCGAGAAATCTGCTACGATTCCAGATAATTTATTTTTTGCAAAATTTAAATTTGCATGGACTTCACAATATTCAAAAAGCTCCTGTGTCCAGGCGACCAGGGAAAAAGGATGCGTGGAGGCTGTGCAAAATGAAGTTGCTGGCATGCTAGAGGCGCACAAGGCGCGCTGTCTCGAATACACAAAAGAAAAAGAGGTCTTTTGCTATTCGCATAGCACCCGTATTCAAGGAGATTTTGCATACATTAAAATTGGCCAGGATATGGATAACCCTATTGCAAATAAGTTCTTGGAAACTGTTCAGGCCATTGACGAGCAAGCGATGTCGGGATTATTTTTGATGGCAGGAAATGCGCATAACGCAGTGGCTGAAGCAGTAGGATGCCCAGTTCCAAAGTAACTGTGCTTGTTTAATCGGATTCTGTTATATGTGAAACTTAGCATGAAAACGGCGGTGCGAACATGGGTTTTGGTTCTGTCTTAGTTGAGCATGCTCGATCAGATATTGGTCATCTTAACGATTTGGCCTCCCTGCGCCCTGGCGAGCGGCCCCAAATCACAATTTCCAACAGTCCCAATACTTCCAGAAGAACATTTACCATCACAAAATACAGCAGTCCTTCAGATGGTTGTTTATCATGGGCTTGGAAATATTACCAGGCTGCTGAACGCAGGTTGTGGTACAGAGATTCAACCCGAAAAGACCTGGATAATCTAGCCATTTTTCTCCAAGATGTCGATGCCATCGTGCAAGAAGTTGCCGATCATCAAGACCCGCAGACCAAAGCCATTTTGAGTGTTTTTGAAACGGCTCTGCAATCTTTTCAAGAGCATGGTCTTCAAAATTACTTCTCTAGCTGTCTGGAGGGGAAGCCCAATGCCAAACCGATTACGCAAGAGGAAAGAACATATCGCGAGCAAAAATCCCGCGAACTGCGCGAACAGCTCGAGGCTGCGGCTGCGAAAGTCAAGCAGCGAATTCAGACAACAGAAAAGGTGACAGAGCTCGCTCAAAACATTGAGACAAGCAGACAGGCTGATGGCGGGCAATATTTACAGCGCTTCCTGGATTGTCAGAAACCTGCCCTTGAAAGGCCTCGCGATCAGATTGTCAGGCAGGGCTATCTGTTTCTAAAGGGGATGGAACATTCTCTTTTCACTGAAGAGAAGATCGAAGTTAAGATCATTCATTTAACAGCCGACCGTTTTCTTCAAGCGATCAAAGACTGGGGAGGCCATTTTGTCTCTCTTGTCTCTGCAACGCAAACTTTTCCAGCGATTGAGTTTGGCCCTGTTGAAAAGGATTTTTCCAGCAAATTGCGCGATGCGGGACTTCTCAACAGTTGCCGTGAGCAGGGAACTTGGGAGTCATTAGAGTCGGACGGCAAGACCTATCTGGTCAATCGCAAAGACTATGAGCAAATTTTGGTCTATTTAACTCATCATGGAATAGATAGCAGCAAATTAAAGGTCGAAGCGAGAGCTGATCCTTCGGTGTGCGCTCAGCCGAGGACAGTGGTTTTGAAAGGAGGGATTTACTGCTCCCTCTACAGCTTTTTGATGTCTCAGGAGGCTGCGGCATTTTTAGTGCAGGGATACAATGTGGTCGTTTTTGAAGACAAACACGCAAAAACGCTCCATATTCCTTCCCGCAAGCAGGTTCAGCAGACCGTGAATGCCCTTCATGCCTATTTAGCAGGCCAAGGACTGGCCCCACAACATATTCTGTGGAAGGGCACAAGCCTTGGATCAATCTCTGCAATGATAGGGGCCGCCACCTTTCCAGGCACACTGGGATTTGCCGATCAAGGGTTTGTGACATTGACAGATGCTGTGGCGGATTACCTATGCACGTATCCCATGACGTCGAAATGGCTGGTTCGTCGTGCTGTGGAAGCATTTTTGAAATACAATGGGATGGACTTTGACGCCGCAACCGTGGTTCCCCAGGTTTCAGGTCCTTTATGCATCTTAAATAACAGACATGATGGCGTCATTCAACCGGCTGAATCAGAAAAGCTCGCTGGTCTGACTGTAAGGCATGGGGGATCCCATATTTCGATGGACAATCCCAAAATTCGCCATGCCGAAGGCTGGTTCAAGGACCCCGCTGCAAAAGCGCAGGTGTTGCACTTTCTGACTGCGGCAGGCTTCGCTCCCACTCCCATTTTATAATCATGATCCAAAAGCTCGACTTCCGGCCCCTTTGGGGAATCACATCCCCTCATTTTCACTTGATCGTTCCCGCTTATCTGCCGGCGGGAAAGCCCCCTGCGTCTGAACAATGGCTGGTGGATATCGGGAATCATGACCGGCTATCCTGTGAAGTTTCGACACCCGACGGATGGAAAATCGGCGATCCCACAGTGGCTCTGTTACATGGTCTGGGAGGATGCCACACCTCCCGCTATATGGTTCGAATGGCGCGGAAGCTCATTCAAAGGGGATTTAAGGTCTTATGGATCAATCTGCGGGGAAGCGGATCGGGAAAGGGGCTATCGCTGTTGCCTTACAGCGCCGGGAACAGCGCAGATGTTCTGCACGTGGTGCAAAAGCTGAAACAAGAAACGCCAGAGTCGGAGTTGACCCTCATAGGCTTTTCGCTGGGAGGCAATATTGCTTTGAAATTAGCAGGGGAACTGGGGGAAGAGGCAGGCAAGTTTCTCAAACAGGTTATTGCCGTCTGTCCAAGCATCAACCTGGCGCAGACGACTCGCTGGATTCAGCGAAAAGGCAATTTTCTTTATCATCGCTACTATCTCAAACATCTTCTGGAGCAGGCAAGGCCCTGGGTGAAGGAGAATTTCCATTCGATCTACGCCTATGATGATAAGGTGACGGGGCCCTTGTGGGGATTCAGCGGTGCCGATGAATATTATCAAAAGTGCAGCAGCAAATTCTTTATCGATAAGATTCGCTGCCCCACGCGGCTCCTCTTTGCAGAGGACGACCTCTTTGTCTCGATGGAGTGCCTGGAAGAGATCTCAATTCCTTCTCAGGTAGAAATCTATGCCACTCAACATGGCAGCCACATGGGTTTCCTGGGCCAAACAAATCAGCCCTGGGATCCATTCTGGATGGATCAGCTGCTGCTCTCTTGGGTGTAATAAAACGGTTTAATAATATACCGTGCAGCCGCGCTCCTCCAGTTCTTGAAACCAGCGTGGAATATGCAGCCCTTTATTGCCTCTGACATCCAGCTTTTCCAGAGAGGGAATAGAGAGGATGCTGGAGGGTAGAGTAGAGAGCCGATTGAACCTCAAATCGAGCAGCCTGAGGGAGATAAGCTGTCCGACAGTTTCCGGCAAATTCAGAAGCTGGTTAGACCTGAGATCCAGCTCTGAGAGGCCTTTCAATTCACCAATGCTGTCTGGCAACTGCTGCAGAAGATTGTTCTCTAGCATTAGCTTGCGCAGATTAGCCAACAATCCGACTGACGGAGAGAGGCTGGCAATGCAGTTGTGGGTGGCATGCAGTTCCCGGATCTGCTGAAGCTTTCCGATATCATCTGGCAGAGCAGAGATGCGGTTGTGATAGATGCGCAGCTCGATGAGATTTTCAAAACCTGCGAGACAAGAAGGCAGGGCGGTGAAGCGGTTCTCAGAAATATTCAGGTAGGTCAGACTCTTCAGATGGCCAAGGGGATCTGGTAGAGTTTCCAAACTGTTGCCTGCCAAGTAGAGAAAGCGAAGGTTGCCAAGTTCTCCCAAGGAATTGGGCAGATGGGTCAATTGATTGTGGTTGAGATCGAGCACTTCAAGGCGATGCAGACGGCTAATACATTCAGAAAGGGAGACAAGCCGGTTGACGCTGATGTTTATCCTCTCAAGATTTTCAAGTTCAAAGAGAGAGTCTGGAAGGTGCTGCAGCTGATTTTTGTAGAGGCTCAACCGTTTCAGTCGGTTTAACCTGTTAATGGAGCAGGGGATCTCGTCGATTTGATTGTCATCCAGCCAGATCTCTTCGAGCATGATTTGATCCAGAACTGCCTGTGGAATCGACGTAAGTTTCTGGCCAGTAAGATTCAGAGTTTTGTTCATCTGAGAAAGAATTGGCGATAGGGATATAAATGTCAACCGAGAGAAAAGCCGAAGCTGCCCTTGCGGGCAGCTTCGGCATTTTGGCTAGTTTTCAAACTTGATGAACGAGGCGTGAGCGAATTTGATATTGATGATCGAGTCGTCAGAAAGGTCCAGGTTGGCGAGGGAATAGTTATTCCTTTTGCCAGTGCCTTGGACGAGGACGTGCTGTCCATATTTCCAATGTTTAGTCGATGTTTTGCCCCACCAGCTGAATTCCCAGAGAGAATTGTCGCTCAGTTTGATGTACTCGCCATCTTTAAGGATTTCAACGATGGTCGGAAAACTGTTTAAAGAATCCGATCTGAGCAGGACGATTGGCTGTCCATCGTTTTGGCGGTTATTGATGCAGAAGATACCCTTCGATTTGGGAGGGCTCCAGTAGAGATCGATCTCATCTCCTTTTTTCCACTTTCTCACGTCGCTGTCCTTGCCAACGAGAAAGCCTACAATTTCCCAAGATGATCCATCATCCAGACTGATGAGACTGCTCCCTTTGTCCTGAACATCAACGGCGGTTATTTTTCGTTCATAGGCCGGAAGGGTTTGGCAATTTTTGCATGTTGCATCTGCAGTGACACTTAAGGCGGTCATTGCGATTATGGCGCTTAAGAAGTATTTCATGCTGTTCATAATTTTCTCCTTCGTTTCAATATTTTAAGAGCCTGCAGGTTTCGCACCTGCTTTGGAGATCAATACATCCCTCACAATCATTGCAAGCCACTGTAGCATATATTTCAATGCGATAAATGCTTGAACCATGATTTTCACGCATATCCCCATCGGATGGATGCCCCTTTCTTGCCAGCATCCTGGAAGGTCATTGGACCAGAGACACCTAATCTCAATGCCTGATCAATATAGTAGCAGCGTGTTTTTGCGGCCTTTCTGGCTGCATCTGATTTCTGTTCAATTGTTCTTTGGGCAGAGATGGAAGAAGCCTTTAATGCGGCTTGTTGTCTTGTCAGCTTCATAGTTTTCCTCCTTTTTGAGAGTTGGTAACTAGCAACACAAGTAAGGTTTTGGTGGCAGGAAGGATATTTCCTGCAGGCTACAAATGCCTTACAAATCCAGGTTAAACAGTCGGTCCATTTTAAGGGATAGTGAAAACGGACCAGCTATTAGAAAAATTGTTGAGTGATGTCTACAACATGCTGTGAGCATGAAATACATAGGAATATGCCTCTAAGCTGGCTCGTCCAAAATAGACAGAAAATCTTGTTGTTCCTGTTTGCAAATAAAAACTAATGATTCTAGCCTATTTTACAGAGCGATAGTGCTCTCACAACTTAGATGTAGGAGGTTGTCATGAAAGCAAAACTGATTATCACTGGCTCTTTAGCGGGTTTACTTCTGGCATGCAATCCTTCCGGTCAGAAACAGGTTAATTCCACTGAAGTCAGTCAGGACGTTACAGCCTTGGATCAGTCTGAAAATGCAGAAGATCAAATGATCACACGAAAAATACGGCAGGCAGTCGTCGCGGACAAAGAGCTGTCGATGTCAGCAGCAAACGTTCAGATTATTACCAGAGAGGGTGTCGTCACCCTGACTGGCATGGTTAGAAACCAGGCCGAAAAGGAGAAAGTCGAAAGGATTGCCGACAGGTTAAAAGGCAATAACCGTCTCGAAAACAAGTTGCAGATAGGCAAATAGATCCCAAAAAAAGGAGGTTTTTATGAATAAGGCAGTTTTTGGTTTAGTCAAAGATGAGGCACAGGTCAATCGCATTGTCGGCAATTTATTGTCGGCTCGGTTTGATGAGGATTGCATTTCAATTCTTGCCCCAAAATCGGGAGATGAAGCTATTTCAGGACTATGTAGAAAGCATGAAAACATGCCAGTTCTGGGAACGGAAAAGCATACGAAAGCGGCTGAATGCGCAGCGGCAGGAGCGACTGCTGGTGGCGTGATTGGAGGCTCGCTCGGTCTTACAATTGGACTGGGGGCTTTGAGCATTCCTGGTTTGGGCTTATTCATCGCCGCAGGTCCTATCCTCGCGGCTCTCAGCGGATCTGCCGTTGGAGGCAGCCTCGGTCTGGCCATTGGATCGCTGGTTGGCTGGGGCATTCCTGAATATGAAGCAAAGCAGTATGAGGCAGGCCTGAAAAAAGGCCACATCCTGATGTCCGTGCATGGCAGGACAGGAAATGAACTCCAGGCAGCCTGTGACATCCTGGAGAAACAGGGTGCCACCGATATTGCAATTACCGATGAGGAGTGCGTCTAAGGAAGCTCGCTAGTGCATTTTAAACTTGTATCAACCCGGAGGGTCATTATGAGTATTCAATCTAAACTAGTCGTCTTGGCACTATCAGCTGTTTTGAGTCTGTCAGTTGAAGTCCAAGCCACAAGTGCCAAAGCGCTGGGGATGGGCAATGCAGCTGTCGCGTATCCACAGGATTCCCTTTCGACAGCTTACAACCCTGCTTTGGCTGTCTATTTAGGAAATCGTGGAGACTTCTGGATCTCAAGCAATTTCTCTCCTTATGATGCCAGAATTTCGCAGAATAGATTCTCAGGGGGGGATTTGCATGCCTCAGGGCGCCGCACCTGGACACCCAGTGCAGCCATTGGGTCAATCAGCCGAGTTTGCTCTAATGTAAGTGTGGGTTTCATATTCTATAATCGCTTTTGTCAGAAAACACATTTTAATAAGCACTCGGAGCTGCTGGGGACTACGTCTTTCGGCAGAGGCTATGAGCAGTATTGCGGTTCCGCCATTGCCGCCATCAGCCTCGATTCGCATCAGCTGGGTCTGTCGTTGGATATCCTGGCAGGAAGGCATAAGGTCAGCGGGCTGCAGAGTTTGGACCACCGCCGCTTTACTGAATCGCCGGGCAGGTTCACAAATCGAGGCTATGATTGGAATTATGGCCTCGGGTTGACGATTGGTTGGCACTGGATGGTGACACCTGAGTTTGAAATCGGCGTCAGTTTCAGACCTGAAACAAAGATGAGTCGATTCCATCGATACAAAGGATTTATCCCAGAGCATGGTGTTTTCCACAATCCCCAAAAGGCTCTTGCAGGCTTCGCATGGCGCATGCTGCCTTGTACGACGCTTGCATTTGATGTGGAATACATTTGGGTGCGTCGGCTCAGAGCTGAAAAAAATCCCGGGGACCACATGACACACAAATGGGGCTCCAAACATGGACCAGCATTGGGATTGAACAATGATCTGATCCTCCATGTGGGTTTGGATTACGCCTTGACTCCTGAGATTGTCCTCAGGACTGGCTATATCTATGAACGCGAAATTCAAAATAAATGCCAGGCCTTCTGGGATATGCTCTATTGCTCTCCAATCCAGCACTACTTGACCTTGGGAGCCACCTACGCATGGAAGGACTGCATCGAATTTGATATCTTCTATCAGCATGGTTTTGAACGCAGCATCAAAGGACCGCACGCTGTTCCAACACTATTGGGTGGCGGAGAGGCAAGGATGCGCCGCAGCCTCGATCGCTTTGGCGTAGGGGTTGGCATTGCCTTCTAGAGCAAGGCTAATAGCCCAGATTCATATGAATGAATCTGGGCTGTTTTTATTCTTAGGATCTGCCTCTTCCTCCCTTGCGGCCGATTTCCTGATAAAAGGCTGAGCCATATTTCTCCTTAACAGTTTCGCCACCCCGATGACCGATTTCACGAAAAAATTCCGTCCCATACTCCTGGGCAACTTTTTGTCCTCCTTTTTGCCCAATAGCGTGATAATAATCGTGTCCATATTCCTCGGCTACTCTGCGGCCCCCTTTTTGCCCAATATCGTGATAATATTGAGGGCCATGCTCCCGGGCGACTTTTTGCCCTCCCTTTTGGCCAATGGCGTAGAAAAAATCTGAGCCATATTCTCTTGCTACCTTCTGGCCGCCTTTTTGACCAATATGATGATAAAATTCGGTGCCATATTTTTCAGCGACAGCCTGTCCGCCTTTGCGTCCAGCTTCTTCCCGACTCATGGGATTGGCTTTTTTTTTAGTCATGACATACCTCTTATTGTATTGTTAAAAGGCTACAACAACCATCATGATAAAAAAATATTGGGTATAAAAGGCAAAAAGAGATGGATGTACTAGGATTAGGGCTTAAACAGATCCCATGTCACGGGGGTCCCTTTTTTGACTGATTGATGCAGTTGCAGGCCAATGATCTTGTCCAGATCTTTTGGCAGCATACCGCCAGATGGGCGGACGCATCGGACGCTTACGATTTCGATTCTGTCTCCAGCGTTCAGATCCTGAACGAAATGGAGCGAGGGCCTTAGGGAAGGATGGCCAGATTTGTGAGGGTTTAAGCCATAATGGATGTTCCCCATCGCTTCCCAGGCTCGTTTTGTCTCTTTGACCAATTGTTTAAACTCCCAGGGATCCAGATAACAGGTGTGCGAGTTGCGATTATCAGGATTGATCATCAGGGCCTTTTCTATCACGCAGCATCCCAGAGCTACACTTGCGATAGAAACGCCCAATTCCTTTGTGTAATCCGACAGACCAACCAGCGTATTATATGTATCCATCATGTGAGGTAATGTTCTCAAATTGCTTTCGTGTGCATGAGTGGGAATCGGGTCTACGGGATGACATGAGGTGCATTTCATCAGGATCAGATTTTTGCAACCCGCCTTTCTGGCGACCGCCACTGCTTCCTGGATTTCGTCGATCGTGGCTCCGCCGGTGGAAATCATAAGCGGCTTTCCAGTCGAAGCGGCTTTTTGAATCAAGGGATGGTTCACAATATCAAGAGATGAGATTTTGTAACAGGGACAGCCAAGCATTTCCAGAAAATCGACGGCAGTGTCATCGAAGGGTGTGCTGTAACATACCAGACCTAACTGATGGCAAAGTTCAAAA